>DATCVB010000040.1:0-41283 GCA_036567185.1 Methylotenera sp.
TGTTACCCACCATCGGCTTTTTGCCTGTTACCTGACATACACGTGCCATGGTTATCTCCAAGAACTCTATTTTTGAGAAAGAGCGGCATTATAGACCATAAACTTAACTTTGTTCAAGCTAAATATGTGATTATTAATACATGTTGTTTATTAATGTTTACCAGTGCTGCCAAAGCCGCCTTCACCGCGCTCAGAAGTATCAAAATCGTCCACTACATGGAATTCTGCCTGCATTACCGGCACGATCACTAACTGGGCTATACGCTCCATTGGATTCAGCTCAAACGCTGTATTACCGCGATTCCAGCAGGATACCATGAGTTGTCCCTGATAATCTGAATCAATTAATCCCACCAGATTACCCAGCACTATGCCGTGTTTATGGCCCAGACCAGAGCGCGGTAGTATCAGCGCAGCGTAATAGGTGTTATCAATATGGATTGCCATGCCGGTTGGGATGAGCGTTGTCTCTCCGGGTTGTAATGTGATTGCTTCATCAATACAGGCGCGTAAATCGAGCCCGGCTGAACCCTGTGTTGCGTAAGCCGGGAATTGACTGCGTAAGCGGTCGTCTAGGATTTTTAGGTCGATGAGGATTGACATAGTTGGATTGATATATTGGTTAGAGTTAGTGCATATTAGACACTAAATATCCATAATAAAAAAGCCAGTAAGAATTCTTACTGGCTTTTTAATGAAAAATTAGAACTAATTAAATTGGTAATTAGCGCTAATACCTAACAGAAAGTTCCTGTCTGTAGCGGTTTCAAAGAAGCGGGAGTTTGTGTCGTTAATCCGTACTGAGCCGATATATTCCTTATCAAACATATTTTCTATGCGTAGGTATTCGCTAAAACGCCAGTTGGCTAATTTCTGTGTAAAGCCCGCCCTCAGGTTAAATATAGTATAAGAAGGTGCGATGTCAGTATTAGTGTCGTTCACATATGCCTTGCTGTTGTGACGGCCTTCAAATGCCGCACTGAAACCTAATGGATCGTATTTCCAGGCAACTTCACCATAGAGCTGAGTTTTATAAGTTCCGGGAATCTTATTACCTGATGCAATCGCCCCAAAATCAGAGTCAAACTTGGCATTAAGTAAGGTATAGGCTGCATAAAGTGAAATGTTGTTAGCTAGCTCAGAGTTGATTGAGAACTCTACGCCACTACGTTTGGTTTTGTTTGCATTGGTATAAACTGTTCTGCCGCCGCTACTGCCTTGCACAACAAGTTCATCGTCAGTAGTGACCTTGTAAAGAGTTAAATTAGCTTGTGTATTGTTACCTAAGAATGCTTTGGCCCCTAATTCATAGTTGCGACTTTCACTTGGTTTTAAATTTAGATTAGGTGTGGCACTTGAAGCAGTGGAATTATAAGCCGCTTCAATGAAAGTAGGAGTTTCGAAACCTTTACCGTAGTTTGCATAAAGGTTAAATGTTGGGGTTACTTTCCAAACAGCACCCATCACCGGTGTGGTTTTTTGATATTCTACATTGCCACTATTGTCAGGGTTTGTACCTGTAATCAGGGCGTCTTTCACTTCAAGTTTTACTTTGGTGTGCCTTGCCCCTGCATGTAAATCCAAATTATCCAAGATAGAAAGTTTACCCTGTGCGTATTGGTCAAAATTGGTTGAGATATTGCCTTCTTCGCGGTTGAGGCTGAACGGCGTCCCAAGCACACGCTTTACACCATTGTCAGCATTAATATCCATTCTAGTATCATCTGATTTACCATAGGTCAGACCTAAACTGAAATTATAGGGACGATTGAGAACATTACCTTTGTTATCCCAGCGAACATCAGCGCCCCAAAAATCACGTGAAATCTCGCTAGCACGACCATTTGCGTTAACAGGAGGGCTTGAAGGCAGGGAAAGATATTGCTCATTCTCACGATTGCCGACATAAGTCATAACATTGATTGCATTGTTCTTGCTAAAGCTATGTTCTAAATTGAAACCTACTTGAGCATGACTACGATACACGCGAGTATTTGATTCGACTGCACCTACTCCGGCACTTTTCGGGTTAGAAAATGCTACCTCTCTCGTCAGTCCTAGAGGATCTTGCGCTTTTTGATCAAACCAGTTGACCAAAGTTGTTAGTTTTGTGTCTTCGGTAATGTTGAATTTAAATTTTGCGGTAGCCTGCTGCTTCTGGCCGGAGTTATGCGCACGATAGCCTTCAGTTTCAAAATTAGACGCATTCAACATATATTCAACACCATCCGCGATACCGGCAGCCTCAATGATCTGACGCTTGGTATCATAGCTACCAAACATTACAGTTGCTCCGATTTCAGGAACCTTAGGCGCATCTTCTGTTAGTAGCTGGATGACGCCGCCTGATGAGTTACCGTAAAGTGCAGAGAATGGTCCCCGCATAACTTCTATTGATTTAATAGCAGATAAGTCTACAACACCAGGTTGCCCTTGGCCGTCTGGCATGGTTAAAGGAATGCCGTCAACGTATACTCTTACACCTCTTACACCGAATGCAGAACGGGAGCCAAAACCGCGTGTTGATATTTGTGGATCTTGAGCCTGATTATTTCTATTTTGTGCAGTAACGCCAGGAACGCGTATCAGGCTTTCGGAAAGCGTCATCTGCAGTTGGCCATCTTGAATGTCCTTTTTCTCTACAACGTCAATCGCAACTGGTAGGTCAAAGCTGTTTTGCTCAACACGGGTAGCTGTTACAACTACCGGTGAAGTGACTATTTTTTCTGAGGATACTTCATCAGCAACAGCTTGAAAGTTAGTGCCTAGCGCGCTTATAACAGCGAGCGATATTAGTTTTCTTTTAGATAGGTTGGGGTATGACATAAAAATAACCTTAGATAATAAATGAGTAAATTGATAATTGGATCGTATTTTAAGTGATTGCCAAGAATTGACCATCAGGATTTCCATGATTTAAGTATGGATATATTCTGGGCGGTAATTACCGAGGGTGGTGATATCTGTAGAGCTCTGGATTTAAAGCTAAAATACTTACCGAGTTCTGTAAAGCCTTAACTACAGCATGGTTGAGATATGCTGTAACAGCATTTCAGCAATTAATTTTTTAGGTAGCCTGGGAAGAGTGTGCGTACCTTTGTCATCAAGTAGCGTTACGCTGTTTTCATCCTTCCCCATGCTATCGCTCATGAGGTTGGCAACAATTAATGGCAGTCTTTTTGATTTGCGTTTAGCTTCTGCAAATTCCAGCAGATTTTCAGTTTCCGCCGCAAAGCCTACGCAGAAAGGTGGATTGGGCAGGCTGGCGACCTCGGCTAGAATATCTTTATTTGGCTTGAGTTCTATGGTAAGTGATGACTTACTTTTTTTGATTTTCTGTGCGCTGGTTTCTGTTGGAGAGTAATCAGCTACTGCAGCTACGCTGATAAAAATGTCTTGCACGGCGATGTTCTGCATCACACTCAGGTACATCAAATCCGCACTGGAGGCAGAGATAAATTTTACGCCTAGCGGTGGTTTTAATGCGCTGGCGCCGCTGACCAAGGTAACATCCGCTCCCATTTCAAAAGCTGCCTGTGCGATGGCGTAACCCATTTTCCCTGAGCTTAAATTAGTGATGGCACGTACTGGGTCTATCATTTCCAGTGTGGCACCTGCGGTGACCAGTATCTTTTTGCCTGTGAGTATTTTGGGTTGGAAGTGCGCCTGAATCAGATTAAATAGGTCTTCAGGTTCCAACATGCGGCCTAAACCGACCTCGCCACAGGCTTGTTCACCGCTATCGGGCCCAAGAATGCTGATGCCGTCTGCATTTAACTGTGTAATATTGCGCTGTGTCGCTGGGTTTTCCCACATCTGTTTGTTCATTGCAGGGGCAATGAGTAGTGGACAATCACGCGCTAAACATAGTGTGGAGAGCAAATCATCGGCGCGACCATGCACCAGTTTTGCAATGAAGTCGGCACTGGCAGGTGCGATTACAATCGCATCAGCAGCGCGGCTTAGTTCAATATGCGGCATGCCATTGGCAACAGAGGCATCCCACATATCCTTAAATACAGGTTTGCCGGATAATGCCTGCAGGGTCACCGGTGTAATAAATTGGCAGGCAGCTTCAGTCATCACAACCTGTACCTCTATGTTGGCTTTAACCAGCAGGCGCACCAATTCCGCTGCTTTATAAGCGGCAATGCCACCTGTAACGCCTAGCACTATGGATTTGTTTTTTTGCATATTCGCAGCGATTTATGTAATGCTTGCATTTTAACCCAGATTCCCTGCCGAGAAACACCTGTGAAAGATTGATGGATTATGTGGCGTAAGTTGAGAATTGTCATTCTGCTGTTAATTCTGGCAACTGTAATACAGCAGGTCTGGCTGGATAAAGTTGATCTGGACTGGAAGCGGAATTTTTATGTTGCTGTGTATCCTGTCAATGTAGATGCCAGTGCTAATGTGAGTGCATACTTGCGTACGCTGACTGCTGAGGATTTTGAGCCTGTTGCTGAATATTTCGCTGCAGAGGCCGCGCCGTATAAGCTGGGTTTGCGTCGTCCAGTTGAGCTGCAGTTAGGGGCGCTGGTGGATGAGATGCCGCCTGCACCGCCATCCAATAGTGAAGGCGTTTTGAGTACGATTGTCTGGAGTTTAAAGTTCAGGGCTTTTGCTTGGGCGAATAGCCCAAAAGTGAATATAAAACCTGACATTCGTATGTATCTGCTTTATCACGACCCTGCCACTCAATCTGAATTAAGTCATTCAACTGCATTAAGTAAAGGGCGCATCGGGCGTGTGAATTTATTTGGTGACAATGAGTATCATCAGCAAAATATGGTGATACTTGCGCACGAGCTTTTGCATACGCTTAATGCGACTGATAAGTATGATTTAAGTACGACACTGCCGGTATATCCAGCTGGTTACGCCGAGCCCGTAAAAGCGCCGCTTTACCCGCAGGATTTTGCAGAGTTAATGGGTGGCCGCATTCCGCAAAGTGAAACCAGTGCAGAAATTCCCAAGAGTTTAAAGCAAACGCTGATTGGCGACATAACCGCACGCGAAATTGGCTGGACACGATGATTGAATTATTCTTGTATATGCGAAGGCGTTAAAATGGCGATTACCGATTGGCCAGCCAGTGAACGGCCACGTGAGAAACTGATTGAGCAAGGCGCATCAGTGTTGTCTGATGCTGAATTGCTGGCTATATTTTTGCGTGTAGGCGTAGTCGGTAAGAGTGCGGTTGATCTGGCCCGTGATTTGCTGAGCCGGTTTGGTAGCCTTAACGGGATTTTCGCCGCTACAGAACATGAACTGAGTCAGGTGCATGGCATTGACAGCAGTAAATATGTGCAGCTGCAGGCTATTTTTGAAATGAGCCAACGCGCGCTCAATGAGCAACTGCAACAGCGTGATGTGTTTGAATCACCGCAGCAGTTGCGGGATTATCTGGTATTGAAGCTGGGTGGACTTACGCGCGAAGTATTTGTAGTGATGTTTCTGGATGCACAGAACAGGTTGAATGCCACTGAAGAAATGTTTAGTGGTACGCTTACACAAACGAGCGTTTATCCGCGTGAAGTAGTAAAGCGTGCCATGCACCATAATGCTGCCGGTGTTATATTTGCGCATAATCACCCATCCGGAGTTGCAAAGCAAAGTTCTGCAGATGAGTTATTAACCGGGCAATTGAAACAGGCGCTGGCTTTAGTAGATGTACGCGTACTGGATCATTTTATTGTTGCAGGTAATCAGACCTTGTCTTTTGCTGAGCGTGGCTTGTTATGAGTTATGTTGAATTCGCGAATAGGAAGTATGCATGATTATTGATAGTGCACATTGGTTAAATCTGGCAGTAGCTTTGGGTATCGGTTTACTGATTGGTTCGGAGCGGGAGCGTAGAAAAGCCGCTGCCGGCGAGCGCAGAAAAGATGGCGCTGGCAGCAGCACAGTTGCCGGGGTGAGAACGTTTACCATTGCATCATTGCTAGGCGCGGTGAGCACAGCAATCGACCCGTGGCTGCTCATGGTGTCTCTTATCTGTGTGACGGTGTTCGTAACGGCCGCTACTTTTGTCAGTAATGACGATAACCCTAGCCTGACTACTGAAGTCAGTTTGATTTTTACAGTAATTTTAGGCGGCTTGGCGATGAGCGAGGCCGGTTTGGCTGCCAGTCTGGCAGTTGCCGTGGCGATATTGCTGGCAGCCAAAGAGCCAATTCACTGGTTTGTGCGCGGTGCAATTACCAAAGATGAAATGAATGATTTTTTCATTCTGGCAGCTGCCACGTTGATTGTTTTACCAGTCGTACCAAATGAACTTATTGGCCCATTTGATGCAATTAACCCACGTAACTTGTGGCTGGTTGTCATTTTGGTTATGTTTATTGGTGCACTTAGTCACCTTGCATTACGATTATTTGGCAGCAAAACCGGTTTGCCTGTTGTTGGCCTAGTGTCAGGATTTATTTCCAGTATAGCCACCGTAGGCTCAATGGGTGCTCGTGCGCGTAAAACGCCTGAACTAATGGGCGCTGCAGTTGCCGGTGCTACGCTTTCATGCTTATCTACAGTTTTACAACTGAGTCTGCTGCTTGCGGCAATTCATCCGCCGACTTTATATGCACTGGCCTTGCCTCTGGTTTTTGGCGGGGTCACCATTTCAATTTATGGGCTAGTGGTTACACTTAGTTCTTTTCACCAGAATGGTACTGAAATTGCCAATCCTGGCCGGTCTTTCAGTGTAAAAACAGCATTTATGCTGGCGGTGGTTATCGCATTGGCACTACTGGTGTCAGCGGCACTTAAAACATGGTTCGGTCAGGCCGGTTTGATCGTGGCATCAGGTGTAGCAGGCCTTGCAGACGCGCATGCCGCTACAATTTCAGTTGCATCGCTTGCTCTTGGCGGTAAGATTGCTATCACGGATGCTGTCGTGCCTATATTGGTAGCATTTTCAGTCAATGCTGTCTCTAAAGTGATTGCGGCTGTGATTACCGGTGGCCGTGAATTTGCACGCCACGTGTCTTTGGGTATCATTATTCAGGTTTGCTCGATCTGGATTGCATGGTGGCTATTTTAGATCCTGATTAAATATTTGCTTAACTTTTACCTTAAATAAATCATTATGAATAAAAACCTGAGAATAATCGTATGGTTGGCAGTAGCCTTATTGGGCGCATTTGCGCTCGCTGGTATTGCCCTTAATCGTGGCGAGAGTATCAACGCGCTGTGGATTATTACGGCTGCAGTATGTGTGTATGCACTTGGTTATCGCTTTTATTCAGCGTGGATTGCAGCAAGAGTGCTGGTGATAGATGAAACCAGGGCTACTCCGGCCGAGCGTCTGGATAATGGACGTGATTTTATTCCAACGAATAAATGGATTGTGTTCGGGCATCACTTTGCCGCGATTGCCGGTCCAGGA
Source organism: Methylotenera sp. (assembly GCA_036567185.1). GTDB lineage: Bacteria > Pseudomonadota > Gammaproteobacteria > Burkholderiales > Methylophilaceae > Methylotenera. The sequence goes on from DATCVB010000040.1 coordinate 7,388, forward strand.
CCACTGATCGGGCCAACGTTGGCCGCACAATTCGGTTACTTGCCAGGCACATTATGGATTTTGATAGGCGCGGTACTTGGCGGTGCAGTGCAGGATATGGTGATCCTGTTTTTCTCTACACGTCGCAACGGCCGCAGTCTGGGGCAGATGGCGCGTGATGAGATCGGCGCAGTGGGCGGTACGGCAGCACTGGTCGGCACCTTCCTGATCATGATTATTCTGATCGCGGTACTGGGGCTGGTTGTGGTTAATGCGATGAAGCACAGCCCATGGGCAACCTCTACGGTGGCGGCAACCATCCCAATTGCGATGATTGTTGGTATTTATATGCGCAATATCCGACCAGGGCGAGTGCTGGAAGCCTCAATCATCGGTGTGGTGCTGTTGCTGCTTTCAGTATGGGGCGGCGGCTGGATCAATAATAATGAAAGCTTACGCCCATTATTTGATCATGATGGCCTGCCATTGGCTTATGCCATTATTGTGTATGGGTTTGCGGCGGCCGTGCTGCCGGTGTGGCTGTTACTGGCACCGCGTGATTATTTATCTACCTTTATGAAGTTAGGTACGATATTGCTGCTGGCGATTGCGATTGTGATTCTGCGTCCAGAGATTCATATGCCGGCAGTCACACAGTTTGTCGATGGCACCGGCCCGATCTTTGGCGGCAAGCTGTTCCCTTTTGTGTTTATTACGATTGCCTGCGGCGCTATTTCGGGTTTTCACGCCTTGATTGCATCCGGTACCACGCCAAAATTACTCATGAATGAGCGCGACATCCGCATGATAGGCTACGGCGGCATGCTGCTGGAGAGCTTTGTGGCGATTATGGCGATGATTGCCGCTACCGTGCTGGAGCCGGGTATCTTTTTTGCCATTAACAGTCCGGCGGGTGTGGTCGGCAAAGAGGCCGTTGATGCCATAGCGAAAATCAACAGCTGGGGCTTTGCCGTGACGGTAGAGCAGATGGAGCAGTTGGCTAAAGATATGGGGGAAACCACGCTGTTTGCGAGAACCGGCGGAGCACCTAGCTTGGCGGTAGGTATGGCCAGTATATTCGGCAGTGCGTTTGGTAAGCACTTACTTGCGCTGTGGTATCACTTTGCGATTATGTTCGAGGCGATTTTTATACTGACAACGCTGGATGCCGGCACCCGTGTCGGGCGCTTTATGCTGCAGGATATGCTGGGCAATTTCAATAAAAAACTCGGCGAAACTTCTTATATGCCGTCAGTGGTTTTTACCAGCAGTGTTGTGGTGGCAGGCTGGGGTTACTTTTTATATATTGGCGTGATCGATCCTAACGGTGGTGTGAATATTTTATGGCCATTGTTCGGTATTGCGAACCAAATGCTGGCGGCAATTGCCTTATGTGTAGCAACAGGCATTCTGGTTAAGTCTGGAAAGCTGAAGTACGCTTGGGTAACAGGTTTGCCATTGTTATGGCTGGTGATTGTGACGACTACAGCCGCTTATGAAAAGATTTTCAGTACGGATATTCGCGTGGGCTTTCTTGCCGCCGCAGATGATATGGCGACCAAACTTTATAGCGGTGCTTTGCCGCCGGAAAAAGCTGCAGTAGCGCCGCAATTAATTTTTAATCAGCACCTTGATGCGTATTTAACCATGTTTTTTGTAGTGGTGCTGTGGGTAGTGATTATAGATATGCTGCGTTTATGTGCGCGTTACTTAAGCGGCAAGCAGGTATTAAGGTTATCCGAAGTGCCGCATGAGCCGAGCAGGTTGGTTGAGAATTGGCTTAGAGATTAATGTTAAGGAAACTAAAACACTTGTGGCATATCATTCGTCGGCTGGCGGGTGATGATGCTTATGAGCAGTATCTGAAGCACCATGCTGAATTTCATGCTGCTACGGTAGATGCGCCCCCTGCGCTATCGCGTAAGGAGTTCTTTAAGCTGTGGCAGGATAATAAATGGAAAGGTGTGAAGCGTTGTTGTTAAAGCAGGTGCTGACTGAAGCCGAGGTTTCCCGCGTGATTGAGATGGCGTGGGAAGACCGTACACCATTTGAGGCGATAGCAGCGCAGTTTGGTTTAAATCAGGATGGCGTAATTAAATTGATGCGCGCCAATCTGAAACAAAGTTCTTTTCAACTGTGGCGTGAACGTACCAGCGGGCAAAAGACCAAGCACTTGATGTTAAGAAGTGCTGCGGTGACCAGACATAAGGCTAATCACCGCGTTAAGCAGTTCTGATTATTAACTTCTATCGAGCGTTTATTTTCTGACTGACAATAAACATCACAACACCGATGATCACCATCGGTAAACTTAACCACTGCCCCATGCTCAAGCCCATAGACAATAGTCCCAGATAGTCATCAGGCTCGCGCGTATATTCTGCCAGGAACCTGAAACTGCCGTAGCCGATCAGGAATAATGCGGAGATAGCGCCGGTAGCACGCGGTTTTGCTGAGTAGATCCACAGAATCAGAAACAGCAGAATACCTTCAAGTGCAAACTCATAAAGTTGTGACGGGTGACGTAGCAGATTATCCACACGCGGGAATACCATGCCGAAATCAGCGTTGGTGACTCTGCCCCATAATTCACCGTTAATGAAGTTACCCATACGGCCAGCGCCTAAGCCGATTGGCACTAAGGGTGCCACAAAATCCATGATCTTTAACCAGTTTAAGTGGTATTTTCTGCCAAAAAACCACATAGCTCCCAGTACGCCCAGAAATCCGCCATGAAAGCTCATGCCACCTTGCCATACCGCAAAAATTTCTGCTGGATGTTCAATAAAGTAATCTAGCTGGTAGAACAGTACATAGCCCAGACGACCGCCGATAATCACGCCAAGTGCGCCAAAGAATAAAGCGTCATCCAGCATGGGCACAGTCCAGCGATGCCAGCTGCGATGCTTGATCTGCCATTTACCTAAAGCCAGAAAAGATAAAAAACCGATCAGGTACATCAAGCCGTACCAATGGATACCAAAAGAACCTAAATGGATGGCAACGGGATCAAACTGTGGGTGAACAAACATGAGGGTTAACTTCTAGTGAATAGGTTGTGATTTTACCTAAAATTTCCGTAAAGACTAAATTTAGTACTTAATATAATTTGTAATGGCAGCTTTATTAAGTGCGGGGTACCGCGTTGCGCTCCAATTCAACAAGATGCGGCAGTAGTTCAGAGTTTTTCTGCACATGAAAAATAAAACGCGGCACATCGTGCGCGGTAGTCTGCGCCATGAAAGGTTCGCCCCAAAAGCTCAGTAATGCTTCGGTATCTCCGCTGGACTGATTATCGGCAAGAATAAAAGAAACGGTTTTGCTTAAATCTCGCCAGCGCGGCGCCCGGACTTTTTCGCTGCCATTGCAAGCCGCAATCTTGGGTTGTATCTCTTGTTGCCAGAGTTCTCGCTGGCTTTCATCCAGCACGAATTGTATTGATTTTACAAGCGGATTTTCCACTGCCGGCCGTAACAGTGCGTCAAACAGCGGTTGCGGCTTATACATAGACATACACAGGTTATACCAGAGAGTATCACCGCTCATCTGCCTGATGAATTGTTCGTTTGCGGAGCGCAAGTGGCGGGGGCCAACCAAAACAACATCCGGAGCTTTTAAAGTGGATTGAATATTATTGATGGCCTGTAAAGCATGCTGCACCTGTTCGGCAGTAATTTCATTATTTCTTGTGTGGCGCATGAAATTAATCAGCAGCAATGCAATTAAGGCTAAAACAATCGGCAGAATGACGTGTTCGTCAACGATGTGGAGGAGATGCAGAATCAGGGCGATTACAGCAGCGAGAATCCCGGCGATGGCATCCCACTCAAAGCTGAGAATTTTTTTTAATTTCATATTCAGGATCTCACTTTGCTAAATTAATGGCCTGATTAAACTGAGTCATTAGGGTGATAGTTTTGCTTAATGTTGCGAATGCAAGCTTAGGCTCTATGACACCTATTTGTCTATGTTTTTTGTTGGGTTTGTAACTTTGGATAAGCGCAGAGAATCATGCTTAATCTAGTTTTCGTTATGCAGTGAAATGTTATTTGATATTGTTGATTTGATTTTTAGTCTGTTAGCTTGGAAAATAGACGGCTTAGGTAAGTGGTATTGTTTCTGCCGTTGCTACTGATTGAACGTGCGGAAAAGTAATTGTGAATAGCGAAAACAATGCAAATTGAGCCAAGAGCTATACCGGCCAATTGGATCCAATAAATGCGCCTCATAAACAATGCTTCTGCAATAGGGCGAAGTGTGCTGTTTTGCAGTGTGCTAAGTTCGTGATTAAGCCACGCAGGTATCATGCAATAAAAAATCATAAATAGCAGAGAGCCAAGCAAAAGATACCTTCTCCAACTGAAGGTGTTGGCAATAGGCAAGTTCTCAGATGATGGTGCATCTGATGTTTTTCGATTTTTCTGGACATGACTTTGAGGCATAAAGTCCTTTAATGCTATATATCAAGCTGGGTTGAGCCTATGCTATGCGGTGCATCGTGCATGCAGCGTTTTCTAACTGACAATCACCGACAATTAACCACAAATATTTTACGGGATACATTGTGTGAGATCATCACCAGACTTGGTGATATACAGCCTAAAGTGTCATTGCTTATTAATTTAATCTGCTATGGGGGCTGAATATTTTTTGCTAAAGATTAGGTTTGCGTTAAATCATATATCTTTCATCATATTTCTTTGGCTAGTTCTCGTTAGCTAGTCTAAAATTACACTTTTATTTAATCTTCAAATAATTACGGATTTTTATCATGCCAGTTTATCGTTCACGCACTACTACTCACGGTCGCAATATGGCGGGTGCACGCGCATTGTGGCGTGCTACCGGCATGAAAGATGGCGACTTTAATAAGCCTATCATCGCGATTGCCAACTCGTTTACGCAATTCGTCCCTGGTCACGTTCATCTGAAAGATATGGGCCAACTGGTTGCACGCGAGATTGAAAAAGCGGGCGGTGTAGCAAAAGAGTTCAACACCATTGCGGTGGATGACGGCATTGCCATGGGGCACAGCGGCATGCTCTATAGCCTGCCTAGCCGTGATTTGATTGCTGACAGCGTAGAGTACATGGTCAATGCACACTGTGCAGATGCCTTGGTATGTATTTCAAATTGCGACAAAATTACCCCGGGCATGCTCATGGCGGCATTGCGCTTGAATATTCCAGTAGTATTTGTTTCCGGCGGCCCGATGGAAGCAGGCAAAGTAAACTGGGGTGGCAATACGCATAAGCTGGATCTGGTTGATGCGATGGTTGCCGCAGCAGACGATAAAGTGAGTGATGCTGAATCCGATGCGATTGAGCGTTCAGCTTGCCCAACCTGCGGTTCATGTTCAGGTATGTTTACTGCCAATTCTATGAACTGTTTAACCGAGGCGCTAGGTCTTAGCTTGCCGGGTAATGGTTCTACTCTGGCTACGCACTCTGCACGTAAAGAATTATTCCTCAAAGCAGGCCGTTTAATTGTTGAGCTGGCTAAGCGCCATTACGAGCAGGATGACTACAGCGTGTTGCCACGCAGTATTGCCAATTTAAAAGCTTTTGAAAATGCGATGAGTCTGGATGTGGCAATGGGTGGTTCTACCAATACTGTGTTACATTTACTGGCGGCTGCCCATGAAGCCGGCGTTGATTTCACGATGAGTGATATTGACCAGATTTCACGTAAGGTACCGTGTGTGAGCAAAGTGGCACCGGCTACTGCTAAATACCACATGGAAGACGTACACCGCGCCGGTGGCGTGATGGCGATTCTGGGCGAGCTGGATCGTGCCGGTGTAATTCATCGCGATACGCCAACTGTGCACACCGCAACATTGGGTGATGCTCTGGATCAGTGGGACATTAAAGTTACCGACAATGAAGATGTAAAAAAATTCTACCGCGCAGCCCCGGGCGGCATTTCTACTACCATTGCATTCAGCCAGAGTATGCTGTACCCGACACTGGATGATGATCGTGCTGAGGGCTGTATTCGTGACAAAGAACATGCCTATTCACTGGATGGCGGCTTGGCCGTGCTCTACGGTAATATCGCACTCGATGGCTGTATCGTTAAAACTGCCGGTGTGGATGACAGCATCCTGAAATTTACCGGTCGTGCACGTATTTTTGAAAGTCAGGATTGTGCGGTTGAAGCGATTCTGGCGGACAAAATTGTAGCGGGTGATGTGGTGGTGATTCGTTACGAAGGTCCACGCGGTGGCCCAGGTATGCAGGAAATGCTGTACCCAACTTCATACTTGAAGTCTAAAGGGCTAGGCAAAGAGTGTGCCTTGCTGACGGATGGCCGTTTTTCAGGCGGTACATCAGGTTTGAGCATCGGCCATGCTTCCCCTGAGGCGGCTGAAGGTGGTGCTATTGGACTGGTACAGGAAAACGATACGATTGAAATTGATATTCCTAATCGCACTATTCATTTGGCAGTCAGTGATGAAGAATTGTCACACCGCCGATTAAAAATGGAAGAAAAAGGCAAAGCTGCGTGGAAACCGGTTAACCGTGAACGTGTGGTTTCACCAGCCTTGCGCGCTTATGCAGCAATGAGTACCAGTGCCGCGCGTGGTGCAGTACGCGATGTATCTCAAATCGAGAAGTAAAAAAATAGCAGCAATATTTGGCCGCCATCAGGCGGCCAAATAATTTAAAGTTAAGTTCAGAGTAAATTTAAATGACGCAAACCAGTGCAGTAGAAAAAATTAATCCAGTAGCAGAAGCAGAGAATTATCACGTGCGTTTCATTCGTGATGAGAGCGGCTTGGATTACGTTGAAATTGATAATGAATTTGCAACTGCAAAAATTGCGTTGCAAGGCGCCCATGTCATGTCATGGCAGCCAAAATCACAGCAGCAGCCGGTATTGTGGTTATCAAGTAATGCGCGTTATGTGCCAGGCCGTTCTATCCGTGGCGGTATTCCTATCTGCTGGCCATGGTTCGGTGCACACCCAACAGACAGCACGCTGTGTCCACATGGCTTTGCGCGCGTGATGCCATGGCAACTGGTTGATGCTGAAACGCTTAACAATGGGGCAACCCGCATCGAGTTACAGATGCTGGAGCCTGCTGAGTCAAAACGGCAGCTTTCATACCCGCACCTGCTGACCGTTACAATTACGGTAGGCGAGACTTTAAGGCTTGATCTGGCGACAACCAATAAAGCGGATCATCCGTTTATGGTAGGCGAGGCGTTACATACTTATTTTCAGGTAAGTGACGTGGCTTCTATCCAGATTAAAGGTTTGGAAGACACACTTTACGCTGACAAAGTATTTAATTATGAGCGCCGTGTAGAGAGTAATGATGTGCGGTTTAACGGAGAGTTCGACCGCGTTTATCTCAACACTAATGTTGATTGCATGATTCATGATGCTGGTTTGAACCGTCAAATTCGCATTTCAAAATCAGGTAGTCAGTCAACAGTGATCTGGAATCCGTGGGGAGAAAAAGCAAATCAAATGGTTGATATGGGCAAGCCGGATGAATGGCGTGAGATGATCTGCGTGGAAACAGCAAATGCACTGGAAAATTCGGTAGTGATTAGTCCAGGTAGAACACATACCATGTCGGTTGAATATCGCGTAGAGACGCTTTAATTCTAGTTAATTAAGTTGTTTTAGTGTCAAAAATATGTATTTAATGTCAACGCTTGATGGTACCGTTACGTTATATGGTCACAAGATGTTGTAGGTTTACCAAGTTTGCTTGATCAGTTTTATCGAATTTAGTCGTAGTTATTTGATTTAGCTCACTTGTTAAAATTTTAATAATGCGTATTATTAAAATGTTGTAAATTAAATAATTATTATTAAGCGTTAATTTAAGGAGATAGCATGAAAGCTTTATTACTAACAATCGCTGCTGCTGGTTCTATGTTTGTTGCAGCACAGGCTAATGCGGTAGATGCTGCGGCAGCTCAAGCTTTGGCACAAAAAAGCGGCTGTTTAGCTTGCCACAGTATCGACAAAAAAGTATTAGGCCCATCTTACAAAGATGTTGCGGCTAAATACAAAGGCGATAAAACTGCAGAAGCTAAAATGATTGAAAAAGTTAAAAAAGGCGGTAGCGGTGTTTGGGGTCCTATGCCTATGCCGGCAAATAGCCCACAAGTTAAAGATGCAGACATTAAAACAATCGTTGCTTGGATTTTAGCAATGTAATTGAGTTTTGTTTTATTAAAAAGCCAGCGACTAAGCTGGCTTTTTTTATCACTGTCACATCTGAGCGTTTTATTTTACCAAGCCGAACAGATATAAAAACACTGCAATAATTGCGATCGGTGAAATGTAGTTGTTGGTGATGCGCCAAAGTTTGAATCCTCGGTTATCCAGATTCAATTCATCCTGCACGTGATCTCTTTTCATAAAGTAGCCGGCAAAAATTGCCATGAGCAGGCCGCCGAGAGGAAGCAGAATGGTCGACGTGAGTTTATCTAGTGTTTCAAAAATATTGAGCCCGAAAATGATTTTGACATGCTGCCAATCATTGAATGAGAGCACAACAGCAATGCCTAATAACCAGACGGCAAAACCGAGCGTTGTAGCTGACACTTTGCGTGATATTGTTGTGTTTTCTACAATCCAGGCGATGGTTGGTTCAACCAGTGAAATGGCAGAGGTCCAGGCTGCAAATGCAACCAGCATAAAAAACAGTGTGGCAATTAAGCTGCCCCACGGCATGTGACCAAAAGCGATAGGCAGCGTCTGAAAGATCAAACCAGGGCCAGCATTCGGTGCCAGATTGTTGGCAAACACTAATGCATAAATCGCCAGCCCCACCAGCAGGCCGAGCATGGTATCTGCCAGCGCAATATAAATGGTGGTGCGCGCTATGGACACATGTCGTTGCAAGTATGAGCCATAAACCATGACAGAACCCATGCCCAGGCTTAGCGAGAAGAACGCATGACCAAGTGCCGATAACACAGCGACCGGCGTAATTTTGGAAAAATCCAGGCTGAACATGAAGTGATAAGCCGCCTGCATATCACCTACGGACATACTGTAGCCGAGCAGGATAAGCAGAATGACAAACAGTGCGGGAATCAGAATGTTATTGGCTTTTTCCAGCCCTGAGTTTACGCCACGGGCTACTACACCCATGGTGAGGCACATAAAAACAGTATGCCAGAATAGCAGGGTTAAAGGTGAGGCCAGCAGGTTATTGAAATTAGCGGTAGACTGTGTTGCCTCGATGCCAACAAAAGAGCCTTTGGTGGCTTCGGTAATAAAATACAACACCCAGCCACCAATCACACTGTAAAAACTCAGGATCAGCAGACCGGTCAGCATGCCCATGCCGCCTAGCAGTTTCCAGTGAGGTGAAGCTTTGGCTTCAATAGCCAAAGCTTCAATGCCATTAAACGGATTTTTCTGCGCGCGTCTGCCGAGCAGGATTTCCGTCATCATCAGTGGAATGCCCACAACCAATATACAGGCAATGAATACCAGCACAAAGGCACTGCCGCCATTGACGCCTATCATATAGGGTAATTTCCATATATTACCCAAGCCGATGGCGGATCCGGCAGTTGCCAGCATAAAGGTCCAGCGGTTGCGCCAAGTGCTGCGATGATGCGTCATGTTGGTCTCTTGGGTTTATTCCTGAATCATGTTTATCGAAATGCTATTTTTTAATTTCAGAAAAGTAGCGTTCGGTTTCAGATTTTACGACCTTGGCTAACAATAACAAACCGATGAGATTCGGGATCGCCATCAAGCCGTTTGCAAGGTCGGAGAAGTTCCATACAAACTCAAGGCTGGTAGTTGCACCGACAATGACAGCCGCAGTAAATAACACGCGGTAGGCTGCTATTGCACGCGGGCCGAACAGGTATTCAATAGCCTTTTCACCATAATAGTTCCAGCCTATGAGTGTGGAGTAGGCGAATAAAGCCGTGGCGATTGCAACAATAATTCTGCCAGTTTCGCCTAAGGTTTCAGCAATGCTGGCGCTGGTAAGTTCGCTCGCGCTGACGCCAAGTTTCCATGAGTCTGCACTAAGAATAATAAGCGCGGTCATCGTACATACAACAAGGGTATCGATAAAGGTTTGCGTCATGCTCACCAAGGCTTGCTTTACCGGATCATTGGTACGCGCTGCGGCTGCCGCTATCGGCGCAGAACCTAAACCAGATTCGTTGGAAAACACGCCGCGCGCAATGCCATAACGCATCGCTGCGGCTATGGTTGCGCCTACGAAACCACCGGTAGCAGCAATTGGATTAAATGCATGGTAAAAAATAAGGGAGAAAGCGTGTGGAATTTTTTCTACGTTCATTGCCAGTACCACCAATGCACAAGCCACATAGCCCACAATCATGAACGGTACCAGCAACGAGGTAAATCTGCCGATAGAGCGGATGCCACCCAAAATCACCAAACCGGTGAGTATCATGAGTACCCAGCCTGTCGTGATCGGCGCGATATGAAATGTGCTTTCAAATATTTTTGCCGTGGCGTTTGCCTGTGTCATGTTGCCGATGCCAAATGCCGCACATGCGGTAAATATTGCAAACAGTGTTCCCAGCCACGGCAATCCGGCGCCATTTGCAAGATAGTACATTGGTCCGCCGCGCATGCCATGCGGGCCTTTTTCACGATACTTGACCGCGAGTACGGCTTCAGCATATTTGGTCGCCATGCCGACCAAACCTGTCATCCACATCCAGAATACTGCGCCCGGGCCGCCTAATGTGATTGCGGTTGCAACGCCAACGATGTTACCAATACCTACAGTAGCAGCCAGTGCGGTCATGAGTGCGGCAAAATGACTGATATCGCCTTCGTGGTGATGGTCTTTATGGAATATGAGTTTGAAAGCTAACGGCAAGGCTCTGAACTGCATGCCTTTTAACAAAATGGTGAGATAGAGGCCGGTGCCGAGCAGCAAGGTTAGCATCGGCGGCCCCCATACCCAAGCTGATAAAGTGGCGACGATGGATTCAATGGTTTGCATAGGGCACCGGCAATTAAAGTTATTTTCTATAGATTATAGTCATAACTTACTATTCGTGGATTTTTTTAATCTAGATGTTGAAAAGTGCCCTAGTAATTGAATAACTCAGTCAGTACAGCCGTCATAGACTGATGATCAGCTACCCCCGCGCTTTCACGGATGCTATGCATCGCCCACATCGGCGAGCCAACATCAACACTAGGCACGCCTAAATTGGATGCCACGATAGGCCCAATGGTACTGCCGCAGCCTAGATCTGTACGATGTGCGTATTGCTGATAAGGCACGCCGGCACGTTCGCATAACGTGATGAAGCGTGCTGCGGTATCTGCATTGGTTGAATAGCGATGGTTGGCATTGGTTTTAATCACCGGGCCTTTGTTCACCAGAACGTGGTGACAGGGCTCGTAGGCCCCCGGATAGTTGGGGTGATAAGCATGAGCCATATCAGCACTGATAAAGAAACTTTGTGCCAGTGCGCGCAGTCTGTCTTCTTCATTTAATCCGCTACTTAGGGCTATGCGGTTGATGACGTCAGCCAAAAAGCTGCCACTGGCGCCGCTAGCACTTTCACTGCCGACTTCTTCATGGTCAAACAGGGCGCAGACGCTGGTTGAGCTTGAGTTGTCAGTGCTTAATAATGCGGTAATTGCTGCATGACATGAGGCTAAGTTATCGAGCTGACTATCAGCGATGAATTCCTGACTGGCACCCCAGAATGATCCTTTTTGCGTATCGAATACATTTAACTCGAAGGTTAATATATCTGCTGATTCTACATTGAGTGACTGTGCGATATAAGACAGGAACTGTTTATCAGCTGCAACGCCATCATCGCTCTCTGCAAACAGCAGCGGTAATTCGGACTGCTTGTTGAGTACTAAGCCCTTGTCGTTAACCTCACGGTTCATGTGGATGGCGAGGTTGGGCAGGCGCATCAATGCGTTATCAAATTTGAGCAGCCTGGTTTCATGGCCATTGCCTGCGCGCAAGGTCACGCGTCCGGCAATGCTTAAGTCGCGATCGGTAAATGTCGCCAGAATTGGCCCGCCGTAAACTTCAACGCCGATGCGTACTAAACCGTCACTGCCAAATGCAGTCTGCGGTTTGAGGCGCAAACCCGGCGAGTCTGTATGTGCGCCGACGATGCGGAAACCACGCTCAGTCAGTGGCTGGGAACCAACGGTGAAAGCAATGATAGAGGCGCCACCACGTATTACAAAATAACGCTTGCCTGCAGCTAACTGCCAGCTTTGGCATTCTTCAAGCCGGATAAAATTTTGTTTCAGCAGTCTTTGTTCTACACTGTGAACCGCATGCCAGGGGCTGGGGCTGACATCAATAAAATCCAGCAGGTCTTGCGCTAGCGCGCGGGCTTGGTCTGAAATTTTCATGATGTATATTGATCCACAGCAATTACTTTAAGGATTAAGCGATAACCAGTCTTTTTCAATCAGGAATTCTGTGTAAAGCTTTGCTTCAGGGCTTCCGGCTTCCGGTTTCCAATCGTAGCGCCATTTCACTATTGGCGGCATGGAAAGCAGAATGGATTCGGTACGACCGTTGGATTGCAGACCAAAAATGGTACCGCGATCGTAAATCAGATTGAATTCAACATAGCGTCCGCGGCGGTATGCCTGAAAGTCGCGTTCACGTTCACCGTACGGGGTGTCTTTGCGGCGCTGTACAATTGGCAGGTAAGCCTGCACGAATGCATCGCCCACTGCGCGGTGGAAGGCAAAGGTTTTTTCGAAGCCTAGTTCATTGAAATCATCATAGAAAATACCGCCGATACCGCGTGGTTCCTGCCGATGCTTCAAGAAGAAATACTCGTCACATTCTTTTTTGAATTCAGGATAGTAGCTGCTGCCAAATCCATCAATGGCGGTTTTAATGGTGCGATGAAAATGCTCTGCATCTTCTTCAAATCCATAGTAGGGCGTTAAGTCCATGCCGCCGCCAAACCACCAGATGTCTTGCTCTGAAGCATTTTGTGCTTTTGCAACAAAGAAGCGTACGTTCATGTGCACGGTAGGAATGTACGGGTTGCGCGGGTGGAATACCAGCGAAACGCCCATTGCCTCCCACGGGCGACCGGCAGCTTCAGGATGCGCCACACTGGCTGCGGGCGGTAATTTAGTGCCTAATACATGAGAGAAGCCGATACCTGCGCGTTCAAATACGTTGCCGTCTTCAAGCATGCAGGAGTTACCGCCACCGCCTTCAGGGCGCTGCCAGCTATCCTGCAGAAAGTTTTTACCGTCAACCAGTTCGATTGATTCTACGATTTTGGCTTGCAGATTTTGCAGGTAGCTAAAAACGGCTTGTGTATCCATCAACATTTTCTTTCTAATTTACTTGAGCAGTCCGCATTCGCAAACGAGAACGGTGTTACCCTTATTTGCCTTACTTATAGATAATACGGCATGAATAACACTGGATTGCCGCGCCTTTCAGGCCCGCAATGACGTCATCGCGAGCGAAGCGTGGCGATCCAGTTTGGTATATTTTGGCATTAATTAATCGTACCCAATCAATAATTGTACTGCCTGCATCGGGTGTTGCCTTGTTCTCATTTGCAAGTCTAAATTGCTTATCCTTTAATTGCGCGGTAGCCGATGTCGGTACGATACTGTGCGCCATCAAATTTGATGTCATCCAATATCTTGTAGGCTTGCTGCTGTGCGAACTTGACGGTTTCACCCAATGCAGTCACACATAGCACACGACCGCCGCTGGTGAGCACTTTGTCGTCTGTTAACGTTGTGCCAGCATGGAATACATGTGCATCGGCCAGGTTCTTGGGCAAGCCGTTGATTGCATCACCCAATCTTGGCGTATCCGGATAATTGGCTGAAGCCATGACTACACCCAGTGCTGTACGTCTGTCCCACTCAGCCTCGGCTTGATCCAATGTGCCGTTAATGGCATGGTCCGCCAGCGCTACCAGGTCGCTTTTTAAACGCAGCATGATCGGCTGGGTTTCCGGGTCGCCCATGCGGCAGTTGAATTCCAGCGTTTTAACGTCACCGTTCGGTGTAATCATAAGCCCTGCATAGAGAAAGCCGGTGTAGGGAATGCCATCTTTTGCCATACCTTCAACCGTTGGCCTGATAATTTCACGCATGACTTTGGCGTGGATTTCTGGGGTTACAACCGGAGCCGGCGAATATGCGCCCATGCCGCCGGTGTTAGGACCCAGGTCTTTGTCCATAAGGCGTTTGTGATCCTGGCTAGTGGCAAGCGGCAATATGTTTTTGCCATCTACCATCACAATAAAGCTTGCTTCTTCACCGGTTAAAAACTCTTCAATCACTACGCGTGCGCCGGCGGCACCGAGCTTGTTATCTGCCAGCATGGCATCAATTGCTGTATGGGCTTCGTCTTCATCCATCGCTACCACAACGCCTTTGCCAGCGGCCAGACCATCGGCTTTAATTACGATAGGCGCGCCCTGCTGTTTTACATAGTCATGCGCAAGTTGCGCATCGGTAAACGTAGCGTAAGCCGCAGTAGGGATGTTGTGCCTTACCATGAACGCTTTGGCGAAATCTTTTGAAGACTCCAGTTGAGCCGCGGCTTTGGTCGGGCCGAAAATCTTTAAGCCAGCAGCGCGGAATGCATCTACGACACCTTGAGATAATGGCGCTTCAGGTCCGACGATAGTGAGATAAATATCGCTATCATCCTGCACGAATTTTACTAAATCTGGCACCGAGGTAATAGGCACATTCATCATGTCCGGATCAAGTGCAGTGCCTGCATTGCCAGGCGCGACATAAACACGGCTGACAGCTTTGTTCTGAGCGACTTTCCAGGCTAACGCGTGTTCGCGACCACCACCACCAATCACCAATATTTTCATGTTTCAACCTTTAAAAACGTTCTCAATGAGCTAGACACTATCAATTTTGTCATTCCCGACGGGAATGACAAAAACTGTAAATTAATGTCTGAAATGACGAATACCGGTCAACACCATCACCAAACCATGTTCATCAGCGGCTGCAATGACTTCTTCATCGCGCATGCTGCCGCCTGGGTGAATCACACAAGCCGCACCGGCTTCTGCCAGTACGTCGATGCCGTCGCGGAACGGGAAGAACGCATCAGAAGCAACGACTGAGTTTTTAAGTGTTAACCCGGCGTTCTGTGCTTTGATCGCTGCAATACGTGTGCTGTCGACGCGGCTCATCTGCCCGGCGCCTACACCTAAGGTCATGCTGTTGCCACAGAACACAATCGCATTCGATTTCACATATTTAGCTACGCGCCATGCAAACAGCATGTCTTCCATCTGTTGTGGTGTTGGCTGCTTTTTGGTCACCACTTTTAAATCAGCAACGCTGATTTCGTGGTTGTCTGAGGTCTGAATCAGGATGCCTGAACCTACACGTTTAATGTCCTGCGCATTGCGACCTTGTTCCCAATCGGTGTTGCCGCCTTGCGGTAATGCAATTTTAAGTACGCGTACATTGGCTTTTGCACTGAAAATGGCCAATGCATCTTCTGTGTAATCCGGCGCAATCAGCACTTCTACAAATTGTTTGCTAACGGCTTCGGCAGCTGCTTTATCTACAATGGTATTGAAAGCGATAATGCCGCCAAAAGCTGAAGTCGGGTCGGTCTGGAGTGCTTTACTGTAGGATTCAAGTGCATTTTTACCCATTGCCACACCGCAAGGGTTAGCGTGTTTTACAATAACGCAGGCATTTGAATTAAAGCTCTTTACGGCTTCCCACGCTGCATCAGAATCAGCGATGTTGTTGTAGCTGAGTTCTTTGCCCTGCAATTGTTGTGCCGTTACCAGTGAGCCTGGTGCCGGGTTAAGGTCGCGGTAGAACGCTGCGCTCTGGTGCGGGTTTTCGCCGTAGCGCAAATCCTGCAGTTTCACAAAACGGCTGTTTACCTGTGCCGGGTATGGGTTGCGACTACCGTCGTTATTGAAGCTCGACAGGTAATCGCTGATCGCGCCGTCATAGTTGCTGATGCGGTTGAATGCCGCAACTGACAGTGCGAATTTTGTCGCCTGTGATGTCGCGCCGCCAGTGCTTTGCATCTCGCGCAGTACCTCTGCATATTGGCTGGCATCGGTCAACACGGCAACGTCTTTCCAGTTCTTGGCAGCAGAACGCACCATGGCCGGGCCGCCGATATCGATGTTTTCGATCGCGTCTTCCAGCGTGCAGTCCGGGTTGGCAACTGTAGCTTCAAACGGATACAGGTTGACGACAACCATATCAATGTTTGGAATGCCTTGTGCTTGCATAGCAGCAACGTGTTCTGGTAGATCACGGCGCCCTAAAATGCCACCATGCACTTTTGGATGCAGCGTTTTAACGCGGCCATCCAGCATTTCAGGAAAGCCTGTGTAGTCGCTGACTTCGATTACCGGGATGTTGTTATCGCGGAATAATTTAGCGGTACCGCCGGTAGATAAAAGTTCTACGCCAAGCGCGCTTAAGCTTTTAGCAAAATCAATAACACCGGTTTTATCAGAAACGCTGATGAGCGCACGTTTAATAGTTGCCATGTGAAAACTCTAGAAGAAATAAATGGTTATGAAAGGTTGATTAATCAATATGGTATTGCTGAAGTTTTTTGCGTAGCGTGTTGCGATTGATATCCAGAATTTCGGCTGCCTTGCTTTGATTGCCGCCTACTTTATGCATGATGTATTGCAATAACGGTTTTTCTACGCAGCCCAGTACCATGTCGTAAACGGCATGCGGCGGCTCGCCATCCAGATGGGTGAAGTAGTCATCGAGTGACTCTCTAACGGCTTGGCTTAATTTGCAATCTGCTGACATAATTTAAACTCAGGCTGCCAGAGCTTCTGACGCGTTACTGTCAGCGTCTTCTGCATTGTTATTATCGATATAGACCAAACGATCGTTTTTAGCTTTAAGTTCAGCAAAAAAATCGTTAATGGCCTGCAATTGCAAGTCTATGGTTTGCAATGTATTCATGCTGTGGCGGAACTGTGCAGAGCCAGCCAGTCCCTTGGTGTACCAGGAGATATGCTTGCGCGCCATGCGCATGCCAGTCAGGTCACCATAGAAATCGTATAAGTCGTGCAGATGTTCGAGCATCACGGTGTGAATTTCATCTACCGTTGGCGCTAATAAATGCGTACCGGTGCTCAGGTAATGCTCAATCTCGCGGAATATCCATGGACGTCCCTGCGCAGCGCGGCCAATCATGACGGCATCGGCACCGGTGTAATCCAGTACATATTTGGCTTTTTCCGGCGTGGTAATGTCACCGTTGGCAATCAACGGGATATGGATTTCCTGTTTAACTGCGGCAATCGTGTCGTATTCAGCGTCACCCATGTAGGCACAAGCACGGGTGCGGCCATGCATGGCCAGTGCCTGTATGCCAAGGTCTTCAGCCATCTTGGCAATCGCGATCGCATTGCGGTTATTTTTGTCCCAGCCAGTACGAATTTTAAGGGTTACTGGCACATCGACTGCACTAACAACTGCTCTTAAAATCTGTGCTACCAGTGGCTCGTCTTTGAGCAAGGCAGAACCGGCCATTACGTTACATATTTTTTTAGCCGGACAGCCCATGTTGATGTCGATAATCTGTGCGCCGTTATCTACATTGTGTCTTGCGGCTTCAGCCATCATTTTCGGGTCAGCGCCGGCAATCTGTACGGAAATCGGGTCTACTTCACCTTCGTGATTGGCGCGGCGTTTTGTTTTTTCGCTGCCGTAGAGCAATGAGTTCGAGGTCACCATCTCAGATACAGCCAGACCCGCGCCCATCTTTTTGCAAAGCTGACGGAAAGGCCTGTCCGTCACGCCCGCCATGGGTGCGACTACCAGATTGTTCTTTAAGATGTGGTTACCGATTTGCACTAGCTGATTTTCTCAAACGCGAAAGTTGCCTATTTTATACGCAATCGAAGTTTGAGAAAACCAAAAAATTCATTAGGTGCTTATATAAATACAGAGTTTGGGATGTAGTACAAGGCGCACGGAACGCAGAAACCGAGATAGTATGCAATATACAGCGAGGTTGCGAGTACCGCGCAACGCAGTAATGCGCCCAAAAAATGTATTTATAGAAGTGCCTATTATTTATGGCATACAATCCGGAATCGCCTGTTATTGATTTGATTAAATATGCACAAAGCTTCCACCACTCATATTGCATTTGCCAGTTTTATTGGTACTGCCATTGAATTTTATGATTTTTATATCTATGCGATGGCGGCCGCCTTGGTGATTGGTCAGGTGTTTTTTCCGGCCAGTGATCCGGCTACCCAGTCGCTGAACGCATTTTTAACATTCGGCATTGCATTTATTGCCAGGCCGGTGGGCGCCATTGTGTTTGGGCATTTTGGCGATAAAGTAGGGCGTAAAACAACGCTGGCAGCCTCACTATTGCTGATGGGAATTTCAACCCTGCTGATTGGCTTGCTGCCGGGTTATGAGGTATGGGGAATCTGGGCACCCATTATCTTGTGTGTACTGCGTTTCGGTCAGGGATTGGGTCTGGGCGGAGAATGGGGCGGCGCTGCATTGCTCGCTACCGAACATGCGCCTGAAGGCAAGCGAGCATGGTTCGGCATGTTCCCACAATTAGGGCCATCGGTTGGTTTTCTGCTGGCGACTTTAAGTTATCTGGCTTTGTCGCTGTGGCTGACTGATGCACAGTTCAAAGCCTGGGGCTGGCGCCTGCCTTTTATTGCCAGCGCTTTACTGGTAGGTGTTGGTTTGTACGTGCGTTTTAAACTGGCAGAAACGCCTGCTTTTACGACAGCATTGGCTGAAAATAAAACACATGAAGTACCGATTAAACCCTTATTGAAAACACATTTGCGCCCTGTTTTGCTGGGGGCGCTTGCCATGGTGGTGTGCTACAACCTGTTTTACACCGCCACGGTGTTTTGTCTCAGTTATGGTACAACCAAGCTCGGAATATCGCGGGTAGATTTTTTAGCCATGTTATGTGTAGCGATTTTATTTATGACGATTGCCACGCCGATCTCTGCAAAACTAAGCGATCATTTTGGCCGCCGACCGGTATTGCTGGTAAGCGGAGCATTTGCGGTCCTTGCCGGCTTTACGCTTAGCCCTTTGCTGACAAGCGGTTCAGTCGTGCAGGTTACGGTGTTTTTATCTTTGGCGCTGTTCCTGATGGGGGCAACATTTGCGCCGATGGGCGCGTATCTGCCTGAGCAGTTTCCGGTGGCGGTACGTTACACCGGTGCCGGCTTGGCTTACCAGTTGGGCGGTATTTTAGGAGCTTCGCTTGCGCCCTATATTTCTCAATTACTAGTCACGACGGGCGGTCTGACGTGGGTGGGCGCCTACGTTTCAGGCGCTGCCGCGGTGAGTTTTATGGCGGTGTTATTACTGGGGGAGAGCCGGCGCAGTGAGCCGCTCTAGCTGCATAAGCCAGGCTATCGCCTGCTCACGCGTATCACCGCACATCTCTACGCTAGGCTGCAGGCTGGCACAGAACGCTGGCCTTTCCGGCTGGCCAAAAATCATGCATCGGTTGTCGCTATCTAGCTGAACGCAGCGTACCCCGGCAGGTTTGCCACTGGGCATGCCGGGAATCGGGCTGTTAATTGAGGGAGCGATGCAGCAGGCGCCGCAGAAATCTCTACATTCCATGATTTGATTAAAGCTCAGCCCAAGGAAAATTAAGCGCGCTTACCGCAAGTTTGATTTCATCTAAGGCGTTTTTTGCAAGTTCTGCCGCCCCTTTTACGCCCAATTCTGTGGTGCGGCGATTGTCTAATTTTGGCAGACTGAATAGTTTCAAGTCCGGATACTTGGCAACGATATGGCGCATTAAATCAATCAACTGGCTCTCACCGGCATCCATGACCAGAATAGACACTTCTGTGTAATCCTGCTGATGAAACAAATGTTGATAGTGCGTATCCAGCACCCATTCCATCATCGGGTGTGCCATTTGTGGAAAGCCCGGCACAAAGTAATGCTGATTGATTGAAAAACCCGCTACCCGATTCACCGGATTAGGAATCAATTCTGCACCCAATGGAAAATCTGCCATCAGCACCCGTTTCGGGTAGGCGCTTTCACCATATTGCGCTTCAATTTCAGCCACAGCGCCAGGATGGCGTGTTATTGGCAACCCAGCCGCGTCGGCAGCACATAGGCGCGTAAAGTCATCCGGTGTGGCGCCAATGCCGCCAAAGCTGAATACAATGTCGCCGCGCTGCATGCTGGCGCGCAATAGACTCGTGATCTGCTCGGGAATGTCTCCTAGGTAATGGGCCCAAGCCAGCTGTAACCCTCGGGACTTCAGTGCTTGAATCACAAAACTCAAGTGCGCATCCTGCCGCTTGCCGGAAAGTATTTCGTCACCAATGATGTAGATGCCAAACTGTTGCTGCGACATAAGAGAATATTTTCTAAATATGGTAGATTGTTCAATATTATAAATGCATTCATTTAGAAAGTTTCTTTACTTTGCAGGATAATCAATCTACTGAAATCGCAGCGTTGACGTTGGAATACTCCGGCAATACTTGTGTTAAGTGTAGTTATAAGCGTCAGCCTGCTGATAATGCGCCTGAATGGGCATGCCCGAGTTGCGGCGTGGCTTATGTGAAGTCCGAAGCCGCTGCGCGTGAGGAGCAAGCACGATTAAGTCTGCAAAATAGAATGGAGCGGCTAGAGTTTGCCAAGGAACAGCAAAAACTTGATCCGAAGCAGCAAGCACAGGTAAGTGCAGATAAGGCGATAGCCAAGCAGATATATATATTAATTTTCCTTAGTGGTTTTACCGGAGGCATTACTTTTTTTATAGCATTGGCGCTGGCACATAAACACCATAATTCTACTGGTCAGCAAAATTGGGTGCATACACATTTTGCATGGCAGGTCAGGTCTTTCTGGTACACCAATTTATGGGTGGGTATAGGCGGTACTATTGTATTGGCCAGTTTTCTGTTTGCTATTAAAAATAGCTTTAAAGATGGATTGGGCAATGGCTATGAAGTTTATGGCCAACTATTCGGCTGGATGTTTGACCCGATTTTTCTTAAAGGGCTCGCAGTGGGTGGAACTGTGGTCGTCGTCGCAGCATTATGGCATCTTGCTCGTATGATTAAAGGCTACAGGGCACTACAGCGCAATGAGTATATATAACTCGTTGCGCGTAAGTTAGTGCGCACTTTCCCAATTATGGCCGACGCCGACTTCAGCCAACAGCGGTACATCCAGTTTAGCCACATGCTGCATCAGTTCCGGCAGTCTTTGTTTCACTAGTTCCAGTTCGCTTTCTGGGACTTCCAGCACCAGTTCATCGTGTACCTGCATGATGAGTTTGGATTGCAGGTTTTCATCTTTAAGCCACTTATCCACGGCAATCATGGCAAGTTTAATAAGGTCTGCCGCAGTGCCTTGCATTGGTGCGTTAATCGCTGCGCGTTCAGCGCCGGCTCTTCTCATACCATTAGGACTGTTGATTTCCGGCACCCATAATCTGCGGCCAAAGTAGGTTTCTACATAGCCTTGCTGCTTGGCGATCTCTCGCGTGTTCTGCATGTATTCACGTACACCGGGGTAACGTGCGAAGTAGCGCTCGATGTAGCTTTGTGCCGCACTGCGTTCGATATTTAGGTTTTGCGCTAAGCCAAACGCACTCATGCCGTAGATGAGGCCAAAGTTGATGACTTTTGCATAGCGACGCTGCTCGTTGTCTACATTTTCACGCTCAACGCCAAAGATCTCGGCAGCAGTTGCACGGTGAATATCCTCGTTATTGGCAAATGCATCCAGCATGCCGTTATCCTGCGACAGGTGCGCCATGATGCGCAGCTCGATCTGCGAATAGTCGGCAGAAACAATCACGCTGCCTTTGGGTGCTATGAATGCTTCGCGGATGCGGCGGCCTTCAGCCGAGCGTACCGGAATGTTCTGCAGGTTAGGATCGGAGCTCGCCAAGCGGCCGGTAATGGCCACTGCCTGATTGTAGCTGGTATGCACACGGCCAGTGGTCGGGTTAATCATACGCGGCAGCTTGTCTGTATAAGTAGACTTAAGCTTGGCCAGACCGCGATATTCCAGCAGTACTTTTGGTAACGGGTAATCCAGCGCCAGTTCCTGCAATACGTCTTCATCTGTTGATGGTGTGCCGCTTGGTGTTTTTTTAAGCGGTTTGATACCAAGTTTGCCAAACAGAATTTCCTGTAGCTGTTTGGGTGAGCCCAGATTAAATGGCTGGCCTGCAAGTTCGTAAGCCTGATTCTCCAGTGCGACCAGTTTCATGCCGATTTCATTGCTTTGCATGTTGAGCATGTTGGCATCTATGAGCACGCCATTACGCTCAATTGTGAACAAAATGTCTGAGACCGGCATTTCAATCTGGCTGTAAATGTAGTCCAGTTTTTTGTCGGCCGCGATCTGCGGGTACATGGCCTGATGCAGCTGTAAGGTAATGTCGGCATCTTCTGCGGCATACTCAGCCGCAACTTCTACGGTAACCTGATTGAAGCTCACTTGCTTGGCACCCTTGCCGGCCACTTCTTCAAACGTGATGGTTTTGATGTCTAAATGGCGCTCACTCAAAGCATCCATGCCATGCGATTTATGTGATTCAAATACATAGGATTGCAGCAGAGTATCGTGTGCAATACCGTTCAACTGAATGCCATGGTTTGCCAGCACGTGCTGGTCATATTTCAGGTTTTGTCCTACTTTTTTAATGGCTTGGTTTTCCAGGATAGCTTTGACTTTGGCGAGCGTTTCATTGAAATTTAGCTGCTGCGGTGCATCAAAGTAGTCGTGCATTAACGGCAGATAGGCTGCACTGCCAACTTCTACGCTGAATGACATGCCTACGAGTTTTGCCAGCATCGGGTCCAGTGAAGTGGTTTCAGTATCGAAGCACACCAGATTAGCTGAGTTAAGTTTTGCCAGCCAGCTGTCCAGTTGATCATGGCTTAAAATTGTTTCGTAGTTGCGCGATCTATTGGCAACATAGGTGTCGGTTATAGACTCATCGCTAGCGAACATATCGGCCGTTTGGTGCTGTTTTGGTTCTGGTGCCTTAGCCGCAGTAGTCGATCTGCCATCTGGCATGTGTTCCAGTTCGCGCTTCCACGATTTGAAATCAAAGTGGTCAAATAATTCGGCCAGTTTGGCTTTGTCTGGCAATTGCGGGGCAAGGTCAGAGAGGTTTTCCTGAATGCCAACGTCGCAGCGTATCGTAATCAGCTCACGCGCGGTCGGCAGCCAGGGCAGGGCTTTGCGCAGGTTTTCACCGACTACACCCGTAATTTGATCGGCATTGGCGATGATGTTATCCAATGAGCCGTATTGCTTGAGCCATTTTACCGCGGTTTTCGGGCCTACTTTTTCTACGCCCGGCACATTGTCTGAAGTGTCACCGATCAGTATCAGATAATCCACTATCAGGCTGGGTGGAATGCCGAACTTTTCTTCTACACCGGCAATATCGAGTTTTTCGTCACCTTTTCTGAAAGCGTTGGGCATAGTGTTGACGATGGTGATGTGTTCATTCACCAGCTGAGCAATATCTTTATCGCCAGTGGAGATGATCACGCGCATGCCTTCACGCTCCGCCTGTTTAGCCAGTGCGCCGATCACGTCGTCGGCTTCTACACCTTCTTCAATAATCAGCGGCCAGCCCATGGCTTTGATAGCTTCATGCAAGGGTGTTACCTGGCTGCGCAGATCATCCGGCATCGAAGCGCGGTTCGCTTTATATTCCGGGTAAATATCGTCGCGGAAGGTTTTGCCTTTGGCATCAAAGATGCAGGCGCTGTAATCTGCCGGATAATCCTTATGTAAACGTCGCAGCATGTTAAGCACACCTTGAATTGCGCCAGTAGGTTCATTCAGGTGGTTTCTTAAATCAGGCATGGCGTGAAAGGCGCGGTAAAGATAGGATGAGCCATCCACTAATAACAATGTTTTCATGTAAAAATCCAATTTTTTCGAGCAGGTGCTGACAGACTTAAATTCAAGCTTAGCTGGGTTTTAGCAAATAGTTGCAATTTGTTGTTGCTAACAGTTTTTTAATTGCTAACATAATAAAACATCTGGGCGTAACAGATGGGGATTTTGGTCAAATTTGTTTTGTCCAAATCTTGCTAGTAATTGGTTTTTTGTAAAAATCCTATGAAGGTTATTCATTATGTCAGTTGATAAAAAAATCCAAGCCAGCGCAATGTCTGATGCAAGGGATATTCAGCAGAGCGGCCATGCATCATGGCAGGCATTTGAAATTATGGCAGAGTTCGTTAGTGCTACCGAGCGCTTAAAAGAGATCACGCCAGCAGTTTCAATTTTTGGTGGCGCACGCATCAAGCCTGGAACCCCTTATTACGAACTTACTGAGAAAATCGCGCGTATGCTGTCTGATGCCGGATTCAGCGTGATATCCGGTGGTGGTCCGGGCATTATGGAAGCTGCAAATAAAGGAGCCTTTGCCGGCTATTCGCCTAGTGTTGGCCTCAACATTGAATTACCACATGAACAGAACAGCAATCCATATCAGGACGTGAGCCAGAATTTTAAGCACTTTTTTATGCGCAAGGTCATGTTTGTAAAAAACGCCAGTGCTTACGTGGTGCTGCCTGGCGGCTTTGGTACACTGGATGAGCTGATGGAATGTATTACATTGGTGCAGACAGGTAAGACATTGAAAATGCCGATTATTCTGGTATGTGAGCCATTCTGGCGTGGTCTGGTAGATTGGATTAAAACTACGCTGGTCGATGAGGCGATGATTTCGCCGGAAGACCTGGATTTGATACAGATTATCGACGAGCCGGAATTGGTGGTGGCGGCAATATTCAAACATTATGAAACAAGAGGCTTTAAACTCTCTGCGGAAGAAGAGCGCATTCAGCTTTATTTATAAAGAAAAGCGTTATATAGCGTTATATTTGATAGAATATTTTGTAATAAAAAATCACACTTAAGGATAGGTGTTTAGCGTATGTTTAAAAATCATAAAGCGATAGGTGCATTATTATTAGGGCTGATGCTAATGCCTTTGTTTGCGCAGGCTGCAGAAGCGCCTAAAGATTTGCAGCCGCTTGAGGAAATTCCACCGCCTGCCCTGAGTACAGAAACTGATCCTGATGAGCCGGAAGTCACTATTGTTAAAAAGAATAATGGTGAAACGGTTGAAGAATATCGTATGAACGGCGAGCTTTATATGATGAAGGTTACCCCGTCTAACGGCGTGCCTTATTATTTATACAAAGAAGATCAGGAAGGTGGCTGGACTAACTCTGGACCTAACCCGCCTTTAGCTATTCCTAAGTGGACGATTTTCAGGTTCTAGCAATCAAGCGCTAAATTGCTGATTGATCTTAAAGAGGGCCAGCGCCCTCTTTAATTATTTAATAGCAGTTGGCTTTCACCCTTAAATTCCCAGTTACTTTAAATTATTGGTTAAATATTTCATTTATGTCTGTTTTTACCTCAGTTAGTGTTCAAGAATTACAAGCCTGGCTTCAAGGTTATTCAATCGGTGAAGTTGTAGAGCTCAAAGGTATTTCTTCAGGCATTACCAATACCAATTATTTTGTCACTACTACGCAGAATAAATACGTGCTTACCCTGTTTGAGCACAATACAATGGATGAGTTGCCATACTTTATTGATTTAATGAGTCATCTGGCTACCCATGGCGTACCATGCCCGCAGCCAATAGTTAATGATTCCGGTGTTAGTTTGCATATGCTGAACGGCAAGCCTGCCGTGTTGATCAGCTGCCTGAATGGGCACGATATCAAGGTGCCTGAAGTGAAGCATTGTGCCGAAGTTGGCGCAGTATTGGCAAAAATGCATGTCGCCGGGCAGTCATTCGTAGAAAAGGTCACAGACAAGGCAGGCAAGCTGCATCGTAATCCGCGTGATGCCGATTGGCGCGTAAAAGTAGCTGAACAGGTCATGCCGCATCTTGCAGCAGAAGATCAGCAGTTATTAAAAGGCACGCTGGAATTTCAATCAGCCCTGAACATTTCAGAGCTGCCTAAAGGCATTATTCATGCGGATCTGTTCCGCGATAATGTACTGTTTGATGGCGATAAAGTTGGCGGCCTCATCGATTTTTATTATGCATGTAATGATTTGCTTGCCTATGATCTGGCAATTGCAGTGAATGATTGGTGCGTACAGGCTGATGGCGCGTTGGATATTGCAAGGCTGAATGCCATGCTGGATGCTTATCAGGCAATTCGACCGCTAACCGAGGCAGAGCAGGCGGCATGGAACAGCATGCTGCGTATTGCAGCGTTACGCTTCTGGCTGTCTCGCCTGTATGACAAAATTTACCCGCAAGATGGTGAGTTAACGCATGCAAAAGACCCCGATCATTTTAAAAATATATTGAAACTGCGAATCGAACAGCGCTAATGCTGGCGTTAAAGTCGGCTGATAACGAAAGATAAATATCATGGCAGAAAACTTGGAAATTCAACAACTAACGATTAAGCAGGTGCCGATTGGCAATGCCTGGGCTTGGGTTGTGAATGGGTTTACTTTATTTAAAGCGAATCCTGCGATGTGGATTATCTTGCTGGTGATTTATCTGGCAATCATGATTCCAATTTCCATGCTACCGGTGATTGGCTCCGTGGTAAGTACTTTATTAGCGCCCGTATTTGCGGCGGGTATGATGTGGGGATGCCAGGCGCTGGTAAAAAATCAGGATCTGGAAATCAACCACTTGTTCGAAGGTTTTAAGCGCAATACATCGCAGTTGATTACCATTGGCGGTATTTATATGGTGAGTTTGCTGTTTGTTGCAGTGATTGTCGTGCTGGCGTTGGATAAAGAGACAGCGGAGCTATTGGTGCAAGGTAAGGATTTAAGCCCTGCGCAGGCCGATGGCATGCTGATGCCTATTATGATCGCTTTGCTGTTGATTATGCCGGTTTTGATGGCGTATTGGTTTGCACCGGTATTAGCTGGTTTGCATAATTTAAGTGCTTTAGACGCAATGAAGTTGAGTTTTACTGCCTGCCTAAAAAATATGCTGCCATTTTTACTGTATGGCCTTATTTTTATGGTGTTGCTGATTATCGCGATTATTCCGTTTGGCTTGGGCCTGGTAGTGGTAGTGCCTATGATGATGACTAGCTTGTATAGTAGTTATGCTGATGTGTTTGGTATTGAGCAGACGGTTCCGGCGTCCTCTGATATTTAATTCAAATTATAAATTTGAATTAATTTTTACTTCGTCGGTTTCGCCCGACTGGCGAGTTTCTTTCTTTTGCTTAGCCAAAAGAAAGAAACCAAAGAAAATGCTACCCCCTATCGCGCCTGTCGTGCTTACCTCAATAGGCGGCAATCGGAAACTCCTGCTTTTAGCAGTCAAACAGCCGCTTGCCGAAATCTCCTATTAAGGTAAGCACGACAGGCGCGGTAGCAGGGGATTTAAAACCAACTGAGTACGGAATCATCTGTACTTATCTGTGTATCTGTGTGTACCTGCGGCTAAACACTAAAGGGCACTTTTATAAATTACCGTTCGCCCTGAGCTTGTCGAAGGGCTGAAGTTGCAACCTATAGATTTACAATCATCCATGCTTCGGCAAGTTCAGCACGAACGGGCTGGAAGTGAATGTATAGAAGTGCCCTAAATACTAAACCCAAATTCAAATCGGTGTCAGTTTGGCAAATTCCAGTGCTAGCCATTTCAGGCCTTCGCGTCCGAAATTCACCTGCACGCGCATATCATTGGCATTGCCTTCGTAACTCACTACAACGCCGTTACCGAATTTGTTATGCGCTACCTGCTGGCCTATTTTCCACGGCATGGCATTCTTTTGATTGCTGCTCTGCTGTTTGCTCATCATGGCAGGCAATTCGCTGTAATCGCGCTGACTACTTCCTGATTTAGCAACCGGCTTGCTATTTAAATGCTTGAGCAGTTCGTCCGGAATTTCATCCAAGAAGCGTGACGGTATACCGTAGCGCACCTGTCCGTGCAGCATGCGGCTTTGTGCGTGGCTGATATACAGGCGCTGTCTGGCACGAGTCACCGCTACATACATCAGGCGGCGTTCTTCCTCCAGGCCATTTGCTTCAAAGGTACTTTGCTCATGCGGAAATAAGCCTTCTTCAACGCCGCTGAGAAATACGGCTTTGAATTCCAGTCCTTTCGACGCATGTACCGTCATCAGCTGCAGGGCTTCACGGCCAACATCGGCTTGATGTTCGCCAGCTTCCAGGCTGGCATGGCTCAAGAATTGCGTGAGTAAATCCTGCTCGGTTTCACCATCCACATTGTTGTGGTTGCCGAAATCCTGTTTGGTAAAAGCAACCGCTGCCGTGACCAGTTCGTCCAGGTTGGCGATGCGATCTTCACCCTCTTTTTCATTCTGGTAGTGCGCTTTGAGGCCAGATAGGGTGGTCGCTAATTCAGCGAGTTCTGCCAGCGTGATGCCATATGCTTCATCGACCATCTGCCGAATCAGCGCAACAAACCCTTCAATGCCTTTAGCGCCGGGTTTGCCATTGCCTACTTTATTGATTGCAGCCTGCCACAGGCTGCAATTTTCGGCGCGGGCAGACTCCTGCAACTGTTCCAGGCCGCGCGCACCTATGCCGCGTGCCGGGAAGTTAATTACGCGTAACAGTGCAGTGTCATCGTTGGCATTCGCAATCAGGCGCATGTAGGCAAGTGCATGCTTGATTTCAGCACGTTCGAAAAAGCGTAAGCCGCCGTATACGCGATAAGGTAAGTTGGCTGAGAAAAACGCGTGTTCAAGGATACGCGACTGAGCATTCGAGCGGTAGAGCAGGGCGATGTCGCCAAGCTCGGTGCCTTCTGCATGCAGCATCTTGATTTCATCGACGATAAACTGCGCTTCATCGTTATCGTTGTAAGCCTGATAAACGCGGATCGGCTCACCGGCTCCGGCCGATGTCCACAGGTTTTTGCCCAAGCGGTTTTTATTGTGCGAAATAATCGCATTGGCAGCATTCAGAATATTGCTGTGCGAACGGTAGTTTTCTTCCAGTTTCACCACGTGCTGAATATGAAAATCGCTTTCGAAATCGCGCATATTACCTACGCGCGCACCACGAAAGCCATAGATAGACTGATCGTCATCGCCAACTGCAAACATGCAATTGTCTTTACCGGCCAGCAGTTTCAGCCACAAGTATTGCAGGCGGTTGGTATCCTGAAACTCATCCACTAATATGTATTTGAAGCGATTCTGATAGTGCTGGCGTATGTTGGCATCGCGTTCCAATAATTCATAGCAGCGCAATAACAATTCTGCAAAGTCAGCTACGCCATCACGCTGGCATTGTTTGTCGTATTCTTCAAAGATTTCACGCAGCTTTTGCGTGTGCGGGTCATAGGCATCTACTGCATGCGCACGCAAGCCTTCATCTTTACAGCCATTGATGAAATTCTGTACCTGCTTGGGCGGGAATTTTTCATCATCCACATTCAGCAGTTTCATTAAACGTTTAATCACAGATAGTTGATCTGCAATGTCTAAAATTTGAAAACTTGCCGGCAGGCCTGCTTCGCGATGATGTGCGCGCAATAAGCGATTACACAGTCCGTGGAATGTACCAACCCACATGCCGCGCGTGTTGATCGGCAGTGATGAAGTGATGCGGGTGAGCATTTCTTTTGCGGCTTTGTTGGTAAAAGTAACAGCTAGCAGGCCAGTCGGTGAAACCTGTCCGGTTTGAATCAGCCAAGCGATACGCGCAGTCAATACGCGAGTTTTGCCGCTGCCGGCTCCTGCCAGAATCAACGCGGATTGCTGCGGGAGCGTGACTGCTTCGAGCTGTTTGTTATTGAGTCCAGCCAGAAGCGGGTCTTGTGTTGTGCTATGCGGGTTTTGGCTATTCATAGCTGACATTCTAACATGACTCGCTAAGCCTGATTTTGCTGTAGCTGGTATGCAATACAGTTACACAACGAAGCTTTAATAAAGCGATAGAAAGTTTGAATGATCGTGACTGTGAAGATGCGCGGGCAATTTTGTAATAAATTGTAAAAATTCAGAACTAAATAATATATTGGCTAGTCGTACTACCAGATAACGAAAGTTATCTTTCCGCTTCTTTCCTCCCTGAGCGGAAGCCTTAGACGATGAGGCGTTTCTGACCCCGATTTCTTCCCCTTAATCGGGGTCTTTTTTTGCCTGCTTTTTGCGAGGTCTTGAATTGAACGTAAGTATAAACGCAATTTGTGAAATTTGTAAACAATTTGTAATTTAATTGTAATTGTCTTTATAACTGTTTGAATTTATTGAATTTAGGTGTAATTTATCTGTGATGAATAATAGCAGATTACCTACTTTTTTTATCTCTCATGGTGGCGGCCCCTGGCCTTATATTGAAGATATGCGCCAGCGTTTTGCAGTTACCGCGGCGGAGTTAAAGAAGCTACCATCGACATTGCCGGCAAAGCCCAAAGCGATTTTAATGATCACCGGACATTGGGAAGCGCCGCAATTTACAGTATCAACTTCAGCGCATCCGCCGATGGAGTATGACTATTATGGCTTTCCTGAGCATACCTATCATTTGCAGTACCCAGCGCATGGCAATCCTGAACTTGCAAAAGGAGTGCGTGATTTACTAAGTGCTTGCGGCATTAAAAGCGCTGAAGACCCCGAGCGCGGTTTGGATCATGGTGTTTTTGTGCCGATGATGCTGATGTACCCAGACGCTGATATCCCCGTTGTGCTGCTATCAATGAAGTCCAGCTATGACCCATTGGAGCACATCAAACTGGGTGAAGCGCTGGCGCCATTGCGTGATGAAGGTATATTGATTATTGGCAGCGGCTTAACTTATCACAACATGCGCGGTTTTGGCCGACCGGCATCTTTAGAGCCATCAGTAGAGTTCGAGCAATATTTGTTTGTGGCTATATCTAGCAATGATCCGCAACAGCGTAATCAAGCCTTGGTCGATTGGGAACAGGCACCCTTTGCGCGTTTGGTGCATCCGCGGGAAGATCATCTGATTCCGCTCATGGTAGCGGCTGGCGCTGCTGGAGAAGATATTGGCCAGCGCGTTTTTACCGATACGGTGTTTGACGTGGTGATGGCTTCATACCAATTTGGCTAACTTGTAAGTTTGGCTAGCCTGTAACAAGAAAATTGCCTACCACTTCTATAAATGTCTGCGGTTGTTCTGCGTGTACCCAGTGGCCTGTGGGTAAACTGGCAAATTGCGCGTTTATAAAATTGGTTTTGATATGTTCAATATCTGCATCCTTTACATAATCACTATGTTCGCCGCGGATAAACAGGCAAGGTTTTTCATAGTGTGCATTTTCACAAACGGCTTGTTGCAGGCCATGATAATTAGTTTTGAGTGCTGCCAGGTTGATGCGCCACGCTAAGCTGCTATCTGACTTAATTAAGTTCATAAGCAAAAATTGGCGCACCATCGCTTGCGGGATGCTGTTGCTCAATATTTTGTCTACCTCATGGCGGCTTTGCAACGTGGTGAGGTCAATGGCCATCATCGCATCAATTAAATGGGTGTGTGCATCAGCATAAGCGCGCATCGCCATATCGACCACAATTAATTTCTCGACCAAGTCCGGATGCTGCGCTGCAAACTGCATCGCCACTTTTCCGCCCAATGAATGCCCAAGTAGATGCATACGTTCCAAGCTTAACGTATCGCACAACTCAAGCAGGTCATCTGCCATATTGGCATAGCTTTGTGATGCACTATGGGGTGAGCTGCCATGGTTGCGTAAATCCACACAGATCACTTGATAGTGTTGCGAAAAATGTTTGGCAACCGTGCCCCAGTTATTGCTAGCGCCAAATAAACCATGAAGCAGAATGAGTGGCTGACCTTGGCCTAGTGTTTGATAATGAAGTTGCATGGGGGTGTTGTAAACGATACTAATGGGATGTTGGTGTTACAAGGCAGGGGGCGTGGTTGCCCCCTGTAAGTTCTGTTTACTCAATCGCCAATAATTCAACTTCAAATATCAGTGTTGCATCTGGACCAATTACAGGGCCGCTGCCGTTTGCACCGTAGGCTAAATTCGATGGAATGGTTAACTCAAATTTACTGCCCACTTGCATTAACTGCAAGCCTTCAATCCAACCTGCAATCACACCCGTCACCGGGAAAACGATAGACTCACCGCGGTCATAAGAACTGTCAAATACCGTACCATCAATCAGTGTGCCCCTGTAATGCACTTTTACGCGATCACTTTTGCTTGGCTTTGCACCATCGCCAGCGATCAATGATTTATATTGCAGGCCGCTATCTGTGGTGGTGACACCTTCTTTTTTACTGTTTTCAGCCAAATAAGCTGCACCTTCGGCCTTGTTTTTTGCAGACTGTTCGGCTTGCGCCGCCATTTGCTTTTCCTGGCCCTCTTTTTGCACTTGTTCAACCGTACTTCTTTTTTCTGCATCAGTTAAGCGTGATGGATTACCCGCCATTACATCATTAACCGCCAGTGCGATTGCATCTGCATCTAAAGCCAGCCCATCATTTTTAAGCTGATGTGCCATGTTTTCACCAACAATATAACTTAAGCGTTGGGTTAAGGTATCTAAAGCAATTGTCATTATTTTCTTTCGTAGTTTGAGGGGGATGTGGGGATGCAAATAGCACAAACCGTAATTATGATGGAGAACGCTATATAAAACAAAACCCGCCGAAGCGGGTTTGTTTTTTTGCAGTGCTGCTTAGTGCATTTCAGCAAGTTAAAGCGGTTAGTGCAAGGCGCGAATCCGCAGGCAGTACGTTAAGTACGACAAGGAAAAGCAACGCAGCAATCACCGCTTTGACTACGCTGAAATTACATCATACCGCCCATGCCGCCCATACCACCCATACCACCCATATCCGGCATTGCAGGACCGTCATCTTTTGGCAGCTCAGCTACCATGCAGTCTGTAGTCAGCATCAAGCCAGCTACTGAAGCAGCATTTTGCAGTGCTGAACGTGTTACTTTAGTTGGATCCAGCACACCCATTTCAACCATGTCGCCATAGGTTTCGTTAGCTGCGTTATAACCGTAGTTACCAGTACCTGCTGCTACGTTATTTACTACTACTGAAGGTTCAACGCCTGCGTTTTGTACGATTTGACGCAATGGCTCTTCAACTGCGCGCAATACGATTTTCACGCCTGCGTCCTGATCATGGTTGTCGCCTTTAACTTTAGCGATTGCAGCACGTGCACGAATCAATGCAACACCGCCGCCGGCAACGATACCTTCTTCAACTGCTGCACGTGTCGCGTGCAATGCATCTTCAACGCGTGCTTTTTTCTCTTTCATTTCGATTTCAGTTGTCGCGCCAACCTTGATCACCGCAACGCCACCAGCCAGTTTAGCTACGCGTTCTTGTAGTTTTTCACGGTCGTAGTCGCTAGATGCTTCTTCGATCTGAGTTTTGATTTGACCGATACGTGCTTTGATGTTGCCTTCAGCGCCGTGACCATCAATGATGATAGTGTTTTCTTTACCAACTTCAATACGTTTAGCTTGACCTAAGTTCTCAAGTGTAACGTTTTCCAGTTTCAGGCCAACTTCTTCAGCAATCACAGTGCCGCCAGTCAAGATAGCGATATCTTCCAACATGGCTTTACGACGGTCACCAAAGCCTGGCGCTTTAACAGCAACAGTTTTCAGAATACCGCGGATGTTGTTCACAACCAATGTTGCCAATGCTTCGCCATCTACATCTTCTGCGATGATCAGCAATGGACGGCCAGCTTTAGCTACTTGCTCCAATGTTGGAAGCAAATCACGGATGTTTGAGATTTTTTTGTCATGCAGCAACACGAATGGATTGTCCATTAAAGCGATTTGGCGCTCTTGGTTGTTGATGAAGTATGGTGACAGGTAGCCACGGTCAAACTGCATACCTTCAACTACATCCAGTTCGCTTTCCAGGCCTGAACCATCTTCAACAGTGATTACGCCTTCTTTACCAACTTTG
>DATCVB010000041.1:0-4878 GCA_036567185.1 Methylotenera sp.
AATCACAAAAGGATTGTTTTCAATAGTTTCTTTAAAATTCGCTTTGGTAAGTGCTACAACTGCCATGATTTTGCCTTTAATTGAACGAAGCTAGCAGTTTATCAGAACACTAATCTTTCGTTAAGTTTTGTGTTAGATAACGTCTTTTACGCCCTGCCCCCAACTTGCATCAAAAAATAATGCTGATAGCGGTTTACGTGTACGTGCAGCTGTTTCACGCGCAAGCGTATCACCACTCAAGGTAGATATATCAGCAGGATAACCAACCGAGATCATCGCCATCGGCGTGTACTGTTCTGGAATATTAAATTTCTCACGAGTCAGGTTCGCATCAAAACCACCCATCTGATGTGCCATCAAGCCCATGCTACTAGCCTGCAGACATAAGTTTTCAGCCGCAGCGCCTGTATCATATTGTGCCCAGCGATTTGGCTTCTGGTTATGTCCAAACAAGCTGTCAGCACACACTAGTAGCAGTACTGGCGCATCAACCACCCAAGCCTGATTACCGGGCACGAGACAGTCAAACGCCTGCTGCCAGGCTTGCGGGTTAGCTGCCTTATTCCACACCACAAAACGCCAAGGCTCATCACCAAAGCAGGAAGGCGCCCAGCGTGCAGCCTCCAGCAACGCAACTAACTGCGCATGTGATACGGATTTTGCAGCATCATAAGCACGTCCGCTCCAGCGAGCAGCAATCGTGGTATCAATAGCCACTTGGGTAATAGCAGGTTTATGCATGATTTTAAGCCCCTAAAAATGGATAATCAGTGTAACCTTTTTCTGAACCACCGTAAAAGGAGCTTGAATCAGCTTCATTTAATGGCGCGTCAACTCTATATCTCTCAACCAGATCCGGGTTAGCAATAAAAGGCACGCCATAAGCGATAGCATCAGCATGGCCGCTCGCGATTGCAGCATTACCACGCGCTTTATCATAAGCCAGGTTTGCAATGTAACCGCCTTTGAACAGCTTGCGCATTGCAGCAAAATCAAATGGAGCCGACTCTCCACCGCCATGGATACCGCCTTCGACCACATGCAGGTAAGCCAGATTAAATCGACTCAATGACTCCGTTACATAATTAAACAGCGCCTGCGGATTACTGTCTTGCATATCGTTGAATGGATTAACCGGAGACAGGCGCACACCTACTTTATCTGCGCCGGCAACAGCCACCACAGCCTCAGTTACTTCCATGAGGAAACGTGCCCGATTTTCATAACTGCCACCGTAATTATCAATACGTTTATTGCTGCCGTCACGCAGGAACTGATCCAGCAGATAGCCATTGGCAGCATGTATTTCAACGCCATCAAAACCAGCTGCAAGTGCGCATTTAGTTGCATGTACATAATCGGCGACAATACCCGGCAATTCGCTTGCATCGAGCGCGCGCGGCTCAACGTAATCGACCAAACCTTGGTAGGTGAATGCCTGACCTGCCGGTTTAATCGCAGAAGGCGCGACCGGCAATGCATTGTTTGGCAATAAACTTGGATGTGAAATGCGCCCCACATGCCAGAGCTGAATCACAATCTTGCCACCTTTGCCATGCACGGCATCTGTAATCTTTTTCCAACCGGCGACTTGCGCATCGGTATAAATCCCGGGCAGCAGTGGATAACCATGTGCCATCTCAGAAATCGGCGTCGCTTCAGTAATAATTAAACCGGCTGTGGCACGCTGCTCATAATAAGTTACGTTTATTGCCTGTGGCACACCGGCTTCACCTGCACGGTTACGTGTTAGCGGCGCCATCACAATACGGTTACTCAGATTAATTGAGCCTAACTTTGCGGGACTGAATAAATTCAATGACATTGACTACTCCTAAATATTTACTGCAATAATTTGTTTTGCTTGTTCTGCTGATATTAGTAACATTGCTAATTTTTTGCACCCAGCGGGCGATGCAAAGGTAAATCAAACAATAGTAACTCTGATTCAGCATTCGCTTTTATGTGCAACTCGCCACTGCCATCCAGCATCACCGCATCACCGGATTCAAACTGCTGACCATCAATCTCTACCTTACCTCGCGCTATATGCAAATAGGCACTGCGATTATCGTTTACAGTATAAGCAAGGCTAGCTTGAGCATCTAATACGGAAGCATAGAGCTGCATATCCTGATGTACTGTCAATATAGTCTCTGGCAATTCAGAGTCTTGCTTGTTGCGTGCGGCAATCAGACACCACTGGTTTAACTTTTGTTCAGCACTGAAATGTTTTTCTTCATAAGACGGCTCCAGATTCAAGCTGTCCGGCATAATCCATATCTGCAACAGATGAACATCACCAGTATCTGAAGCATTAAACTCACTATGCACAACTCCCGTACCTGCGGTCATACGCTGCACAGCACCCACCTTGATAATTGAACCGTTACCAATATTATCTTTATGCTGCAGCTCTCCCCGCAGTATATAGGTGATAATCTCCATGTCTCTGTGCGGATGCATACCAAAGCCCTGGCCAGGCGCAATAATGTCATCATTAATCACACGTAGCGCTGAAAAACGCATATGTTTTCTGTCGAAATATTCCGCAAACGAAAAAGAATGATAGCTTTGCAGCCAGCCGCGGTCAGCATAACCACGATCTCCGCTTTTCCTTATCTGCAAATTTTGCATTTTTATCCTTTCTTATTCAAGCATATTGAATAATTTTAAGCATATTATTACTAATACAAATATACTAATAGCAAATTGTTTTGCATATTTTGTTCAAAAAAACTGATGGACTTATCATGAGCGTAAAACTATCGCTGGAGTCATTAGAAGTGCTGGATGCTATCGCCAGCAAAGGCAGCTTTGCGGCAGCAGCCGAATCGCTATTTCGCGTACCTTCAGCAATCACCTATACGGTACGCAAACTGGAAGAAGATTTAGGCGTCACCTTATTCAACCGCAGCGGACATCGTGCTGAGCTCACAGCTGCCGGAGCAGAATTACTGCGTGAAGGCCGCAATCTGCTCAATGCGGCTAATGAACTTGAACTGCGTGTTAAACGCGTTGCCAGCGGCGTTGAAACCGAACTGACCATTGCAGTCAGTGACATATTCAATATTGCTGCGATTTACCCGACGCTGGATAAGTTCTATGCGCAGAATTTTGGCACCCGCCTGAAACTGTTACGCGAAGTTTATGGTGGAAGCTGGGATGCCCTGTTAAGCGGCCGCGCCGATATCGCTCTAGGTGCACCTGGAGACGCCCCTACCGGCAGCGGTTATATTGCCAAACCAATGGGCACCTTGCAATTTCATTACGCAGTTGCGCCGCAGCATCCTCTTGCCAAGCTGCCTGATCCATTGCAGAATCAGGATATCATGCGTTACCGCTCAGTTTCAGCCGCTGACAGTTCCAGGAATCTGGCACCGCGCACTTCAGGTATATTGTCAGGACAAGATGTACTGACGGTACCTGATATGATGACAAAACTTCAGGCGCAGATTGCAGGCCTCGGTGTAGGATACCTGCCAAAGATGCTGGCTGAACAGCATGCTGCGAATGGTAACTTGGTAATAAAACTTGTAGCAGAACCCAAGCCAGAGGTCACCAGCTTTCTGGCGTGGCGCAGCAATGGCGGCAAAGCACAGCAATGGTTAATCAGAGAATTGCAACGGCTTAATTTAGAAGACATGTTACTTTAACCAAATGAAGGTTAAGCAAATAAGTTAACTCAGTTACTTTGAATCACACGGATGTCAGCTAAAATTATGATCAAGAAAAATAAGGTTACTACAATGATACAAAACGAATTACCTGCTGAATTTGCAGCGCTGAACAAAATCGCAGTCAAGGCCATGCTTTGGCTAAACGGCTTTGCCCATATCATCATTGGCCTGGCGCTCGCCACCTCTGTCATTATGTTCACCTGGTTATTCTTCAAAGACGTACAGGCCGCAGCCTATGCACACAACCTGGTTCACGGCTTTTTGCATGCACTGGGCACACTGATGCTGCTATGGTCAATTTCAGCACTGATCTCAGCTGAAATACGCTACCTGCAAGGCAGCAAACTTCTGGTTGAAACCTTTGTTGAAGTGGTACTGGTACTGTTTCTGCGCAAACTCATCGTGATGCCAGTACAGGATGCATCCCCAACTTTTGCAGAAGTCGGTGTATGGGTAGGCGGCGCCTTTGTACTGGGCGTTATCTATGTACTGATACGCTGGAGTCAGAAACAATCGCCTGATGCATAATCAGCATTCAAATCCGAATCCGGCAATGACCGATAACGACTTCATGCAGATTGCCCTAGATTTGGCGCAGCTGGCAGGTGCGGCAGGTGAAGTGCCCGTCGGCGCTATTGTAATAAAAGATGGTAAAATTATCGGGTGCGGCAGCAATGCGCCCATCACCACACATGATCCGACAGCACATGCCGAAATACGCGCAATGCGTGATGCGGCGCAGCATTTGGGTAATTACCGCCTCGTAGGTTGTACACTCTATGTAACACTGGAGCCGTGCGCAATGTGTACCGGTGCGATTCAACATGCACGTATTGCCAAACTGATTTACGGCGCGAGCGACCCTAAAACCGGGGCCTGCGGCAGCGTGGTAAACCTGATGGCGGAACCTAAACTCAACCACCATACAGAAATTTCAGGTGGCGTATTGGCTGCTGAATGTGGCGCATTGCTATCCAGTTTCTTTTCAGCTCGACGCAAAAAATCCAAACCAGCAGAAAACTAAGCCAAAAACCCAATAATAGTAATAAAAAAACCCGCCAAATGAACTGCACCCCAAAAGTTGGACACTTTGTCCAACTCATTAAGGTGCAGTTTTTATGTCTAAATATTCAAAAGCATTTAAATTAAAAGTAGTGGAAACTTATTTGTCTGGTAAACGGGGTCAAAAGCTTGTTGC
>DATCVB010000042.1:0-20882 GCA_036567185.1 Methylotenera sp.
ATCTGCAACTGTATAGCCACGTTCAATTACTTGTCTTACTGCTTCAGATTTAAATTCCTCAGCAAATCGTTCCCTTGCCATAACTACCTCCGTTTAGTTTAATTAAACTATAACGGTGTCTAACAAAGTATGGGAAGTCCAATTACGGCTCTAAGGTGTCTAGTAAACTAGTGGCGATTCACTGATAAGTCGGTACATATCACCGCATCGTTAATTGAGTTAAGCGCTATTTCAGCGCGTACTTTTTCTTCATTAAAAGTCTCTTCAACATGCTTGCGTTGAATAATATTGAGTAAAGCCTGCGGAATGATCTTACTATCTAAATAGGCTTTGGAAAAATTGCCTTGTGAGCCATGCAAAACAGCTTCTTTTGCCAGATCTGTTTTTTCGGACAGGCCTAGCGTCAGGATCGGTGTGTGTGGCACAGCGGCGAATAGCTTGTCAAAAGTTGCAATACCGTTACTGTCGGGTAATGATAAATTGACGATTATCGCGTCTATATCACTCATACTGAGACGTTCAATGCCAGTTGCGAGCCGCGTTAACCACTCAATTTTGAATAAATTC
The DNA here is from genome assembly GCA_036567185.1 of Methylotenera sp. Taxonomy (GTDB): domain Bacteria; phylum Pseudomonadota; class Gammaproteobacteria; order Burkholderiales; family Methylophilaceae; genus Methylotenera. The sequence continues at coordinate 568 of DATCVB010000042.1, forward strand.
ATTGATTTACCAAGTGCAACTTTGAGCATTTTGGCTTCAATTGGATCGTTAGTCAGCACGAGGATATGATTCAGCATGCTGCTTATTATCCATTGCGAAAAACATAGGTCTGTGCCTTAACGAACATATCAATAGATAGTTCATAACAGCCTATTAATAATTAATTTACGCATTATGTACGGTAACGTACGGTGCTTTATCTTGTCTGCTCTTAATATACGCATTAACCGGCAAGCATAGCTAGCTGTAAGATTTTTAACCGCTTAAGGAATTTACAATGAACAAATACATATTAACCGCTTTAATGTTGAGTGCACTTGGCTTAGCTGCTTGTGACAAACCAACGGTGGTCAATGTACCTGCGCCAGAAGCAATACCAGGACCAGCCGGTGCAACAGGCGCCACAGGTGCAACAGGTGAGCAGGGCAACACTGGTAATCAAGGCAATACCGGTGTTCAAGGCGACACGGGTGTGCAGGGTGATACTGGAAAAACTGGTGATGGTACCACTGTAATTGTGGTTCCATCAGAAGACTCAACAACAAGTAACTAAAGTTTAGACACTAGCAAATATCAAAAAGTATTTGCTAGTGAATTTACTTGACCATAAAAGTCATGGTCTGCTTGCTTAGATTATTTTTATCATCAATCGCTGAAATGTAAATTGAATGTGTGCCGATTCTAGCGCTGCTGGAGTTCCAAGTATATGAAATGATATCGCTGCTGGAACGAGCCACTGAGATACCATCTATCGACATGCTCATCTGTTTGACTCTTACATTATCAGTCGCTTTAGCCATGATAGTCACTGGGCTACCTTTGGTAACGACAGTGCTGGGTGACGGAGAGTACATACTGATAATCGGCGCTATGGTGTCACTTGCAGGAGCAACAGTTGCTGCAACGTACTCAAAAGCGCCTAAGTCAAACGCGCCTCCGCCAGGTCGTGCTTCATTGTCATAATCAAAACTTACAATTCCGTTAGATACGCCGCTATCGATAGTTGCACTAGTGGATGCTACCGCATAACTTTTAGCCGCGGTAGGTTTAACAAGTGAAATAAAGCGCGAATCAATACTCATACTGTGACCATCCATCTTGGTCGCTATAGAGAAGCTGCTAAGGGTGTAATAAACGTTACCTGAACTTAATTGAATAGCACTGCCAAGTCGGAAGTAGTTATTGTAGTCACTAAAGTTACCGCTAATGGTTGATCCATTTGGAACCGCCATAAAAAAATCATACTTGCTAGTGCCGTGACTGATAATATTATTTTGAATTGAATTACCTGTTAGTGTCGCGCCAGTGCGCGGCATACCACCAACTTCAATGCCAGAGTAGCCAGAAGTGCCAACAATCGTGTTGTTATAGACATGCGTATTATCTGATGCCGCAAGATATATACCTCGCCGTTGATTGTTCGCGAGAATATTATTGTAAATACGACCGTTTTTGCTCACCTCAAAGTAAATTGCTGCGTCCAAAGGCCCGTTGTCATGTATGTAATTGTTACGGATAGTAATGAGGTTGCCACTATTCGCATAGTCGAACCAGATGCCAGAACCGTTATTGAAACCAACTTCACTGTACTCAACGGTGCCGTAGGCTTTAGTAGTCGCCTTTAAGCCGCCCCCGTGCCAAAGTGCATTAAATTTTCGCGTATTGTTATTGTTCATTTTTACGTTGAAAACTCTGAAGTTGTAGCTCCCGGCTGCGTTCACGCCTGAGTTTCCATTATTACTGACATTACAGTTAAGTGCTTGCGCTCCTGTTTTCAGATAACCCATGCTTAAACCTGCAAAATCAGTGTATTGAATATCTGACATCTCAATAATCGAATTAGAGCTTAATTCAACCGCTGCACCCATTTTTGCATGGGCAGATGTATTGCTATGTCTGAATGCAAAGCCTTTTAGATGAATATAAGGTACGCCCATAAAAAACAGCCGTTGGCGTGTGCTGGCTTCGACCATTTTTACATTTGGATCAGCGCCATCTGCTAGCCATACATACAAGGTTTTATTCGAAGCATCATAATAAAAACTACCCGGCGACATGTCGCTAACGCTGCCGCCTACAGGTTTCGGGTACTCGAAAGTCGTGTAAAGCGCTGGCAAACCAATTTGCTGTAAAGATGGGCTATCACCGCCGCCAACAAAGACTTGCTGGCTGTTGTATGTCCAGTTGGTTTTTTTCCAGATATTGCCGCTATGCAATACCCAGCCCGTTACCTGATCTGAGCCCCTGATAATTGGCACTTCTTTTTCATAGGCTAAGACATGCAACATCTTGTCTGGGCCGCTGCCACCACCACGATAGACGTCCACCTGTTCGCGGTAAACGCCGCCACGCACATATATCGTGTCGCCAGCTACCGCCGTATCCATTGATTTTTGGATCGTTTTGAATGGGTAGTTCAAGCTGGTACCGGTATTGGCGTTATTACCCTTGGTATCGACGTAATAAGTAGTCGCCCAGCTAAGGGTGCTGCATGAGAAAAACAATATAACGCTAAACAATATGCGCTGTTTTGATTTGAAGACTGATTGCGTAACTTTGTATGCTTGTGTAACTAAAACGAATAGATAGATCAAGGTCAGAGCTCCTTAAAATTAAGGGCTTTGCCAACAATGGAACCAGTATGAACAGATTATTTTGACAGCCAAACAGCAGCCATTCAGCTGTGTGGCAAGTAGACATTCATCCTATTTTTTGAACTTTTTGATGACTTTCACCAATGCAATCTGAAGCCGGTAATCCCGCTGTCATGGCATAAGCCTGTAGACCGGTAATTTTGCGTCCTTACCTTTCGATAAGTATGCCTTTTGCAACTTCAACAACAGGCGCACTATATATTTATATTCTTATGAATACAACTAATTTATTTAAAAATATTCAATATATTCATGAGGTTATATGTAATCTACCGAACATATATGCAATTAAAGTCAATAAAATCAAGGAATGTTACGTTTAATTGTGAATAGGTTTTTTTAAAACAAGTAACGTCATTTATTAAAATCTGATGCACCTGCATGTATTGATATTGCGATAAGGCATATTGGCTTTATACATGCTTGAACTACCGCTAGTGATTGCAGTTAATCACCTTAAGTTACTTAACGTACGGACTGAACATCGAGCTTGCAGTTATTTTGTTGAATTACGAACAAAACGATATTTATGAATAGTCTTGGGTAAAGTGATTTCATTCCACTATTACAATTTGCAGCTTAACGTTTCATCAAACATCATAGGAGGATATTTTGCCTATTCAAGCTATTTCTTTTGTAAATCATTTGCTGGCTGATCTTCCCAACAAGGAGTTTGATGCTTTAATAACTAAATCTGAGCGAATTCAACTCAAATACGCTGAAGTGATCACTAAACGAGATGATCCAATTGATTACGTGTACTTTCCTCTTGATAGTATTATTTCTTTAGTGGCACCTATTGAAGAAAGCAGGGGAATGGAAGTTACGATGATCGGTAACGAGGGCATGCTTGGAATTACACTCATGCTTGGGGTTAGAGATACGCCATTTAGTGCGCTGGTACGAAAAGCAGGCTCTGCAATTCGTATACCCGCGCCAGACTTTTTAGACCTCTTTGAACATAGTCCTGTACTGAAAGAAAACGTAAATAGTTACCTTTGTGTATCATTCAGCCAGTTGGTGCAAGCGGCTATCTGCAATCGCTTTCATCTGGTAGAAGAGCGCCTTGCGCGTTTGCTACTCATGATTAGTGACCGCGCCCATTCGCAATCTTTTTACATTACACAGGATTTGCTCGCACATATGCTTGGCGTGCGCCGTGTTGGCGTCACTAAGGCCGCACTTGCGCTGCAGCATAAAAATTTAATTGGCTATAGCAGGGGATATGTAGTTATTCACTATATAGAAGGCCTGGAGGACGAAGCCTGCACATGCTACAAAACTGATAAAGAGACCTATAATCGTATGCTGAATAAGGTCAACTTTGAGCTCACGGCTAAATCTATCAATAATTAAAAATGACTATTAAAAAAATCCATGTAAATTCACTCATGACAACTAGCGGTGTGAAATTTGGCACCAGTGGCGTACGCGGCCTGGTAGAAAATATGAGCAATGAAGTGTGCTATGCATACACCACTGCTTTTTTGCAGGAGGTACTTGCCAGGCCTGATTCTGTTGATAAGACAGGTACCGCGGTTAAGGTAATATTGGGCCATGATTTACGGCCAAGTAGCCCGCACATTGCGAGTATCTGTGCTGCTGCGGTTACAAATGCAGGTGGGCAAGTCATATATGCAGGCGCATTACCAACTCCGGCACTCGCTTATTATGCCAAGCTGCAGAACGCCTCGGCAATTGTAGTGACAGGCAGCCATATTCCATTCGATAGAAACGGCATTAAGTTTTATGGTATGCAGGGGGAAATCTCAAAAGCAGATGAGTTGGCGATTCAGCATGCGGTGATTGATTTACCTGAAGCGTTAATTAATTTGCCGTTACCTTCAGCAGATAAAAGCGTAGAAGCACATTATATTAAGCGCTACACAGACTTTTTTGGAGCTGCTGGTTTAAAAGGGCTTCGTGTTGCAATTTACGAACACTCAGGCGTAGCAAGAGATTTGCTGCGCGTACTTCTGGAAGCATTGGGTGTCGAAGTAATACCATTGGGGCGTACCGATGCGTTCGTGCCAATCGATACCGAAGCGGTACGACCAGAAGATGTCATTCAAGCGTCTAACTGGGCAAAAGAATACGCCTTTGACGCCATATTTTCTACGGATGGCGATGCGGACAGGCCGCTGATCGGCGATGAGCAAGGGCAGTGGTTACGCGGCGATCTTGTCGGTATTCTCTGCGCAAAGTATCTTGCTGCTAACGTGGTGGTGACACCTGTCAGCAGTAACTCCCTTACTGAGAAATCCGCTTGGTTCAGTCAAGTGATACGCACAAGAATTGGCTCTCCCTATGTGATCGCAGCAATGGAGCAGGCTAGTAGGCAAACTACTGGTTTAGTCGTCGGTTTTGAGGCAAATGGCGGGGTTTTGGTCGGCAGCGATAGTATGCGCGATGGTAAAAAGTTAGAAGCGCTTGCAACGCGTGATGCGATATTGCCGATGTTGGCAGTACTGGCCATGGCACAGCAACGTAAGTGCAAGTTATCAGAGTTGGTAGCAAGCTTACCTAGTCGATATACCCACAGTGATCGTTTGCAAAACTTCCCGAATGATCAAAGTGCTAAATTACTGATCCTGCTACAACAAGATGCTCAGCAAGCGCTGCGTATCATGGCGCCCAACGCAGGTGAAATTGTATCAATCGATGTTACGGATGGATTCAGGGTGAGTTTTAGTAATGGTGACATCGTGCATTTACGGCCTTCTGGCAACGCACCTGAACTACGCTGTTACGCTGAAGCAGATACGCAGGAAAATGCAATGTTATTGTGTGATGGTTGTTTGGTGCGTGTGGCTAAATTAGCTGATTTATAGCTTATTGATTTGTAGCCTGATGTAGGCTTATATTACATTAAACAATAGCCCAAAGCCTTTTAATCAAGGCTTTGGGCTTTGCATAATCTAACAATCTATTTTTTGGTTTTACGTCTTGCTGTAAAACCAAGCATCCCCAGTCCAGCTAACATCATGGCATAGGTTTCTGGCTCAGGTACCGGTGTTGCTGTGTACCAACCGCTACCGCCTTGTTCAGTAGTCAGCCCCTGAACGTGCAAGGCAAATGAGTCTGAAGTCAAGGTGACAGGTTGTGAAAATGTGGCATCCCAACTTACAGTTTCATTTGCAGTTAATCTTGTTTGTTGCGGACCAGTGAGATCAAACCTGAAATCGAATATGCCGGTTGGACCACCACCATTTGCAACTGATACTACAGTATCACCGACTACATTTGAAATGGTAGGCTGGTATTCAGAATCTACAGCAACCGAACCTATAAAACTTCCATCAGTAAAAATGGCATCCAGATCAAAGGCGCTGAGGGTGAAACTGTAAACGTTGCCAATGTTTGTGTAAGACATGGAAGCGAAAGTAGTGGCTGGCTGATAAGTGCCAGACAATAGTTCACCGCAAGTATCAACAGTAGCGTTTGCGGAAAGGCTGGCAAGCAATGCAGCGGATCCAAGCATATTTCGTACTAGTTTATTCATGATAACTCTCCGTACATTTAATTAATAAAATTTGACACAATTCAATTTATAACAGCTTACAAAAAACATGTATGTGCGCCATGGCTCATATAATTATTTTTTTTTAAATGACTGATAATTCAATAAATTACGTCATTCAGGATGCATCAAAATGCTGGGATTTAAACTGATTGGCGATGGTATGTGTGCTACAGCACTGATGATGGATGTAATTTAACTTACGCTAGCATTTAAATAACTGATTAAAAATCAGGATAGGCTTTGTAACACCCAAAGCTAACACTTAAAGGAAAAAAATGAATATTCTTAATAACACTACCGATGCACCGATATCAGTGTTAACTGACATTAAAACCTTACGTGCACGTGCACGCCAGAACGTGGAAGAGGGCGCTGTAACAGCAGGATATGGCGCTGATCGTGAAGCCATCATCAAACTTTTAAATGATGCATTGGCCACAGAACTCGTTTGTGTTTTGCGCTATAAGCGACATTATTTTATGGCTAAAGGTATTCATGCCGAGTCTGTAAAGTCTGAGTTCTTACAACATGCTAAAGAAGAAATGGCACATGCTGACCGTCTTGCCAAGCGCATTACAGAGCTGGGTGGAGAGCCGGATTTTTCACCTGATGGTTTGAGTAGCCGCAGTCATGCCGAATATATACCAGGTGACTCTTTGGTCGACATGATTAAAGAGAATTTAATTGCAGAGCGTATTGCGATTGAAAGCTATCGCGAAATGGTTACTTTCTTAGCTAATAACGACCCGACAACGCAACGCATGATTAAAGAGATTTTAGCGGTTGAAGAAGAACATGCGGACGATATGGCATCGCTTTTAGAAGGGCTTAAGATTTAGCTGGTTAAATTTTAAGCGGTCCGGAATGGTATATTATGCTTTAATAAAAGACAGCAAGTCTTTGTTTAGTTGTTCTTTATGAGTATCTGCTATGCCATGTGGTGCACCGCCGTATATTTTCAATATTGCATGTTTTACCAATTTAGCTGATTGTAATGCGGCAGCGCCAATAGGCACAATTTGATCATCATCTCCGTGCAAAATTAATGTTGGAATATCAAACTTTTTAAGATCTTCAGTAAAGTCCGTTTCAGAAAAAGCTTTTATACAGTCATAGGTGTTTATGTGACCTGCCTGCATACCCTGTCGCCAGAACGAATCTATCATGCCTTGCGAAACTCTAGCTCCAGGCCGGTTTGCGCCAAAAAACGGACCGCTGGCGATATCTTTATAGAGCTGCGAACGATCATTGGTAGCTCCCAGACGTATCTTGTCAAACGCATCCATGGATAAACCATCGGGGTTGGCTGGCGTTTTAAGCATTAACGGAGGCACCGCGGAAATTAACGCTACCTGACTGATTAGATCTGAGCCGTGACGGCCAATGTACCTTGTCACTTCTCCGCCACCCGCAGAAAAGCCGATCAAAACTACATTTTTTAATTCCAGCGCATTAATTAAATCAGCTAAATCATCTGCGTAAGTGTCCATATCATTGCCTGTCCAAGGCTGATCTGAACGTCCGTGTCCACGTCTGTCATGTGCAATGCAGCGGTAGCCATTGGATGCAAGAAACAGCATTTGTGACTCCCAACTATCTGAACTTAAAGGCCAGCCGTGGCTAAAAACTATCGGCTGGCCTTCGCCCCAATCTTTGTAATAAATATTGGTTCCATCTTTGGTTTTAATGGTACTCATTACTTAACTCCATACAGATCAGGTTGTAATTTCAGGATTTCGTCTAATTAGTGCCTGTTGTAGTGCCATTAACCGGGCCATCTTTAGTAATGTCTACACTTCCGTTTTTACTTTTACCGGTGGTTGTGCCAATAGGTTTGTTGTTCATTGAGTTTTGATAGCTGACACCACCTTTTTCCTGTTTCATTTTGTCGTACATTTTATCGTGATACAGGGTGTATTCAGCTTTGGATACCATGCCGTTATTGTCGGTATCCATCATTTTCATTTCTTTATCACTATGACTCATCATGCCGTTTTGTTTCAGACTTTTATTGCTGGCTTTTTTATCAATGATTTTATCTTGTTGTTTAATCTGTGAAGAATCTGAAGTGCCTAATGCGCTACCATCATCAGTATTTTCTGTTGTAGTTGCTGCTGTAACAGCAAATGAGCTTGCAAAAATTGCCGTTGCAAATGTGTTAACAATAAATCTATTCATGGTAAGTACTCCATAATTAATAAGTTGATATAACTTATATGACAGAACACTCTAATTTTCTTACTTGCACATCGTCTGTGCGCTAGCATACGGAACTATATTTTTAATAGGTTTAAGGTTGGTAATGAAAACGGCACTATCAAGTATCCGTTAAACCATCAAGGAGATTCACATGAGCTTAGGAACGATATTATTGATACTTTTAATTTTGATGCTGATAGGCGCATTGCCAAGCTGGGGACATAGCAGAAACTTGGGGTATGGGCCAAGCGGTGGTATAGGGTTGATTGTGCTCGTACTGATTATATTGGTAGTATTAGGAAAAATATAATTTTTAACAACTATGAGATTTGAACTAGAAGCTCTGCCCGCAGTATCGGAGAAAAGTTCATAAACGCAGGCTTTTATTTATTGTTTAGCGGCCAACGCTCACTAGTAAGCATTATAAAAAATAAGTGCCATAAAACAGGGCGTCACCATGAAAGTGACACCCTGTTTTTGTTCTTATGACGGCCTTGCGTAAACACTTGGCAAGCAAGACTAGATATTTACCAATCCGTGTCTAATCAGCTTTATTTCAAAACACCATATCATTCCTGACTAATCTAAAACCTTTATCACCAATATTTACAATGGCAAGTCATACATTATGTATGGCAGCGCACAGACCACCAACGCATTGTCAATTATGGTTAAGGCAGTTGGATTTAGTGATTGATATGCATTATCTCAGCATCATCAGATAAACACTTTTTTCAGTATTGGTTGATCCTAAACCGAATGTGATACGTCCAGGTTAGGGGAACATTATCGTCATTAAAAAATTAATAATTTCTGCACGCGATGCGATTGCAATGCGTAGTGACAGAAACACCGAATTATTACGCTCAGAACTGTTCAGCATTGAGCAACTTAAACATCATGCAGTAATGATGGCAGGGCGGCATAAAATTGATCCTGACCCAGGACCGGATAAACTATTGCCGCGCCTCGACGATAATGAACGAGTGCTACTCGCGGCCTATGATATCGTCACCAGTGCGGCCATACCCGGGCAGCGTACTGTGTCGGCAGAGGTTTGGCTGCTGGATAATTTTTATCTGATCGAACAGCAGATTGAGCTGGCACGCAGACATTTACCTACTGGCTACAGTCGCCAGTTACCACGCCTGTCTAATGGTTTATCGGCCGGTTTTCCACGTATCTATGATTTAGCGTTGGAGTTGATTTCACACATGGATGGCCGTGTCGATAACGACAATGCCACGCATATCATCGCAGCTTACCAAACAGTTGAATCGTTGCAGATGGGTGAACTTTGGGCGTTCCCTATTATGCTGCAGCTAGCATTATTGGAGAATTTACGCCGAATTGGCTTGCGTATTGCAAGTCGCCGTGAAGAGCTTGATATCGCCATCACTTGGGCTGATCGTATGTTGGCAGCCGTTGAAGAGGAGCCGAATAAGCTTATTCATATTCTTGCTGAGTTTGCCAATGCGGATGTGCCACTGACCGCACCGTTCGTAGAGGAGTTTTACTCCAGACTACAAACGCAGGGTCCAGCCATGATCATCGTTCAAACCTGGTTAGAGCAGAAACTGCTGGAGCAGGGGGTATCTGCATCCCAATTGACAGAGATGGCTAACCACAAAGCAGCAGCGAGCCAGATCTCTATTGCCAATAGTATATGTAGTCTGCGTTTTATTGGTGCTATGGATTGGGGGCAATATGTTGAGTCGCTCAGTGCTGTAGAACATACATTGTATGAAGACCCAGCAGGCATGTACGCCAGTCAGGACTTTGCGACGCGTGATCGTTATCGGCATGTGATAGAAGACATTGCGCGATGCAGTCCACGCAGTGAACTAGCCGTGGCGCGCGAGGCGATTGCTTTAGCACAAGCTGCAGCCACGCAATTAAGTACTGATGACAGAACCGCACACGTAGGCTATTACTTGATCGAAAATGGACGGCGCCAGCTTGAACTCACGGTTGCCTGCCATATTTCATGGCAAGATAAACTAAGCCAAATCAGCCGACGTTTCTGCCTGCCGCTTTACCTTGTACCGATTCTTATACTGACGGTTTTGATCACATTGATTGTGCTGTCTAACTTTGTAGGGCTCTCCATCAACGACTGGCGCTACTGGTTGCTTGCAATACCGCTCATGGTTGCTGCTTCGGCCTTGGCCATATCATTGGTTAACCTTGCAGCTACACTTTTCTTGCCGCCACGTGCATTGCCAAGGTTGGATTATTCACTGGGCATACCTGATGTTAGCCGCACGATGGTGGTGGTGCCAACGCAACTTGGCAGCAGGCAAGGCATTGATAGCCTGATAGAAGCCTTGGAAATTCGTTATCTTGGTAATCGTGATCCAAATCTATTTTTTGCATTACTGACAGATTATTATGACGCTACCGAGTGCACATTAGCCACTGATGACGTTTTGCTTGACCATGCGCGGCAGGCTATTCAAGCTCTTAACGAGACCTACCGGGATGATCGCCCCTGCATTTTTTATCTGTTTCATCGTCCTAGGTTATGGAACCCGCATGAACAGGTATGGATGGGATATGAGCGTAAACGCGGCAAGCTGGAAGAGTTCAATGCACGGCTACGCGGCGGATCGCTTACAGCATTTACAGATATTGTCGGTGATACTTCCATCTTTGCGTCAATCCGCTATGTCATCACTTTAGATACCGACACACAACTGCCGCGTGACACAGCGCACAAACTCATCGGCAACATTGCCCACCCACTTAACCGTCCGGTTTACAACGCTGAAAAGGGACGTATCGTTGAAGGTTATGCCATTCTGCAACCACGTGCGTCTATTAGCTTAGTCAGTGCTGATCAGACCTGGTTTACTAAACTGTTTGCAGGTGAGTCCGGTGTTGATCCTTATACGCGTGAGGTATCGGACGTTTATCAGGACATCTTCGGTGAGGGTTCGTTTGTTGGTAAAGGTATCTATGATGTAGATGCGTTTCGTTTAGCGCTGGATGGGCGATTCCCAGAGAATTTAATTCTGAGCCATGATTTGCTGGAAAGCGGATATGCACGATCAGCACTTGTCACTGATATTGACCTGATTGAAGAGCATCCGGCCAGCTATGTAATAGATGTCAGTCGCCGTCATCGCTGGATACGCGGCGATTGGCAGTTGGCTGGTTGGTTGTTACCCAGCGTACCAAGCCCGGGTGAAGCGCATGGCACCAAAGCAAAGCGGCAGCATAATCAGCTCACGGCTTTGCTGGTATGGAAGATTTTCGATAATTTACGGCGTAGTCTCGTATCACCGTCGCTGCTTATATTGTTGCTAGGTGGCTGGTTGTTAGGAGTCGGGCCGGTATGGTTATGGACGCTGCTGGTAACAAGCTCGGTACTAGTTCCATCTTTACTGACGCTTATCATTGAGCTAATGCGCAGGCCAGAAGCTAGAAGTTGGCTCACACACTGGGTGTTAACCGGCAGATCTGCAGTCAGGCCCTTGCTACTTTCAATGCTGACTTTGGCACTGCTGCCTTATGACGCAATGATTTCCCTGAATGCAATTTTACATTCAGGTATACGAATGTTATTTACTCGCCGAGGATTACTGCTCTGGCATCTGGGGTCCTATGCAAAACGCAATGCACGCCACACGCTGGCAGATTTCTTTCTGGAAATGTGGGTTGCTCCTGCGCTGGCGCTTTTATCAGGGTTTTATCTATTTGTTACGTTGAAAGACAACCAGGTAATGGAGCTGTGGTTCTGCGCACCTCTATTGTTAATGTGGCTATTATCCCCGGTTATCGGCTGGTGGATCAGCACGCCGCTTGGACATCAAACACCCAACCTGAACCTAAAGCAAGTTGCATTCCTGAGGCGTTCGGCGCGTCGCACATGGCGCTATTTTTCAGAATTTGTTGGACCAAAAGACAATTGGCTGCCACCTGATAACTTTCAGGAGTATCCGGTAGCAGTTATCGCCTCACGCACTTCACCCACCAATATTGGCATGTCACTGCTGGCGAATCTGGCCGCCTATGATTTTGGCTACATAACTGCCGGAGAATTACTGCGCCTGACCACCAACACCCTAAACACCATGGAAAGTCTGGAACGTTATCGAGGCCATTTTTACAATTGGTACGACACACGCACCTTGCAGCCATTATTTCCTCAATATGTTTCCTCAGTCGATAGTGGCAATCTAGCCGGCAGTTTGCTTACCCTGCAAGCAGGGCTGGCAGAGCTTAAAAATAAGTCAGTGCTGTCCAGCAATTCATTTCAAGGTTTACAGGATACTTTGCAGGTATATGCTGAATATATCCCTACCTCTGCATCACTCATATTGGTAAAGCAGCTTAAGTTATTGCAAGATACTTTGCAGGCTGCACTTGTTAACGGCCTGCCATATACCTTATACGATAGTACTCATCTGTCAGACGACCTGGCTAACATGAGTAATACTTTACTTGTATGCTTGCCTGATGATATAGATATTGAAGGATCTAGCTACTATTGGGCCAAAGCATTCAATCAGCAATGCTTGGCGTTGCGTGAAGAACTTGGTTTACTGCAATATGAGGAAAATAACTTTAGTCAAACACCAACGCTGACGCAACTGGCACAACATTCTTCTGTCGCGTTGGGGCGCCTTGAAGTTATAGATAGTTTGCTTGCACGTTGCCGCCAGCTGGCTGTTATGGATTTTGAGTTCCTTTATGACACTTCGCGCGATTTACTCAGTATTGGATTCGATGTCGGTGAACGTCGCCGTGATCCATCCTGTTACGACTTACTGGCATCGGAAGCACGTCTAGCGAGTTTTATGCTGATTGCTGAGGGTCAGGTGCCGCAGAAGCACTGGTTCTCACTGGGGCGATTGCTGACCAGTCATGGCGGTGACGTGAGCCTTATTTCGTGGAGCGGGTCGATGTTCGAGTACCTGATGCCGAGCTTGCTCATGCAGGATTACGATAACACCTTGCTGGCGCAGACTTGTAAGACCGTTGTCTCACGCCAGATCGAATATGGCCGTCAACGTGGAGTGCCTTGGGGTATTTCCGAGTCTGGCTATAACACGACAGACGCCAGCCAGATTTACCAGTATCGTGCATTCGGCGTCCCTGGCTTAGGCTTTAAGCGTGGGTTGGGAGATGATCTGGTGATTGCCCCTTATGCAAGTGCGCTGGCGCTGATGGTGACACCACAGGAGGCTTGTCGTAACTTACAGACATTGGCAGCTACCGGTTTTCTTGGTGATTATGGATTTTTTGAGGCGATTGATTACACGCCATCACGCGTACCGCGTGGTAAATCCTATGCGATAGTGCGCTCGTTCATGGCACATCATCAGGGCATGAGCTTTTTGGCTTTTGAGCATGTATTGCTCGACAAACTGATGCAGCGCCGTTTCATGTCTGCACCTTTAGTGAAGGCAACCGAGTTGTTGCTACAGGAACGCGTGCCTAAACGCGGCGCAACGTTGCATCCGCATGTCGCAGAAGTAACGGCTACAGCGAAGCCACCTGTGGCGGATGCAGCAGGCATCATGCGCGTGTTTACCAACCCTAACACAGCATTCCCAGAAGTACATTTGCTGTCAAACGGCAGATATCATGTTATGGCAAGCAATGCCGGTGGAGGCTACAGCCGCTGGCATGATTTGGCGGTCACACGCTGGCGTGAAGATACTACCAGCGACGACTGCGGTACCTTTATTTACTTGCGCGACTGTGATAACGGGCGCTATTGGTCCAGCGCGTATCAGCCAACATTACGCAAACCAGAGCATTACGAAGCAATCTTTGTACAGGGCAGGGCAGAGTATCGTCGACGCGATCAGGCCATTGAAGCGCATACCGAAATTGCAGTTTCACCTGAAGATGACGTTGAAATCCGCCGTGTTACGCTGACCAATCTGTCATCGCGCGCACGTCGCATAGAGGTGACTAGCTACGCCGAGGTCATATTAGCAACGTTGAATAGTGATCTGTCGCATCGCGCTTTCAGTAACTTATTTGTGCAGACAGAAATTCTGCCTGAACGCGATGCCATACTCTGTACGCGCCGTCCTCGCACGCCGGGGGAGCAAGTGCCATGGATGTTTCATCTGCTGGCAGCGCCCGGGTTAGATGCTGATGAAGTGTCTTATGAGACTGATCGTGCCAAATTTATTGGGCGAGGTCGTTCGCTAGCAAACCCGATAGCACTAGATTTCATCAAAAATTTTACATCTTTATCTAACACATCAGGTTCGGTGCTAGACCCTGTAGTGGCTATTCGCCGCGGTGTTAATTTGTTAGCTGATGCTTCAGCTACGGTGCATATTATTTCCGGTGTCGCCGATACGCGCGAGGCTGCGCTGGTATTACTTGGCAAATATTGTGACAAACACTTTATTGAGCGCGCTTTTGAGATGGCCTGGTTCCAGAGTCAGAGCGTATTACGCCATATCAATGCCGCTGAAGCCGATGCGCAGGTATTCGGTCGATTAGCTGGCTCAGTTATTTATGGTAATGCCATGCGCCGTGCCGCGTCAGCAATTATTGCCCGTAATCGACTTGGCCAATCAGGGCTTTGGCGCTTTAGTGTGTCAGGAGATCTGCCAATCGTCTTATTGCGCATTGGAGATATAAACCGCATTGATCTGGTCAAGCAAGTGCTGCAAGCCCATGCCTATTGGCGGATGAAAGGCTTAACTGTTGATCTGGTCATTATTAATGAAGACTTTTCCGGCTACAGGGCTGTTCTGCAAGACCAGATCATGGGGCTTATTAACGCTGGTGTCGAAGCAAAGGCTACAGATAGATCTGGCGGGGTGTTCGTACGACGTATAGATGATCTTTCTGAAGATGAACGTATTCTGTTCCTGACAGTTGCGCGCATTGTCTTTACTGATAGTGCCGAAACATTAATAGAGCAGGTGGAACGCCGTGCATTGATAGAACGTACAGCAGACCTGTTTGAGGCAACACGGCCTGCCTCTGTTACACAAGTGAGCTCATTGCCGGAACACGAACGTGTTTTTAACAATGGCCTGGGTGGATTCACCGCCGATGGTCGGGAATATGTGATTACACTGGCGCCAGCGCAGGCCACGCCTGCACCATGGGCTAATGTAATTGCCAGCCCATATATCGGTACAGTCATCAGCGAAAGCGGCAGTGCTTACACTTGGGTAGAAAATGCGCATGAATTTCGCCTGACTACCTGGCATAACGATCCAATCAGTGACCCTAGTGGCGAAGCATTCTACATTCGAGACGAGGAAACCGGTGTGTTCTGGTCGCCTACACCATTACCTGCTAGTGGTCAGTCTGCGTATGTCTGCCGACATGGCTTTGGTTATAGTGTATTCGAACATACTGAATCTGATATTACTTCTGCACTGCATACCTATGTTGCCATGGATGCACCGGTAAAATTTGCTGTAATAAAATTAACTAACAACTCCAATAAGCCGCGTAGATTATCTTTGACTGGCTATTGGGAGTTGGTGCTTGGCGAATGGCGGCACGCCAATCTGATGCATATTGTGACCGAAGTTGATACTCAGAGTGGTGCACTGTTTGCGCGTAATGCATATGGTCGAGAATGTGCTAATCGCGTATTTTTTGCTAAAGTCAGCGGGCAGACTTCATCCGTCAGTGGTAACCGTACGGCGTTTATTGGCCGCAATGGCTCACTGAAAAGTCCTGCCGCCATGCACCGCAAACGGCTATCAGGGGTAACCGGGGCGAGTTTTGATCCTTGTGCTGTGTTGCAAACCAATATTGAACTGGCTGCCGGGCAAGACCACGAGATTGTGTTCATGTCTGGAGCCTGTGGTGACGCCGATGAAGCACGCGATCTTATCCGGCGGTTTAGTGAGCCAGCTGGTGCACGGCGGGCATTGGAAGTGGTGTGGGAATATTGGAACCATACATTAGGGGCAGTGCAGGTAGAAACGCCGGACCCAGCGCTGGATATACTCGCTAACGGCTGGCTGCTTTACCAGACGATATCTTGCCGATTATGGGGTCGTAGTGGTTATTACCAATCCGGAGGTGCCTTTGGCTTCCGTGATCAGTTGCAAGACACGATGGCGCTTATCCATACAACACCTCACCTTGCCCGTGAACAATTATTGCTTTGCGCCACACACCAGTTCCCGGAAGGGGATGTTCAGCACTGGTGGCATCCGCCGCATGGGCAAGGCGTACGCACGCATTTCTCTGACGACTATCTGTGGCTGGCTTATGCCACTTGCCGTTATGTGCAGACTACTGGCGATACCGGCGTGCTTGACGAGCCTGTACATTTTCTGGAAGGGCGTGAATTAAAACTGGAAGAAGAAGCCTATTACGACCAACCGCAGCGCTCTACCGAAGTGGTAAGTTTATACGAACACTGCGTGCGTGCAATTAACTATGGTCTGCGTTTTGGCCCTAATCAATTGCCGCTGATAGGTTGCGGCGACTGGAACGATGGCATGAACCTGATCGGCCGTGACGGCAAGGGTGAGAGCGTTTGGCTAGCGTGGTTTCTGTATGAGAACTTGCAATTATTTTCTGGTTTGGCACGTCGCCGTGGAGATGTAGGCTTTGCAGATACTTGTGCTGGTCAGGCCATGCAATTACGCGGCAACATAGAAGCCAATGCCTGGGATGGCGCATGGTATCGACGTGCTTATTTTGATGATGGCACGCCATTAGGGTCATCTGAGAATGATGAATGTAAAATTGATTCTATCAGCCAGAGCTGGGCCGTTATCTCGGGTGCTGGCAATCTGGATCGCGCCCGTGTAGCCATGGGTTCTGTAGATAAATACCTGGTTCAGCGCGATGCGCAGCTGGTGCAGTTGCTGGCACCGCCTTTTGATAAATCCAGCCTTGAACCTGGATATATCAAGGGTTATGTGCCAGGTGTACGTGAGAACGGCGGGCAATACACACATGCCGCGATATGGGCCAGCATGGCCTTTGCGATGATGGGTGATAAAGAGCGAGCCTGGGAGCTATTTGCCATGCTGAACCCGATCAACCATGGCAACACCCCTGACGCAATAGCGCGTTACAAGGTAGAACCTTACGTCATGGCTGCAGACATTTATATGGCAGAGCCCCACACCGGTAGAGGCGGATGGACTTGGTATACAGGTGCGGCAGGCTGGATGTATCGGCTGAGTATAGAGACGCTACTGGGAGTGCAGCTTGAGGCAGATCAACTGTCTATTACACCGTGTGTTCCTGCGCACTGGAATTCGTACAAAATCCATTATCGTTATCGTGAAACCATGTATCACATTAGCATGCAGCGGGTAGCAGAGACTTCTGCACATGTCATTGGAGTGATGGTAGATAGTGTAAAAGTCTCTAACGCTTCAGATGATGGCACAATGCAATTACACAGCAGGATTCCACTGGTCAATGACCAACAAGAACATCATGTTGAGGTGTATTTTTAGGCTATTGGCCGTAAAGAGGAAAAGCGAGGATATATTTATTTGCCAAGCAATGAGTTGAAGCCACATGCTGATTGCTCGACTGAATTGCACAGTGTCGAAAGCATGCTAAACCCATTGTTTTGTAATGGCGTCCCCACGGGGATTCGAACCCCGGTCGCCTCCGTGAAAGGGAGGTGTCCTAGGCCTCTAGACGATGGGGACCTTGAACGTTTCTTAAACCGTAGAAATTTGTCAAACTCAGCGTCACGAACAATGACACTTTGTCTTCAAATTTAGTGCGCGCATTATAGCAAACTATTTTTAATATAAAAGCCCTGAGAGCCTTAAATAGTCTTATTTTTTATAAAATGGTATCAAGTTAAGTAATTTTTAGGCCGTGTGCAGCTGATTTAGTAGCTCATAGCGGCTGCAGGTCAGTTATTGCAGCATAAAATTAGGCTCCAATTTTCTGTAGGTTACAGCCCTGATAGCTCTATTGAATAATGACCCGAAGTCTCTGATATAAATGAAGTGACTCAGTCGGTATTACGAATATTATGCGGCTCGTATAACACGCGCTCTATCGTAGAAAGGCAAGCTCCTGCCTTTGTTAAGATTTTTCGTGCAAGATGAAACTGTTTAGCTCTTGATAATTTTGCACCACGTTTAATGGTTTTTTCCATTGATGTATTGCTGCGAGTGATCATGATTTTGCACCTTGATTGTTAAATTTAATACAGCATATTCCAGATTTGTATAATCCAGAATATGCGAGAAAGTTAATAAAACTGAAATTAAAGAACGGGGCCATTCGTGTCCCACTGCTTCATGGCTTCATCACCGGGTCTATCCACTTTTACTTGACCATTTTCAATTGATGTAACCCAGCTGAGTGGAATAAAGTGATGCTGGCCGTTCTTATCTTTCATCAATTTAATCGTTGTATCACCTTGCATATGGTCCACTTTGGCAAATTCTCCATCTAGTGAACACACTACAGGCATATCAGGTTTAATTTCACTGGCTTTTACCATATTCATTTCTGTTCTCCTAAATCACTTCAATAAAGTTTTTACACTTTTGGGAAGTATATTGTTGCAGGCGCTTACATAGATAATCTGTGCGATACAGCACACACAATGTGAATCAATTGCGGTATTTATCAAATCGGTTGATTCAATATTCTGTTCGGTAGCGTACAGACCATGAGGCTAGGTGCGTCTTATTATGCAGACATAGTAAAAACTTTTCTTATTGTTAATTACAAGATCACTACCACCATTATATTTATGCGTTCTCAACGCCGTACAGATGCGTTGACTACCTTTAAAGTCTTACCGTTATCATTTGTAAATGATGTGAGCGCGGCCTAAAAACATCAATATTTATTATTGTTTTACTAAGGAGTACAGCATGAAAGCTGCATCAATGAAATTATCGGCATTTACGCTTGTTTGTCTAATTGGCCTCACAGCTTGTGATAATCCAAATACAGGTGAGGATGCTGGCAAAAAAATGGATCAAGCCGTTGCCAATGCAGAAGTAAAAATGGGAGAGACCTCAGACAAGATGGGGGAAGCAAGCGATAAGGCCGGTGATAACGTCGCAGACGCTACGATTACTACCAAGATTAAAGCTGCTTTTCTAGCCGAATCTGTCATCAATAGCATGGATATAAATGTCACTACAAAAGATGGTGTAGTAACCCTTACTGGCAGCGCTGACTCACTTGCAAGCAGCAAAAAAGCTGAAGAAATTGCTCGGGTCGTATCCGAGGTAAAACAGGTCAATAATCAACTCGTTATCAAGTAAACGCACTACTCATATAACTATTACACAGGAGCACATCATGAATTGGGATCGTATAGAAGGTAATTGGAAGCAACTCAGTGGCAAAGCGCTGGAAAAATGGGGCAAACTTACAAATGATCAGGTAGATGTTATTGCGGGTAAACGTGATCAATTGTCAGGAAAAATACAAGAAGCATACGGCGTCGGTAAAGAAGAAGCAGATAAGCAGATTGATGCATTTGCAGATTCAATACATGACGAAGTTAATAAATCATAAAATTTAGCTATCCTAAGATTCAGGATGTCCAAGATTGGAATATCCTGAATTTTTAGGTGAGGGTGTAAATAATTTTGCAAAAACGGCAGTTAATTACTGCCGCAGAATTATCTCATAAACTCTAGGCAAAACAGTTTATGGCAGATTGCTGCATCAGATGCTCACCTAAATATTTTCTACCTGCTCAGGAGCCGATACAGTTGCACCACATGGTTTCACTAATGTCATTTATTAATGAATTGAGTTTATATAAAGCAATACATATCGTTACTTTATATATTGGAAGCTAATGTTATAGGCAGTTAAATTTGGTTTTCTAGGAAAAATGATGAGGGTGTAAATAATTTTGTGTAAACGTCATTTTGCAGGAAACTGCTATTTTCAGAAATGGATTAAAAATGACCTTATCAAAAGCCTTACCCAACGATTTAATTGATAGCCTGCTATCGAATTACAAAAAGCCAGAAGAT
>DATCVB010000043.1:0-9365 GCA_036567185.1 Methylotenera sp.
TTACGTGCAGCTAGATTAGATCCTGCGGTGGCGATTCGTGGCTAAGTATGATGATGCAATCACCTTACGCCTGGAGGGCATTCGTAAAGCCTATGGCGTCGGCACACCAGCAGAAGCCGAAGTTTTGCATGGCATAGATCTGGTATTAAAACGTGGCGAATTTGCCGCTTTGATAGGACCATCTGGTTCTGGAAAAAGCACCCTGCTTAACATTATTGGTCTGCTTGATCAGCCCAGTGCAGGTAAACTTTTCATCACAGGCCAACCAACCGAGCTACTGAAAGATATTGAATTGACACGTCTGCGTGCAAGTGAGATTGGTTTTATATTTCAATTTCATAATTTGTTACCTGCATTCACCGCACTTGAAAACGTTATGCTGCCACGCCTAGCAGCGCTTGGTCGGCCAGACGAGTCGATGCGTTTACGTGCTGCAGAACTCATTGAAAAAGTTGGACTAACGCCATGGATCGAGCATAAATCAAATGACCTATCGGGTGGTCAACAACAACGGGTTGCAATCGCACGTGCGCTTGTGATGAACCCCGCCTTGGTGTTAGCCGATGAACCCACTGGTAATTTAGATACTAAATCAGCTGATAGCGTTTTTGATTTAATGCGCGACATGAACAAAACTAATGGCACGACATTCTTAATTGTGACGCACGACCCAAGATTAGCCCAGCGCTGTGACCGCATTATTGAACTGGTTGATGGTAGCATCGCTTCAGATAAGGCAAATTTGAATGTATTTAAAAATGGTGACAATAACACTCAACCACCTTGATACTGGGTTGTCTCAGTAATGGAGGCCGATTATAGATAATATAGCCAGACCGCTAGCTATAACTAACACGAACTATCCGATTTACTGTAATAGCTGTAAAAGAGTCAGTAAATTAATCCTGAAGTGGGTAGCGCTCCATCAGATAGCAAAGACAATCCTGACGAATAACGCGTTTATCTAACGTCAGCATTGATGGCATCACTGCTTTTTTTGTCACTAATTTACTATTCACAATTTCAAAGTACTCATGGCTTACATCTGCGCCTGACTCGCTGATTACCTGGGGCATCGCATGTAAGTCTTTCACTTTCGCCCAAGTAGTTCCCGCTGCCAGTTCACAGAAATTCATATGATCCAAATTAGAATCGAATTGCAAAGATACATCTTCATCTTCAAATGTAAAAGTCACGGCGTCCGGAATTTTGACGATGCCAACCGTGTGAAATAAATCAAGGTCACTGGCTGCCGGTGCGTGCTCAGGAAAATGAGACAGATTCAAAACTGCATCTATCAGATCAGCAGCATGTACCTCGCCTTCCAGGCTGCCAGATTTGCCACACTCCACAGTAATGGCTGGGCATATCTCAGCCAGCGCCATAGACTGCACGCCCAGCGGACGACGGAAATATACCGTCGTTCTTGAAAACAAAGTCGCAAGATGCAGATAAGCAGGCGCTATTTTATTAATACATCCGTAATGTGGATTCAGCCCGGTATTGTTATGCACATCAATACTTGCAAACACACCGCGTGCCTGCATAACAGCAACCACTGCGCTTGCCATTTCTGTCTCGGCGCTTGACGGTGCGTCGGTGCCAGGCCAGATCCGATTGTAATCAGGCTGATTATCCAGCCTGCGTAAGCCGGCACGGGCGGCATCAATATTGCCGCAGAAAATCGACAGGCTGCGCGGCAATATCTGACCTGCATATTTCTTCAGCACGGTCTGAATGGCCTTCAAGCCAGCAACCTCATTACCGTGCAACAGAATACTAACGAAAACTGCCGGGCTCTGCCTGCCCTCCAGATGAATTAAAGTCGGCTTATGCAGTAACTGATGCAGATCACGCGCACTGATGTCAAGTAAGCCATCCGGTATAGACTGTAAAGTATCAAACAATGTTATATCTCCCACTCATGAACGGGGTTCCCGCTCTGCTGATGATGCAGGTAATTTGCAGTCATATTAAAGAAATCCGATCCATATTTCTTGATAAATGCCCGCTGCCACTGCGCTCCTGTCTGCCTGCTTTCAACGCGTGACCGCAGAATGCCTGTATAGTAATCACGCTCATCACCTACTATCCCAAGCGCATCTAGTCCGGCTTCGACCATTGGAATAATCTCCAGCAGCAAGAGGTCCCTGACGTTATGTCGCCTGCCGTCCAGCCATGCAATTTCCGCATCCAATCCATATCGTGCCGCCTCATAAAAATTACTGCGCGCCTTTGCAAAATCCAGCTGCGATTCAGGCGCAACACCTTTAGCAGCCAAAGACGTACAAGCCCCTAAATAAAGCGCTGCGTTTGCAATCATATCCGGGATGCTTGGTCCTGACGGCATAATCCTGTGCTCAATACGCATATGCACCTGGCCTTTTTCATTAAATCCGATCAAAGGCCTGTTCCAGCGCCAAATCGTGCCATTGTGCAGACGTAAGTGCTGCAGCTTTTCAGATGCAGCGCCATAAAGAAATGGCAGTAAGACCGGCTGACTGCTTTCGTTAAATGCAAAACTATCCAGAGGATTAGTCATGTAACCCTCTCCAAAACTGACACGAGGATCACCTTCTATAGCGCTGGTGGTAATTGCCTGTTCAAACAATGGAATTCTTGTTTCATCCCACAGGTCAGTGCCAAACAAATATGGAGAATTGGCAGTTGCAGCAATAATAGGTGCAGACAAAATCAAGGATGCATTAAAGTGACGTACAAAAGTATCTATAGGTACCTGCAAATGTACCTGAAATGATGTCGTAGCCGCTTCCAGCATGACATCATCGTGCATCAGTTGCAGATGCTCACGCCCGTTGATATCCAATTTAATCGGAACATGGTTGCGTACTTTTAAGACCTGATCATTCAGCGCCTTATAACGCTTCATGGGTGACATATTTGCCATGGTTAAATCTGAGTTGCGAAGCGTCGGCAGTGTGCCTATCAATAGTGTGGAAGCACCTAATTCATTGGCAGCTTTATAGCAACGACTTAATACATGCTCTAACTCCTGTTGCATCGAGTTAAAAGCATTGGATTTCAACGTTTGCGGCGTACCGTTAACCTCGATATTAAAACGTGATAATTCCGAAACAACAAGTGGATCAGCCATTTGTTGCAGAAATGCCTCATTGATCGGCGCGGGATAATAATTATGATCAACTAGCCAGCCTTCCAGCTCAAAGCCTGTTACCTTGGAATCATCACTGAATTCACCACGAGCCAGCATGCTTCCAAGCATATTCGTTTCAACATGCAAATTATCCGTGAACGCTTTAAAGTCGTTGACACTGAATACTCCCTTGCTGACTTCTTGTCCCATATTTATCTGACCCGTCATTAAAGTGTTGACGAAACGTAATGCATAAAGATTAATGATACATCAGTCATGCTATCGGAAATTATTTCATCACTCGATCAAAGTCTGAGCCTAATTTGAATCAATCCTGTTGAGATAAATCAACAAGTCAAAAATAAACAAGTGATCAGAATCATTAAAACTATTCATGATTTTTGACCTTAAATATTAAGATGTTCATGAAAAGTTTAATGCAATTTGTGACAGCTTTTACCCTGAATTCACAAGGTTGATGTAACACCTATACCCTAAAAACTCAGTCAAACCTATCATTTAGGCATTACAATGTCTATTCTGCGGAGCATTTAGCTCAGCAGGCAGGGAATAACTTCACCATGAAAAATATTAAAGCAATCTTTTGCTTACTCTTGCTGACACTAACCGCAGCATGGCTTTTGGCGGACACCCTCATGCCCCACCCTTTCACCTATTTTTCGTTCCGAAGCGTATTCGTCCAGTACACGGGAATGATTGGCATTGGCATGATGAGTATGGCGATGCTGCTGTCGGTACGGCCAAAGTGGATGGAACGGCCTTTGAATGGGCTAGACAAGATGTATCGCCTGCATAAATGGCTGGGCATCGCCGGGCTGATCTTCGCTGTCCTTCACTGGTGGTGGGCTCAGGGTACCAAGTGGATGGTCGGATGGGGCTGGTTGGTCCGTCCGGAACGCAAACTGCGTTCCGGAGAAACGCTATCTCAGTTCGATTTGTGGTTGCGGAGTCAACGTGAGTTGGCTGAGTCACTTGGCGAGTGGGCATTTTATGCCGCGGTAATATTGATTGCCCTGGCACTGATCAAGTTGTTTCCGTACCACTGGTTCAAGAAAACACACAAATGGCTGGCGCTGGCTTATCTGGTTCTGGTTTATCACAGCCTGGTGCTGATGAAGCCCGAATACTGGACGCAGCCTGTAGGCTGGATCATAGCGATTTTTTTGCTGAGTGGCACAGTGTCAGCATTACTGGTACTGTCAGGCCAGGTCGGTCGCAAGCGCCAAGTGCATGGCGTTATCAACTCTATCACGCCATTTCCTGGGGTAAGTGTTATCGAGATCTGCGTCCAGCTAGACAAAGGCTGGGAGGGTCACTTACCCGGGCAATTCGCCTTTGTTACTTCAAAAAATACCGAAGGGGCACACCCTTACACCATTGCCTCAGCATGGAAGGCTGATGAGCGTAGTCTTACATTTATCGTGAAAGGTTTGGGTGACTGGACTGCACAGCTACATAAATGGCTAAAAGTAGGTGTCAACGTTACCGTGGAAGGCCCCTATGGCTGCTTCGATTTCACAGATCATCTTCCACGGCAGATATGGATAGGCGCAGGCATCGGCATTACGCCTTTCATTGCCAAGATGAAGCACAGAGCGCAGTTTCCACAGCAGCAGCAGATTGATCTGTTCCATGTAACTTCAGATTATGACCAGATGGCGATTGATAAACTAACTGCCGATGCTAAGGCAGCAAATGTCAGACTGCATCTATATGTAACTCCAACAGATGGTCGCCTAACTCCTGAACAGATGCGTGTAGCTGTGCCAGAGTGGCGTTCTGCAAGTGTGTGGTTTTGTGGGCCAGTTGCTTTCGGTGATTCCTTGCGCAAGGATTTTTTGCAGCACGGCTTACCGGATGCAAGCTATCATCAAGAGCTATTTGAAATGCGATGAATCATGCTTTTAGAGAGTTCCGTGTCTAATAAGCACATCCAGTAGATACACAAAAAGCAGGAGGGACAGAGTTAGCAATAATAGGCTGTCACGTCTGCATAACGTGCTTAATGTTATGAGTAGGGTTACTCGTTGCTTGGCCAGACTTCGCAGCCCCAGATCCAATAGTCTGCCGAGGTCGCTTTGCTTTCAGGTTTCATGAACTCGGACTCATACTCATAAGATTGGCCACTACCGTCCTCTGCAATGACCTTGCCTTCAGCTCTATGGATTTGCACTTTATCCGTTAGTGCTTTCCAGCCTGCCGGGGTAATATTATCCTGCTGCAACCCATCTATCATTGCCGCATCAATGCGTAAAAAGGTCGGCCAATGGCCATATCTGCGCCGGAAACAATTGATAGCATCTAAGATTCTTGGCAATGAACCAGCGCCACTGCCTTTTAAAATATCTTGTTTTTTCATATGGTGATCACCTTTTTTGTTATTGTGTTAACAACATTATTGATGTCTCATTACCATCACTAAAGCCTTAACAAGCTATGACTTAAAGATAGCCGCCGTATTGGCCCGAACCGTATGCAATTTTCTGTAACTGTCGATCAGGCGGTGGTGCCTGTCTAGCCCTTCCAGTTTCATACTGGTTGGCGTCAAGCCGAAGAAGCGCACGCTGCCCTCCACTGAGCCCATTACGGCATCCATCCTGGCGTTGCTAAACATCCGACGGAAGTTGGCCTCGTAGTTGTCGAGTTCCAGTTCGTCATCCAGCAGAACCTCCAGCACCACATTCAAGGCCTGATAAAACAACCCGCGCTCGACTGTGTTGTCGTTATACTGCAGGAAGGCACCCACCAGCTCATGCGCCTCGTCAAATTGCTGCAAGGCGAGATGAATCAGCAGCTTCAACTCCAGCACTGTGAGCTGACCCCAGGCCGTATTCTCGTCAAATTGGATGCCAATCAATGTGGCGATGTCGCCATACTCATCCAACTCGTTATTCTCTAAACGCTCAAGCAGCGCTTCCAGGCTGGCATCGTCCAGGCGATGCAGGTTCAAAATATCAGCGCGGAACAACAGCGCCTTGTTGGTGTTATCCCAGATCAGATCCTCGATCGGATAAATTTCCGAATAGCCCGGCACCAAGATCCGGCAAGCAGTTGCGCCTAGCTGGTCATACACCGCCACGTAAGCTTCTTTGCCCATGGCTTCGAGAATACCAAGCAAGGTTGCAGCTTCCTCGGCATTGGAGTCTTCACCTTCACCAGAGAAATCCCACTCAACAAAATCGTAATACGATTTGGCGCTGAAAAAGCGCCACGACACTATACCGCTGGAATCAATGAAGTGCTCAACAAAGTTATTTGGCTCAGTCACGGCTTCACTTGCAAAGGTGGGTTGAGGCAAATCGTTCAGCCCTTCTAAACTGCGCCCCTGCAGCAATTCAGTCAGGCTGCGTTCCAGCGCAACCTCTAAACTTGGGTGCGCACCGAACGAGGCAAACACCCCGCCTGTGCGGGGATTCATTAAAGTGACACACATTACCGGATAGATGCCACCCAGCGATGCATCCTTTACCAGCACCGGAAAGCCCTGCTCTTCCAAGCCCTGAATGCCGGCCACAACGCCAGGATATTTCGCCAGCACTTCCTGCGGCACATCGGGCAAGGCGATTTCACCTTCGAGAATTTCGCGTTTGACCGCCCGTTCAAAAATCTCCGACAGACATTGCACCTGCGCTTCAGCCAGCGTATTACCGGCGCTCATGCCGTTGCTGACGTACAGGTTTTCGACCAGATTAGATGGGAAATATACAATCTCGCCGTCCGACTGGCGCACATACGGCAGCGAACAGATGCCGCGCTCTGCATTACCCGAGTTGGTGTCTATCAGATGCGAACCACGCAGTTCGCCATCAGGGTTGTAAATTTGCAGGCAATACTCATCCAGAATCTCTTTCGGCAACGCATCCTTACGGCCCGGCTTGAACCAGCGCTCGTTCGGATAATGCACAAACGCTGCATTGGCGATATCTTCGCCCCAGAACGACCCGGCATAAAAATGGTTGTTACTCAGGCGCTCAATATACTCGCCCAAGGCTGACGCCAACGCGCTTTCCTTGGTTGATCCCTTACCATTGGTAAAACACATCGGCGAGTGCGCATCACGGATATGCAGCGACCACACATTGGGAATAATATTGCGCCATGAAGCAATTTCAATCTTGATGCCCAGGTTTGCCAGCAGCCCCGACATATTGGCGATGGTCTGTTCCAACGGCAGGTCCTTGCCTGTAATATAAGTAAGCGCGTCAGTAGCCGAATTCACCATCAGCAAGGCCTGCGCATCGGCGTCCAGATTAGCGACTTCTTCAATGATAAACTCGGGTCCGGCCTGCACCACTTTTTTAACCGTACAACGGTCGATGGAGCGCAAAATACCCTGGCGGTCTTTGTCAGAGATATCCTCCGGTAGTTCGACCTGAATCTTGAAAATCTGCTGATAACGATTTTCCGGATCAACAATATTATTCTGTGAGAGGCGGATATTTTCGGTAGGAATATTGCGAGTGTCGCAGTACAACTTCACAAAATAAGCCGCACACAAGGCTGATGAAGCCAGAAAGTAATCGAAGGGGCCTGGTGCCGAGCCATCGCCTTTATATCGGATAGGCTGGTCTGCAATCACCGTGAAGTCATCGAAATTGGCTTCAAGACGTAGCTTATCGAGAAAGTTGACCTTAATTTCCATGGTGATAATTCCAAAAAATGTGCAAAAAATGATGTGGGCACTATTATCCCTTACATCGCTGATACCGTGTAATACATCTCAGCTTTATACAAACGCTAACGCATTAAAGATAAACTGCTTTGTATTAGATTGAGCAGACCGAAGTGTGATGATATTCAGCACAACTATTAAAATTAGTTTTGCTGATTTACAAATATTCTAAAACGAAAGAAAGTGAGTGTCTGAAATAAGGGACGCACTTTATAGCTGAAGCTAATCTCTACCTAGCTCACTGGTAAAGCTTAGGTAACGTTACAGAGTAGTATACTGTGGTCAGTGCTGTTAGCTTTAGTTAGCGGTGGCCATTTAGGTATGTTAATTGGACGCAATTTTTCCTAATTGAATTACAGGGTGTCGTTTACGACAATTCTTCCCCATAGCCCTAATTAATCTGGCAACCGCCATGTTAATTAGCACATATTTTCTAAGGTAAATAATCATGATTTTTCGTCAACTTTACGACCAGCAATCTTCGACTTATACCTACCTGCTTGCGAGCCGATCAGGTGGTGAGGCAGTGTTAATTGACCCTGTAGACGAGTTTGCAGATATGTATATCACATTGATCGAGCAGCTTGGTTTACGTTTGGTCTACGCGCTTGACACGCATACCCATGCGGACCACATTACCGCACTAGGCACTTTGCGTGAGCGCATAGATTGTACTACCGTCATGGGTGATCACACGCGTGCAGAATGTGTAGATGTCAGGTTAGCCGAAGGGGATGTACTGGATATTGACGGAATCAAGCTGCGCGCCCTATTCACCCCCGGCCATACCGACGAATCAATGAGCTTTGTGATGAATGACCGTGTGTTTACTGGTGATGTTTTGCTTTATCGTGGTACTGGTCGTACTGATTTTCAGGGTGGCGACCCTTACAAATCATGGGATTCCATCGTTAATAAGCTATTTCACCTACCAGATGATACTTTGATTTACGCGGCCCACGACTACAAAGGCTGGACGGTATCGTCAATAGCCGAAGAAAAGCAGCACAATCCACGCATTGCCGGTAAAACCGAAGCGGAATATGTAGCAATTATGAACTCATTGAACTTGCCTGACCCTAAATTAATGGACATCGCCGTACCAGCAAATCTGGCATGTGGGAGAAAGTCAGGAACATGAATACTGAATCGACAAAGAGGCAGTAGGCACTTTTAAGCCTCATAATTACGCTTAAAAGGACCATTAAATGGTTAGCTATAGAGTTACAGAAGAATTCAAACTAGAAGCTACCAAACAAATTACCGAGCGGCATTTTCCTGTTTCAGAAATGAAGCATGGCTCGGTGCCTCAACCCACAATATTTATGCATGAGTGAAGAAATACAGCCAACCCGAAAAAGCATTAGCTCCAACTTGACAATTGGCTAAGTGACTATTGAATGTTTAATTTCTCGAACACTCGGAAAGTGACTGTATCAAATCATTTTCCAGATCCTCTGGGGTTTCAAGTCCAATAGACAGTCTTATTAAACTATCCGTGATACCACGCGATTGCCGCATTGCCGGGCTAAGATCACGATGTGAAGTAAGCGCTGG
>DATCVB010000044.1:0-31849 GCA_036567185.1 Methylotenera sp.
CAATTTAGGCTTTGCTGAATGGGGTAATGTCTTTGGCGATCAAAAGATGACAACTGCATTATTAGATCGCTTAACGCATCGATGCCATATTGTTGAAACAGGTAATGATAGTTTCCGCTATAAACACAGCACTGCACACAGTCAAAAGGAGAGAGGCATCAAGATACCAACCCAATAAATTTATGCTAAATTAACAACTAAGGGTGGGTCAATTTTAAATGCAATTGGTGGGTCAATTATTAATGCAATTCAACACTTTGACTATTACATGCACTTAGCAGGTATGAGCGTTCATACTTACTAACATAATTAATTTTTTTTACGCGACTGTCATTTTCTGCAATTAGCTGTCTAGTTTTACGGTAAATAGTTGATTTAACAATGTCTTTTATTTCAAGTTCATAAAGGAATGAGAAATAAGCTGATATTGCAGCTTGATGTGCATTTAATGAAGAAATTGATTGAAGTTTTTTGGGGAGTTCAGAATTGAGATAATAATTAATAAAACAGGTGGTAACTAATTCTGTGTTATGAACAGAGGGTGTCTTTTTGCTTTTATATAACTCATTAATATATTTTAGGAAGTGAAAAACATGGCCAACGTAATTATCAATGGTGTTTTCACTAACTGGATGCATGGAGAAAGTATTTTCAACAGCTATATGCTTACTGTTTTGGAACTTTGCTTGAGTATTGCTGAAAGTCCCTTTCTTGGACCAGCTAAAAACACAGCCTGTACAGGAAAGATGTATTGTCCACAGAAGAGGAAGTGTAATTACATTTCCATAGTCATCTAGTATTAGGTGCAGTCTGTCAATGAAGGAGCCTTCAATGTTAAGGTTAGAAAGAGCAATGCGCTCCATAAATTTTCACAAGTAATGATATATATGGATTTTATATTACTGATTTAATTGAATAATGCAAGAGAGATACTAATGAAATATTACAAAATTACTGGTCTTTATTTTGCCGGTGTTGGGTGGTATTTCTGGTTCAAATAAAACGATAGTAAACATAAATTTATCAGTAGGTCTTTTATCAGTGTGGTCTAGGCAGTGTTCTTGCGATCACCCAGCATTCTACATGTGCCGCCCCTGCTTGTTTTAAAGTTTTGGCTAATTCATTCAGGCTGGCACCGGTGGTCATCACGTCATCGACCAGTGCAATGTTAAGGCCTTGCAAACTATTATTACACTGGAAAACGCCCCGTATGTTTTTGATACGCTCTTTTAGCGGCAGACTTGCCTGTGGCGACGTAAGTCTGGTGCGCTGGCATGAAGTAAAGTCGAGTTTGATTTGCCTGTTCTTGCTGATAAGGCGCGCTATTTCCAATGCCTGATTAAATCCGCGTTGTTTGAGGCGTTCGTTATGCATAGGCATGGGTATGATCAGGTCTGTTTGAGCATGATTGTTCTGTGCAGTAACAAGCAATTGTTTGATAAATAAAGACGCAAAAGTATCTGCCAGATGCAGTGATTCTTTGTATTTATAGTGTTGTAGCAGCCGGTCCAGCGGATAGTCGTAGCTGAATAAGGCATGTGTCGCATCAAAGCTGGGTGCAGAGTGCAGGCAATGACCGCAAATTTGGCCATCCGATAGCAGGCCGCATTGTGGGCACTTTGGTGCAGTATGCCACGGTAAGCTTTGCAGGCAGTCGCTGCAAAGACCATGTTCTCCACCCTTGTGATCAGCACATAGCATGCAGGCTTGCTGCAGGATAGAATTGAAAATGTGCTTAAATTTTAATCTGTTGTTCAAAATTTGCAGGGCTTTTTGTTGACAAGGTATAATGCACCATATTCAATAAGTTATTAAACCAGTGTAAGTGCCGGATTCAAAGCCGGTAGTTATGCTGTAAATCAAGGAAACGCACATGCTTGAATCGGCAACAACATCACCGGCAGCTTCCAGTAATGAAGCAGTCATCAATACTGATCATCTTAAAGCCAATTTAGACAAATCATGCACGCCAAAAACAGTTGATCGCTGGAGTGTTGATGACATTGTCGCATTATTTGAGTTGCCGTTCAGTGATTTGATGTATCGCGCGCAAACCGTGCACCGTGAAAACTTTGATCCGAATGCGGTACAGGTCAGTACTTTGCTATCAATCAAGACCGGTGGCTGTTCTGAAGATTGCGGTTATTGCCCGCAGGCAGCGCGTTACCATACCGAGGTTGAGAATGAACCATTGATGGCATTGGATGATGTAGTTGCCGCAGCTAAAGAAGCTAAAGATAACGGTGCCAGCCGCTTCTGTATGGGTGCCGCATGGCGTGGCCCGAAGCAGCGTGACCTGGAACCGGTACTTAGGATGATTGAGGAAGTGAAAGCTTTGGGTCTGGAGACCTGTGCGACTTTGGGTATGCTGAAAGAAGGCCAGGCTGAACAGTTGAAAGAAGCCGGGCTCGATTACTATAACCATAATCTGGATACAGCGCCGGAATTCTATGGTGAAGTGATTACTACACGCACCTATCAGGATAGGCTGGAAACATTGGAGCGCGTGCGTAGCCAAAACATTCACGTTTGCAGCGGCGGCATTATCGGTATGGGCGAGTCACGCAACCAGCGTGCCGGTCTGCTGGCACAACTGGCCAACATGGAGCAGCCGCCGGAGAGCGTACCAATTAATCTGTTAACGCAGGTCGAAGGCACACCTTTGCACGGTACTGAAGAATTGGACCATCTCGAGTTTGTACGCACTATCGCCGCCGCGCGTATTACGATGCCTACTAGTTATGTGCGCTTGTCAGCAGGTCGTCAAAGCATGAGTGAAGGTACGCAAGCTATGTGTTTCCTGGCTGGCGCTAACAGTATTTTCTATGGTGAAAAACTTTTAACCACAGGCAATCCGGAAGCGGACACGGATAAGCAGCTGTTTGCAAAACTTGGTATCAATAAAATCTAAATGTTAGCGGCTTTACAAAAAGAGCTTGAACAACGCAAAGCTAATGGCTTGTTGCGTCAGCGCCGACTGCTGGATTCCCCGCAGGCAGAGCATATTGTTGCCAACCAGAAGCCTTACTTGTCATTTTGCAGTAATGATTATCTGGGATTGGCTAATCGCCCGGAACTGATTGCTGCGATGCAGAAGGCAGCGGGAGATTCCGGCGTCGGCAGCGGTGCGTCCAATCTTATTACCGGTCATCATCGCTATCATGATTCACTGGAAAAGCAGCTCGCAAAGTTTGTAGGTCTGCCGGCTGCATTGCTATTCTCTACCGGATACATGGCGAATATTGGTGTGATCGGCGCCCTGATGGGTCGCGGTGATGCTGTATTTGCAGACAAATTGAATCATGCCTGCCTCAACGATGGCGCATATTTTTCTTACGCAGATTTTCATCGTTACCCGCACAACGATGTTGCGGCATTAGAAAAGCTCCTGCAAATAAGCAAAGCCAAACATAAAATGATCGCTGCCGATGCGGTGTTCAGCATGGATGGCGACATTGCGCCGATACCGGAATATCTGGCATTGTGCGAAAAGTATGATGCCTATCTGTATCTGGATGATGCACATGGTTTTGGCGTACTGGGCGAGCATGGGCAGGGCAGCCTGAATCACTTCAAGATTAAATCACCGCGCATCATTGTGATGGCAACTTTAGGTAAGGCTGCGGGCGTCGCTGGTGCTTTTGTAGCTGGCGAACTAGTGGTGATTGATTATCTGATTCAAAAAGCCAAGAGCTATGTATATTCAACACCGGCACCACCGGCGCTGTCGGCAACGCTGTCAGCTTCGGTGCGGCTGATTGAGCAGGGCGATGATCTGCGTGCCAATCTGAATGCCTTAATCGCATATCTCAAACAAAATCTAAAGCTCAAAAAATGGAAGCTGCTAGAATCAGATACGGCGATTCAGCCGTTGATTATCGGCGGCAATGAGGAATCACTGGCAGTTAGCGAGTACTTGCAGACACATGGTATTCTAGTACCGGCGATACGTCCGCCTACCGTGCCGACAGGTACCGCAAGGCTGCGTATTTCATTATCGGCCGCCCACAGTCTGGATGATGTGAAGCAACTGGTAGCGGCAATTCATCAGGCAGAAAGTGTTTTATGAATGTAACTCCAAATAATGTGCATGTAGAAACCATTGGTGCCGGACCCAATCTGGTGCTGATTCACGGCTGGGGTATGAGTGGTGCAGTATGGCAGCCTCTGGTTAAAAAACTCAGTAAATTATTTACTTTGCATATTGTTGATTTGCCCGGAATGGGCTTTAGCCGCCCGATAGAGCCGTTTCATCTGCATGCAGTTGCAGAAAAAGTGGCTGAAACCTTGCCTGCTGATGCCGATGTGTTGGGCTGGTCACTGGGTGGACAGGTGGCAATGCGTATCACGCTGGACTACCCAGACTTGGTACGCAGGCTGGTGCTGGTAGGATCAACCCCATGTTTTGTAAATAAAAGTTTTGATCAGACCAATATCGAGTACAAATCTACCTGGGATGCGGGTATTGACCCGGATGTGTTCAGTAACTTTGCTGACAGTGTGAATGAAGACTATCACCGAACGATGGCGCAGTTCCTGACTTTGCAGTGCATGGGTTCAAGTGATGCGCGCGGTACGGTTAAACTGCTGCGTAACAAATTTGCAGAGCGCCCGACACCATCATCACAGTCATTGTTCCGCGCACTGAATATATTGCTGGAAACCGATTTGCGCGCAGAGATTGAGCATATACGAAAGCCAACATTATTAATTCACGGTGACCGCGATACGCTGGCACCGGTACAGGCCGCTCACTGGATGATGCAGAACCTGCCGACAGGTTTTCTGCGTGTAATGGCCGGTGCGTCGCATGCGCCCTTTCTTTCACACCAGGAACACTTCATTGAAGCAGTTGTTCAGTTTTTAGAACCGCCCACACAGTAATTTATGATGACAGACGATATTTACCGCATCGATAAAGCGCGGGCGCGTGCTTCTTTTGGCCGCGCGGCTGAAACCTATGATGCAGCTGCAATATTGCAGAAACAGGTACGCGAGGAGATGCTAAGCCGACTTGATCTTGTGAAAATTGATCCGCAGTTTATTCTTGATGCAGGCTGCGGTACCGGGCTCGCAAGCCATGCT
Source organism: Methylotenera sp. (assembly GCA_036567185.1). Lineage (GTDB taxonomy): Bacteria > Pseudomonadota > Gammaproteobacteria > Burkholderiales > Methylophilaceae > Methylotenera. The sequence continues at coordinate 5,086 of DATCVB010000044.1, forward strand.
CTGCAAAAACGCTATGCAAAGTCACAGGTGGTGTCACTGGATTTTGCGCACCAGATGCTGCAGAAAACGCGTAAGACACGTAGCAGCCTTGGCCTTGCGCATCAGATTAAGTCTCTATTGAGCAATAAAAAACAAAATCTGCTCTGCGCTGATATTGAGGCGCTGCCTTTGGCCGATAACAGTGTTGGTTTTGTCTGGTCAAATCTGGCGATTCAATGGTGCAATGATCTGGATGCTGCCTTGCAGGAGTTTCACCGTGTGTTGCAGCCGGAAGGCTTACTTATGTTCAGTACCTTTGGGCCAGACACATTGCGCGAGTTAAGAACAGCCAGCGATGCAGCCAGCGCTAACGGCCATACCAGCGTAAGCAGGTTTATTGATATGCACGATATTGGCGATGCGCTGGTGCGTGCCGGCTTCAGTGCACCGGTGCTTGATGTAGAACGGTTCACCCTGACTTATGATGATGTGAAAAGTGTAATGCGCGACTTGAAAAGTATCGGTGCGCACAATGCAACAGATGGCCGCGCACGCGGTCTGCTCGGCCGCAGCTACTTTGCTCGGCTGGAAGCAGAATATGAACAGTTCCGGCAGCATGATGGCAAACTGCCAGCCACATTCGAAGTAGTCTACGCACATGCCTGGCGTGCCAAAGATAATCCAAAATTCGAAGATGGCATTTCGCCAATCACTTTCAAACCCAGACAAAGATAGCAGTCATGCAGCAGTCATATTTTGTCGTGGGTACTGATACCAATGTAGGCAAGACCTATGTTGCCAGTGCCTTGCTTCGGCATTTTGTCAGCAGCGGCAAAAGTGCGGTAGGCATGAAACCTGTCGCATCAGGCTGCGAACGGAGTGAGCATGGTATCTGGCAAGGGCAGCTGGTTAACGATGACGTGGTCGCCTTGTATGAAGCCGGCAACGTGCCTGCTGCATTGGAGTTGATTAATCCTTATCATTTCGAACCTGCAATTGCGCCGCACATAGCCGCGGAAAAAGCCGGTGTTGAAATTGATGTGGATTTGATTGTGCGCAGTTACCATACCTTGGCAGAAATGGCTGATGTGGTAGTGGTTGAGGGTGCTGGCGGATTTTTTGTGCCTGTGAATGGTCAGCAGACGCTGGCTGATCTTGCGGTTAAATTGAATCTGCCGATCATACTGGTGGTTGGCATGCGCTTGGGCTGTATTAATCATGCCTTGCTGACAGTTGAAGCGATTAAAGTGCGTGGTCTTGAGCTGGCAGGGTGGGTGGCTAATCAGGTTGGGCCAGATATGCCGATGTTTGCCGAAAATCTTGCCAGTTTGCAGCAGCGTATTACTGCTCCATGTTTGAGTGTGGTGCCTTGGCAGGGTGAGGCTGAATTTAGCTTGTAGATGGTCGTTCTCGTGTGATTTTCAAACTATTTTTTTATAAGTTTTCAGCTTGTGTTTCGCCTTTAGGCGAGTTTCTTTCTTTTGCTTAGCCAAAAGAAAGAAACCAAAGAAAAAGCTACCACCTGCCGCTTAATCCTCAATTTTGAATAAATCTTGAGCGGCAGCCGGAAACTCGCTAGCGCTCAGACAGCCGTCTGCCGAATACTCTCAAGATTTACGCAAAATTGAGGCGCGTCAGCAGTGGGCTCTGTATGTTGGGTAAGTCTTGGTTATTAAAACATCTATATAGTTTAGCGATAAGTTATATAGCAGTTGTTTAAAGCAGAAATGGTTGCGTCAATTTCAACCCTTTCTACCGCGCTGAGTAGCGCAGACTTAATGGGGGATTTCGGCAAGCGGTTGTTTGAGCCCAATTGATTATATTGGGCGAGTTTCCGATTGCCGCTCATTAAGGCGAGCAACGGAAGAAAGAGCGGTAGAGGGTAGCCTTTTCTTTTCCTCATTTCTTTTGGCTAAGCAAAAGAAATGAGGTCGCCAGCCGGGCGAGACCGGCTACTTAATTTGAGACGTTGAATTTACTGCGCCAGTTCAGCTGATTCTACGACCACTTTATAAAGCTGTACGTCTTTTGCACTTTTAACGTGCTCGCCTACTGCTACCTGATTGCGCTTACCTGCAGCTACACCACGAATCGTTAACAAACCGCTTTGAGCAACGGCTCTGCCTGTTTGTGCGTCGTACTTGATGACACGCACTTGAACGCGGTCAATGGCGGATGGCGTGTTGTTCTGTACCACCGCATATAAATTCCCCGCGCCGTCTGCTTGTGCTCCAGACTGAATATATTTGGCAGGGTTACGCGGCAAATCAAGGCGCACGGCACGCGCGACGGCATCTTTACCAATATCTGAATTAGAGCTGGCTGCAACTTGATAATGCTGCAACGCACCATTGATGTCGCCACGACTTTCTGCCAGCTGTCCTAGCAGTGCATGTCCCGGCGCTGTTGGCAGCAATTGATTGGCGCGTTTGAGATACGGTTCAGCTTCGGCTTTTTTGCCCATGTTAAACAGTGCGATGCCGCTCTGAATGTGCGGTTTAAAGTAATCCGGCTGTAATTTGATCGCTTTGTCGTAAAACGCCAGTGCATCCTGATTTTTTTTCTGCGTTAGCGCAATGTCGCCTAACAGTTCCTGAAAGCGCGCTTCGCGCGGCTCAATGGCAATGGCTTGATTGACTAGCGTTTTGGCTTTGTCGACATTTTTCTCGCCGAGAGCTTTTACTGCCTCATCATAGGCTTTGTAGGCGCTATGGGTGGCTCTGAGTTTTGCAGTTTTTTTCGCATAGATTTCCTTACCCCATTCGCCGCCGGCACCTACCTGTGCCAGTGTCGCTTTGTTAGCTGCTACGCGCTCGGGTGAAGGCGGGTGGCTTGCGAACAAACCCTCTATGAAATTACTTTTGCGGCCTGCACTTAAGCGCACAAAAGTTTCCTGTAACGTCACGGCTGCTGTTGGGTCATAGCCTGCCTTTTTCATGTACTGCATACCGTACAGGTCAGATTCGCTTTCTGCATCACGGCCATATTTGCTGTTAACCAGTTGGGCACCAGCTTGTGCGCCGCCAACAATCAGGTTTGCGTAGTCGGTATTCTGTGCGCCGATGCCAACCGCAATCATCGCGCCTTGCAGCATAATGCCGCGCTCCATGCCTTTTGCGCCGTGGCGCGCTGCGGCATGCACCATTTCATGCCCCATTACTGCGGCGAGTTCTGCCTCGCTGTTCAGTTCGTAGAGTAGGCCGCGGTTGAAAGCGATTTTACCGCCCGGCATTGCCCACGCGTTGGGTACGGAGTCATTGATGATTTTGTATTCATAAGGCAGCTTGCGGTCTGAAACCGCAGCCAGTTTATCCCCCACACTTTGTACGTAGGCTGTCAGTTCGGCGTCCAGCACGTAATCACCACCTTGAGATTGACGGGTAGGCGAGTAGTTCTGAGTGCCGATAGCGATTTCTTTTTCTTCCGAAATCAGCTGTAGTTCATGCTTTTTAGTGACCGGATTAACGCCACAAGTGCTGACAGTCAGCACCAGGGCTAGCAGTGATAAGACGGATAAACGTCGTGGCAGGGTGTGTTTCATTGTGGCAGGCTCGCAATATTCTGTAATGGCATAGCGTAAAAGTGTAAATTGCAGTTAGCAGTAAAGTTTATGTTGCTGAATATATTCAATCACATTATCCGGTATTAAATAGCGTACCGAATCACCATGTTGTAACGCGTGGCGAATGGCAGTTGATGAAATGTCCAGCGCCGTAATCTGGCGCATGGTAACAAAACCAGACGCGTGGAGATGCAAATCATCACTATTCTCGGAGTAGTGATTTTGTAAAAAGGTTTCCAGTGTTTTTGATAACTTATGATCATGGCCGCGTAGCTGCGGCCTTTGTACCAGCGCAATATGGCAAAGCCTGATGATTTCCTGCCAGCGGTGCCAGGTATCAAATTTTGTGAAGGCGTCACTGCCCATAAAAAGCGTGATGCTGGTGTTTTCGCCTAATTCTTCACGCAGGCTCAACAGTGTATCTAAAGTATAGGAAGCGCCAGTTCGTTGCAGTTCACGGCCATCGAAAACGAAACTATCGTTATTAGCAATGGCGAGCTTTACCATGGCAGCACGCTGTCCAGCGCTGATAGCGGGAGCATCTTTATGTGGCGGGTTCGCTGCCGGAATAAAACGCACTGTATCCAGGCTCAGGGCATCTGCAAGTTCCTGCGCCATGCGCAGGTGACCGAAATGGATGGGGTTAAACGTACCGCCGAGAATGCCAATGGCTGGCATTCTGGCTGTGAGGTTTGTGGCGGTGTTCAATGCAGAGCCTTAGCTTATGCGCGAACTTGTCCGTCGCCCAGCACTACATATTTCAATGAGGTCAAACCCTCCAGCCCAACTGGGCCGCGTGCGTGCAGTTTGTCAGTCGAGATGCCGATTTCGGCACCAAAACCATATTCAAAGCCATCGGCAAAACGGGTAGATGCATTCACCATGACACTGCTGGAATCCACTTCGCGCAGGAACCTTCTGGCTTTAGTGTAATTCTCGGTCACAATCGCTTCAGTGTGCTGGGATGAGTGCTCGTTAATGTGTTCAATTGCTTCATCCAAGCCGCTTACGACTTTGCATGAAATGATCGCAGCCAGATACTCGGTGTAATAGTCTTGTTCCGTGGCAGGTTTTGCCTGTTTTACCAGTGCGCAGGTTTCTGCGCAGCCGCGAATCTCAATGTCATGGCTGGTAAGCATGTCGGCCAGTTTAGGCAACATAGCTGCTGCGACTGAACGTGCAATCAATAGTGATTCGGCAGTGTTGCAGGTACCTAAACGCTGCGTTTTGCTGTTCTCCAGAATACGCAGTGCTTTGTTAAAATCAGCATCGTCATCTACATACACGTGGCAATTGCCGTCCAGATGTTTAATGACTGGAATACGCGCATCGTTGGAAATGCGCTCAATCAGGCCTTTACCGCCGCGTGGCACGATTACGTCCACGTATTGTTTCATCGTAATCAGTTCGCCTACTGCAGCACGGTCGGTCGTTTCAACTACTTGTACCGCCGTTGTTGGCAGGCCAGCCTCTTTGAGACCTTCATGTACGAGTTTTGCCAATGCCTGGTTGCAGTGGATCGCTTCAGAACCGCCGCGCAGGATTGCGGCATTACCTGATTTAATACATAGCCCTGCTGCGTCGACAGTTACGTTTGGACGCGCTTCATAAATGATGCCGATAACGCCGAGTGGAACGCGCATCTGGCCGATTTGAATACCGCTTGGGCGATATTTGAAATTATTCATTTCACCGATCGGGTCGGCAAGGCTGGCAATTTGTGCCAAGCCTTCTGCCATGTTGTTAATGGATTTCTCGGTGATCGTGAGGCGGTCCAGCATCGCATCATCGAGCCCATTTGCACGCGCCGCATCGAGGTCCAGCTTGTTGGCAGCAAGCAAGGCGGTTTTTTCACGCAATATTGCCTTGGCAATCGCGTTGAGCGCAATATTTTTCTGGTTGGTATCGGCGCTGGCCATCAGGCGAGACGCTTTGCGTGCCTCAATGCCAATATTTTGCATGTATTGTTGAATATTCACGGAATGATCGTCGTTATATAAAGTATATTTTTAGATTATACGCTTTTTAGGGTGCTTCTATAAATGCAGAGTTTAGGATGCAGTACAAGACGCACGGAGCGCAGAAGCCGAGATAGTATGCAATATACAGCGAGGTTGCGAGCACCGCGCAACGCAGTAATGCGCCTAAGAAATGTATTTATAGAAGAAAAACCCTTTAGCTATCGATTAAGAAGTGCACAAAAAACACCTAACAAAAAGCAGTATCTAGCGTCCGCGTACGCGCGCTAAACCAAAGCAAAGTCTGGAGATTTCCAGCCAGGCATCACCTAACATCACGCCTTTGGCGGTTCTGTCTATATCTGCCAGCTTCTGTAGGGCAGCTTCCAGCTGGCGCAAACTTAAACGTGATAAGGCACGCTTGACCAAAGCTTGCCTGTCACCATAAATGCGGGCGTTAGTCATGGCGTTGTTGATATTCTCGCCACGCATTTCCGCTTGCTTAATGCGCACCAATGGCCTTAACACCCACATCAGCGGGTTCATGACCGCTACTGCATTCTCACCTTCATCCTGCAGCCCCTGCAGAATGCGCACCGTGCGCTCGGCATCGCCTTGCAGCACGGCTTCACCTAATTGAAACGCATCATAGCGCGATACATTGAGTACAGCTTCGCGCACGATTTCATCTGAAAGTTCGCCTTGCGGATAGAGTAACCCTAGTTTCTGTACTTCCTGATTGGCCGCCAGCAGATTGCCTTCAACCTGATGCGCCAGAAATTCCAGAGTTTGCGCGCTGGTATGCTGACCTTGCTGCGCAAGCCTGTTGGCGATCCATTTAGGCAAATTAGCCGCATCAATTTCATTGAGTGTGATGGTTTGTGCCTGGGTTTCCAGTGCGTTAAACCATACGCTGTTTTTAGCGTCACGCTCTAGCGTTGGCAGTATGATGACGACAGTGGTGTCAGGCAGTGTTTTTGCAGCCAAGGCCTGCAGTACTTTGCCGCCATCTACGCCGGGTTTTCCTGAAGGAATATTGAGCTCGAGTAAGCGGAGGCTGGCAAACAGTGAAATGGATTGACCGTAATTCTGCAGTTGCTGCCAGTTGAAATTGCGTTCAACCGTTAAACTGGTACGCTCATCGTAACCTTGCGCACGGGCGGCGGCACGGATGGCATCCAGACATTCGCGCTGTGCCAATGGTTCGTCGCCTGCTAAAACATACAGTGCCTGCAGGCCTTGTTTGAGATGCGATTCCAGTTGAGCCTGAGCCAAACGCATGAATATTACTTTTGTGCAGCAGCAGGCTTGATTGCGGTTAAACGACGCAGCAGCTCACGTACAGCATCGTTACGCATATCTGCATTAAGTCGGGCTTCTTCTTCAGCTTTACCGAGCAGAGCATCGTCGCTGTAAGAAAAATCGCGGCGTCCGCGTAGTGTCTGTACCGGTCCCCAAGTTGGGCTGCCAGCTTGACGTACCCTGAAATTAAGCAGGTAAATCAGCTCAAACTCACGTACCAGACCGCCGCCACTCAGTGACAGAATGCGTTTCTGATTGCTCTCACTTAATAGTTCCAGTAACAGCTCGGCATCTTCAGCTTTATCAACCACCTGTACACCATTGGCTTTAAGGGTGCGTGTCAGGTCTCTGGAGATGCTCAACTTGCCGCCTTGAATATACAGCGTTTTAAATGCCAGATCAGCAGCTCCCCTTAATTGAAAACCACAGGCAGACAATGCGAGCGTTAACAGCATGATGATACTTATAACCGTATTTCTGCGCATACTTACTAAGGGGAGTGCGTTTTGCATGGTTTATCCTACGACAACGTTAATAAGTTTGTTTGGCACCACAATGATTTTACGCACAGACATATTTTCTTCAATATATTTCTGTACGCAAGGTTGCTCCAGTGCCAGCTTCTCGATATTTTCCTTGGTTTCAGTTTTAGCTACGCTGATGCTGCCGCGCAGTTTGCCGTTGACCTGGATCACGTATTCAATGCTGTCCTGCACCATGGCACTTTGGTCTGCCGTTGGCCATGCTGTATCCAGAATGTGACTGCCTGGGCAAAGCTCTGACCATAAAGTCTGGCAAACGTGCGGCACAATTGGTGCTAACAGTAGCGCAACATTTTGCAGAACTTCCTGGCGCACTTGGCGGCTTGTATCGTCAGTGCCTTCAATTTTAGCCAGCGCATTCATCAATTCCATTACGGATGAAATTGCGGTATTGAAACTATGGCGACGGCCATAATCATCAGCCACTTTTTCAATAGTCAGGTGCAGTTGACGACGCAGGTTTTTAAGTTCGGCGCTTAAATCACCAGTGGCGTAAGCGGTAACTGACCCCAGTTCAACGTGTTCATAAACGGCTTTCCATAAGCGGCGTAAGAAGCGATGCGCACCTTCCACACCACTATCAGCCCACTCCAGACTTTGCTCCGGCGGTGCTGCAAACATCATGAACAGACGTGCCGTATCTGCGCCATAGGTATCAATCAGTTCCTGCGGGTCAACTGTGTTGCCTTTGGACTTGCTCATTTTGGTACCGTCTTTGAGCACCATGCCTTGTGTGAGCAGATTGGTGAACGGCTCGTCATTGTTGAGTAAACCAACATCGCGCATCAGTTTGTTAAAGAAACGCGCATATAGCAAATGCAGAATCGCATGTTCAATGCCGCCTACATATTGGTCAACCGGCAGCCAGTAGTTGGCACGCTCGTCGGCCATGGCAGTGTTGCTATCAAAGCTGGCGTAACGTGCAAAGTACCATGACGATTCAAAGAATGTGTCCAGTGTATCGGTCTCGCGAGTTGCTTTACCGTTACAGCTTGGACAAGTGGTTTCGTAAAAATGCGGGTCTTTCTTGATTGGCGAACCTACACCATCCATGACCACATCTTCCGGCAGTGTTACCGGCAATTGTTCCGCAGGTACCGGTACTTCACCACAGCTTGGGCAGTGCACGATAGGGATAGGGCAGCCCCAGTAACGCTGGCGTGAAACACCCCAGTCGCGCAGGCGGTATTGAGTGCGGCGCTTGCCCAGGTTTTTGGCAGATAGTGCAGTTGCAATCGCAGTACTTGCTCCATCAAAATCCAAGCCATCAAATTCGCCTGAATCAAACAATACGCCATGTTCTGTCATCGGCAAGGTGTCGATTTCTGCATGTTTAATGACAGCTTTGATTGGCAGGCTGTATTTACCTGCAAACTCAAAGTCGCGTTCGTCATGTGCCGGTACTGCCATTACGGCACCTTCGCCGTAGCTGGCTAGTACATAGTTGGCAACCCATACTGGCAACTGTTCGCCATTCAATGGATGCGTCACAAACAGGCCGGTTGCCATGCCTTTTTTCTCTGCTGTCGCGATATCAGCTTCAGCGACGCTACCGCGTTTGCATTCTGCAATAAAGTCAGCCAGCACCGGGTTGTTTTGGGCAGCCTGTGTTGCAAGTACATGTTCAGCCGCAACAGCTACATAGGTGGCACCCATCAGTGTGTCAGGACGCGTGGTGTATACCTTGAGATTACCATCTTGGCCAACGATCGGGAATTCAACTTCGCAGCCGTAGCTCTTGCCGATCCAGTTACGCTGCATGGTTTTAACCTGCTCAGGCCAGCCATCCAGTTTGTCGAGGTCGTTCAGCAGTTCTTCGGCATAAGCTGTGATTTTCATAAAGTACTGTGGGATGTCGCGCTTTTCAACCAGCGCACCGCTACGCCAGCCACGGCCGTCGATCACTTGCTCATTCGCCAGCACGGTGCCGTCGACTGGGTCCCAGTTTACGGTAGAGGTTTTTTTGTAGATCAGACCTTTTTTGAATAGCTCGGTAAACAGCCATTGTTCCCATTTGTAGTATTCAGGTTTGCAGGTCGCGATTTCTCGGTTCCAATCCACGCCCAAGCCTAGTTGCTTGAGCTGGGTTTTCATGTGTTCAATGTTGCTATAGGTCCAAGCAGCAGGAGCAGTATTGTTTTTGATTGCAGCATTTTCAGCAGGCAGGCCGAACGCATCCCAGCCCATAGGCTGCATGACGTTAAAGCCTTTCATCTTGTGAAAGCGGCTCAATACGTCGCCAATTGTGTAGTTACGCACGTGCCCCATGTGCAGGCGGCCGCTAGGGTAGGGGAACATGGACAAGCAGTAGTATTTGGGCTTGTCGGATTGTTCTGATGCAGCGAAGGTTTGATTGGTTTCCCAGTATTGCTGGGCGGATTGTTCGATCTCTTTGAAGGGGTACTGCTGTTGCATAATTTAACTATTCTTGAATATTAAGCGAATAGCGAGATTATACCTTTCGCGGGTGAATAATGCGATTTCTCGTAGCGTCATTCCCGCGCAGGCAGGAATCTACGCAGCGAGCATTTTTAATGCAGCTTAATAAGGGGGCGTTATTTGTCTTGAATAGATATGTCGGCTTCGCCCGACTAACGAGTTTCTTTCTTTTGCGTAGCCAAAAGAAAGAAACCAAAGAAAAAGCTACCACTTGCAGCTTAATCGTCAATTTTAAATAAATCTTGAGCGTTAGTCGGAAACTCGCTTCGCTCAGACAGCCGCCTACCGAAGTCTCTCAATATTTACTTAAAACTAAGGCGCGGCAGAAGTGGTTAAGGTGAGGGTTGATGAATATTGTTTTTGAATAACTGGAGTGTTAGGGAGGTAGTGCTTCTCCCTTTGTAAAAGGGGGGTGAGGGGGATAGAGCATCCCCCTTGAAGATGTTATTTCAATGCTGTAAAAATATTATCGCGAATCACATTCATGTCGCCTAAGCCGTTCACAAATACATGCTTAGGTGCGCCTTCTTTGCCGCTGTTAGCCCAGTCTGTGTAGTATTTAACCAGTGGTTTAGTCTGGCTATGGTAAACTTCTAAACGTTTTTTCACGGTTTCTTCTTTGTCGTCGTCACGCTGTACCAAATCTTCACCGGTTACATCGTCTTTGCCTGTTACTTTTGGCGGGTTGAATTTAACGTGGTAAGTGCGGCCGCTGGCAGGGTGTGAACGGCGACCGCTCATGCGTTCTACGATTGCTTCATCTGGTACGTCGATTTCAACCACGTAATCAATGCCTACGCCTGCTGCCTTCATTGCTTCAGCCTGCGGAATGGTGCGCGGGAAGCCGTCAAACAGGAAGCCATTGGCACAATCAGCTTCTTTAATACGCTCGCTTACCAGGCCAATAATCACAGCATCCGGTACCAGACCGCCTGAGTCCATGAAGGATTTCGCCTCCAGGCCTAACGGTGTGCCGGCTTTAACCGCTGCGCGCAGCATGTCGCCGGTGGAAATTTGTGGAATATTAAATTTTTCACGCAGGTGAGTAGCTTGTGTGCCTTTGCCAGCGCCAGGTGCGCCTAAAAGAATGATACGCATGAGATTTTCCTAAAAGGTTGAGTATTGAATTTTTCGAAATTATATTTGAATTTGTGCGCTTTGCATTTATATGGCTGTAATTTAAATGGCGCTTAAATAGTTGGCGATGGTCACAAACTCGGCAACGCCAAGGTTCTCGGCGCGCTGCTGTGAGTCGATGTTGAGCGCAGTAAAGCCGTCATCATCCAGCAAACCTTTAAGCGTGTTGCGCAGCGTTTTGCGGCGCTGGCCGAATGCAGCAGTCACAACCTTTGCAAATAGTGCTTCATCATTCGCAACAAATGGCAGCTTGGCGTGCGGTACACAGCGTACAAACGCAGACTCCACTTTTGGCGCCGGGTCAAACGCCTCGGGCGGTACGGTGAACAGGTATTCCATTTGCAGGCGATATTGCAGCATTACGCTTAGCCTGCCGTAAGCCGGTGTGGATGGGTCGGCCACCATACGCTCGACCACTTCTTTTTGCAGCATGAAGTGCATATCGGTGATGACTTTTACGTTGTCGAGCAGATGAAACAGAATGGGCGTCGAGATGTTGTAAGGCAAGTTACCCACTACGCGCAGGTTTTCACCGAGTAAGCTGAAATCGAATTTGAGGGCATCTGAGTTGTGTATGGTTATATTGTTTTTTGCGTACGCTTTTTGCATCCAGGCGATGATGTCGCGGTCGACTTCTACCACGTGCAGCATGTTAAGTTTTTGCAGTAGCGGTTTGGTAAGTGCACCCAGACCTGGGCCAATTTCAACCATGAGGTCATCTGCCTTCGGTGAAATTGCCGACACCAGACTGTCAATCACCCCTTGATCGGTGAGGAAGTTTTGGCCGAAGCGCTTTTTTGCAACGTGTTTCATGTTGAGTGTACTTTATTGTTTGTTGTTGGCTAACGATATAGCCAGTTCAATAGCAGCCAATAGACTGCCAATTTCGATGTTGCCGGTGCCAGCAAGATCCAGTGCGGTACCATGATCGACAGAGGTGCGGATGATCGGCAAGCCCAGTGTTACGTTTACACCTTCGCCAAAGCTGGCATGTTTGAGTACAGGCAGGCCTTGGTCGTGATACATGGCCAGCACTGCATCTGCTTTACTCAAATGATGTTTGGCAAACAAGGTATCTGCCGGCAGTGCACCTATAAGGTTCATGCCTTCTGTGCGCAGTTTTTCCAGCACTGGATTGATAACGTCAATTTCTTCGCGACCCAGATAGCCATCTTCACCTGCATGCGGGTTCAGGCCGGCTACCAGAATGCGCGGGTTTGCAATGCCGAACTTTGTGACCAGATCATGATGCAGAATGCGAATGGTCGTTTCCAGGCTGCGCTGGGTAATCGCTTGCGGCACATCCTTTAATGGCAGATGAGTGGTAGCCAGTGCTACGCGCATGCCGCCGCCGACCAGCATCATGACGACTTGTTCGGTATTGGTCAGTTCAGCGAGAAATTCGGTATGGCCGCTGAACGAGATGCCAGCATCGTTGATAATCCCTTTGTGGACAGGTGCGGTGACCATGGCATCAAAGATATTGGTTTTGTGCTGGTCAGATACACAGCCTGATGCTGCCGTCCTCAGTGTTTCTAATACATATTCGCTGTTTTGCGCATTCAGCGTGCCTGGGATTGCCGGGCTGTTTATTGCTCGATGTAAAACTGTCAGTGAGCCGTTGCCGCTATGTGGCAGTTTATGGCTTTCAGTAAAAGGCTGGATATTAAGTGTCACACCTAATTGAACTGCTCGAGCCTGTAGCATGTCGCGATCAGCGATGACGACTATTTGCGCATTTAAAGCTTTATGCGCGAGCAAGACGCACAGGTCAGGACCTATGCCTGCGGGCTCGCCAGCGGTGATGGCAATGCGGGGTGGCGTGTTGTTCAAAGGGCAGGATAAAAATATTTTAAAGGTTAAAATTTATCTTCAAGCCGGTACTCTACAAAAGCACGGTCACGTAATTCACGTAGCCAGTCTTGATAAGCTTCGTCCGCCTTGCGTGCACGGATTTCCTGGCGCGCTTTTAGGCGAGCAGCTTCTTTACTCATATCCTGTTTACGGCGTTCGAGTACTTGAATAATATGCCAGCCGAATGGGCTGCGAACAGGTTCACTGATCTGGTTGTCTTTTAGCTCGTTCATGGCTTTTTCAAACTGGGGAACGGTATCTCCCGGATTTACCCAGCCCAGATCGCCACCACTTGATGCTGTACCGTCTTCAGAAAACTGACGTGCAAGTACTTCGAATTTCTCACCATTATCCAGACGATCTTTGATGTTATCCATTTTTTGTTTGCCATCTTTTTCGGATACGATTTCAGTCAGCTTGATCAGGATGTGTCGCGCGTGCGTCTGCTCAATAACTAGAGGCGAGTTGCCGCCGCGCTTATTGGTAAGTTTTAGTATATGAAACCCGTTTGGGCTACGCAGTGCAGGCGTTGTCTCACCAGCTTGCATGCTCTTTAATGCATCAAGAAATAATGCCGGTAACTGAGCGGCAGCTTTCCAACCCAGATTGCCACCCTCTAGCGCGTTAGGTGCGTCAGAATAGCTTGCCGAAACTTTTTCAAAGCTGGCACCATCCTGCAGCGCTTTGATTGCCTCGTCAACTTTGGCTTTGGCTTTTTGCACGTCCTCAGTAGAACCTTCTTCCGGTGTGCGGATAAGAATGTGTGAGATTTCAAATTCATCACGATTTTCATTGCTGGAGGCTTGGGTTGTCAGGAAGTTATCGATTTCTGACTCACTGACATTAACGCGACTCTCTACTTCGCGCTCGCGTAAACGGGCGATCGTAATTTCATTACGGATGTCTGCTCTGAATTTTGCCATAGTGATGCCGTCTGCATTTAATGCATCACCAAATTCTTTTACAGACATTTGATTTTGTTCTGCAATGCGCTCTATGGTTTTGTCGAGCTGATTATCATCTACCTTCAGGCCTGTTTGTGCTGCATATTGCAATTGCAGGGCATCAGAAATCAGACGCTCCAGAATTTGCTTACGCAGAACATTTTCCGGAGGCAGTTCTGCCCCTTTTTTTGTAAGCTGCGCCGTAAGAGTGCGGATGCGGCTTTCCAGTTCCTGTTCTGTGATCACTGTCTGATCAACAATCGCAACGATGCGATCCATTTTGACTATTTCCGCTGCGGATGCAGTGAAATGGCTAATGCCTAATAAGCTGAATAATAAGATTTGAACAAAAATACGCAACATAGTTACTCGTAATATGGTTGTTGATTGGTATCAGGTATCAGCCCGGTGCTGACATAACCTGGAATATTGCGCTGGATAATCTTGAGCGGATTAGCACCGATTGAGGCCAGTCCACCCAGCTCGAGCTGGAAGAAGAGCGCATAGTTGGCTTCTGCCGTAGCCGTGCTCACACGCTGTATGACAGATCGAGCTTGCCAGCATCCTGCATCATACTCTAAACCACCGATTGTTTCGATGATTCGGTTTTCCCTGAATGAGTAGTTGGCACGGCCAATGCCATACCAGCCTTTACCTAGCGGCCATTGCGCAGACAAGTCGCTCTGGTCAATAGAGTCTTGCCTGTAGCTGTAGCTTAGATTCAGCACTTTTCCCGGTTCTGGATTGTAACGTCCTGAAATCGTGGAGCGAACTGAATTCGAGTCGTCCGTATTGTATTGCCAGAATGCATCGATGATCCAGCTGTTTTTAAGTTGACCGCTGATGCCGGCGATGATGTCTGAGCTGTTGTTTTTACGTGGTGCTGCGCCTGGCAATGTAACTTTCTGATCGGCGAAGTAATAGCGCTGCCCGATAGAAGCAGACAATCGCTGTGTGCCAGTGCTGCTTTCGATAAAGCGTGTGGTCAATGCAAAGCTGACCTGATTGGCATTGTTAATCCGGTCATTGCCTACAAATTGGTTTTCGCTGAATAGAGAGCTGAAGTTCAAGTCAGTGAGACTGGTATCAAAAATCGGGATATTTGACTGGTCGCGCTCAGGAATATACACATAAAACAGGCGCGGTTCCAATGTCTGCGAATAGCCACGCTTAGCTATTTTAAAGTCCCGGTCAAAATACAGTCCGCTATCCAGACTGAATATTGGCAAGGTGCGCTGATAAGACGACTCTTTGAATGGGTCGTCATTCAAGCTATAGTTAGTGTGATGTATGCCAAACTTTGGTGTTACATAACCATAGGGTCTTGTGAACGGAATGCTGATGCTGGGGTTTATCGTAGTCCGCGTTCCGGTTACTCGCGGGTCACCCGTCGCAGTGAGAGGTGCATTTTTATTAATATCAAATACTGCCAGTTGCGAATACAGATTGGCATTGATGTCACCATAATATTTATTACCCACCAGTGTCATCTGCGGTAGGCGCTCGTATGGATATAAATTTTGTTTGAGTGTATCTGGTTGGAGCGTCTGAAATTTTTGTGCAATGGCATTAAAACGCCAGTTTTCATCTGCGTAATCTAAATTAAACTGTTGCGGCAGATTGACTCGGCTGGTAGTGACAATGCGCGTGGACATTTCTGAGAAGTATTGGTCATCCGATACTTTTTCAAGGCTATAACCGGCTGACCAGCCGTTTCCGAATCTGTGCTGGTGTTTCAGGTTTGCATAGTAACGGGTTTCGTTGCTGAGGGTGTCGCTAGGCAGGTATTCTAAATTGCTGGTACCGGAAAAGTTATCTTGCAGATATCTGAATTCACCCTGTAACTGCACGCCACGTTTACTTAGAGCTCGTGCAGCAAGTGTCGCATCCATATTCGGCGCGATGTTCCAGTAATAAGGTACCAATGCCTCAAAGCCGCTACGGCTGGTACTGCCGACGGTAGGCGCGAGAAAGCCGCTTTTGCGCTGATCATTGAATGAAAAGCTAATCCAGGGTGTGTAAAGTATCGGCACTCCTTTGAATTCGATGCGGGCATTTTTAGCACTGCCGGAATCTGTGTAATCGTTAAGTGATATTTCGCTGGCCTTAATGTACCAGTCATCAACACCG
The DNA here is from genome assembly GCA_036567185.1 of Methylotenera sp. Taxonomy (GTDB): domain Bacteria; phylum Pseudomonadota; class Gammaproteobacteria; order Burkholderiales; family Methylophilaceae; genus Methylotenera. Next base: position 20,933 of record DATCVB010000044.1, read on the forward strand.
GCTTCACAGGTCGTGTAGCGAGCGTCTAACAGTCGCTTTTTATCTTCACCCTCAAACAGGATTGCTTTGGCGTCACCGCGGGCTTTTGTTGCACGGCTTGCTGTGTTCAGTGTGAATGGATTGTTGGATTGGCTGGTGCTGACGTCGGTTATGGGTAAGCCATCAGCCGAGGTATATGAATCATCACTGCCTATCTGCTGACTCTGCAGGTCACCCAGTCTTCTGGCAAAGGTTTCAGAGCTGACTGTGCGACGTTTCTGCATGATAGAAGTCATGGGATTCGTCATGCTGATCGACGCATCACGCATTTCACCTACGCTCTCGGATAGCTGCATACGCAACTCCGGGCCGGTTATCTTGGCGTTGTCTACTTCTATGCGTACGTTACCAGCAGCATGGAGTTCGTCGTTCAGCACATCATATTCGAGGCTGTCAGCAAAAACATCCTGTTTATCTTGATGGATAGACGCATTGCCGATAGCGCGCATTTTGCGGTCTAGATGCAGCTCCAGTTTTTCTCCATCAATGACGATACCACCTTCTGCAACTGCATCCGTTTCGTTAGCCGGTTTACTGCTTTGTTTTGCACTGCTGTCTTGACGTGCTGCTGTCAGTTCAGTATTGGTTTTTTCTGGCGGCTTATTTAAGCTCTTACTCTCCGTTTTTTGACTCGAAGTAACGATACTAGGACTAGTAGCGAGTTCTGCCGCATTGGTCTTGGATGCATCACTGCTGGTTGGAATGTTGTCTCCACGCACTGATTTCAGTAATCCGTTTTCAAAAACCAGAATGACAAGACGCTGTTCTTTTATCTCGCTGCCTTGCCGCCGCTGGTAAATATAATTCCAGCGGTCGTCGTGCGCGTTATCCGGAATAAGTGGCGCACCCAAAACAGACTGTACTTGAGGTTTAGTCATGCCGGGGCGAAGCTGCAATAGCATTTTCGAGTTCAATACATGATCTTGCAGCAAGTTCTGTGCAGCATCGGAAATGGAGCTGTGCGCCATCAGGATAGCAGCGAGACTAGCTATGACGCGATTCTTTAGCATGAAATTACCATTGGAATGAGCACGGAATGTAGCAGAGAAGTTGAAGGCACGAGTATATTGGCAAACTGTTTTATTTTATCAGTGATAAAATCTCATAAATTGCAGTTTTTGGCAATCAAAACTTGGCGGTAGTGCCTGTAAGTTTGACATTTGCAGGCAGCACACTACCGCTGATTCAGCAAAAAATTATATAAGAGTTGGAATTTTGTTGTGAATAACATCCATACAGACGATCGGCAGTTAGCGCTTAGCAACTGGCTAAAACATACCTTGCAGCATTCGGAATTCACATTAACGATTGCTTCTGCAGATGCAAGTTTCAGACGTTATTTCAGGGTGCATCTTGCAGATAAAACATTGATTGCCATGGATGCGCCGCCATCACATGAAAATTGTGAGCCGTTTGTGCGTATTGCCAGGTTATTCGGTAATGCTGGTATGCATGTACCTGAAGTGATTGCGCAGGATCTTACGCAGGGGTTTTTGCTATTAAGTGATTTGGGCGATGTTACCTATTTAAGCCAGCTTAACGAAACAACCGCTCCGGCTTTATATCATGATGCCAATATGGCCTTGATCAAGTTGCAGCTCGCAAGCAAGCCGGGCGTGTTGCCAAATTATGACGAGGCATTGCTCACACGCGAAATGCAATTATTTCCGGATTGGTATATCACCAGGCATTTGAACGTTATTCTGGATGACAAGCAGCAGCAAGTTCTGCAAAAGACTTTTGCCTTGCTTAATAAGAATATTCTGGGGCAGGGACAGGTTTATGTGCATCGTGATTATCACTCACGTAATCTGATGCTGTGCCACGATAACCCCGGTGTACTGGATTTTCAGGATGCGGTTTTTGGTGCGATTACTTATGATCTGGTATCACTGCTCAGAGATGCTTATATCAGCTGGGATGAAGAAAAAATCATTGATTGGCTGGTACGTTACTGGCAGACCGCTAAAAAACAGGGTTTGCCGGTGCCCGCAGACTTTAGCGAGTTTTACCGTGATTTTGAATATACGGGCGCACAGCGTCATATCAAGATACTGGGTATATTTGCACGACTTTACCATCGTGATGGCAAGGAAGGCTATTTAAAAGACATGCCATTGGTCATGCACTATCTGCATAAAGTATGCGAGCGCTATATTGAGTTGAAGCCATTATTGCGCTTATTGGATGTATTAGAAAATAAACAGGCACAGGTAGGGTATACATTCTGATGAAAGCCATGATTCTGGCGGCAGGCAGGGGTGAGCGCATGCGACCACTCACTGATCACACGCCAAAACCTTTGCTCAAAGTAGGTGGCAAGCCTCTGATCGTCTGGCATCTGGAGCGTTTAGCCGCAGCCGGTTTTAAGGATATTGTGATTAACCATGCGCATTTGGGTGAGCAGATTGAAGCCGCTCTCGGTGATGGCAGCAAATGGGGCGTGCGCATTCAGTATTCGCCTGAAAAAATAGCGCTGGAAACCGCTGGCGGTATCGCCAATGCAATGCCTTTGCTAGGCAATGCGCCATTTTTGGTGGTGAATGGGGATGTGTATACCGATATTAATTTTGGCACGTTAAAACTGGTGCCGCCTAATATTGCGCATCTGGTGATGGTGGATAATCCTCCGCAGCATGCCACCGGCGACTTTACTTTGAGTAGTGGCAAATTGAGCGTTGAAGGCACTGAAAAGCTGACCTTCTCCGGTGTTGGTATCTATCAGCCCAGTCTGTTTGCAGACATCGTGCGCGGTGAGGCTGCCAAGCTGGCGCCTTTACTTAAGGCTGCAATGGTGCGGGGGTTTGTCAGCGGCATTCACCATGAGGGAGCGTGGCATGATATCGGTACCCCTGAACGTTTACAGACACTTGATAGTCAATTGCTAAATAGCTAAGACTAAAACAGCTGATCATAAGCCCAGCAGAAATAATATTATGACTTTATCTGATATCACTGAATTTAAAAACCGCCGCCTCGCCTTGATGCAAAGCATGCAGGCAGGCATCGCCATCATCCCGACCTCACCGGAAGCAACTCGTAACCGTGATAGTCATTACCCATATCGCTTTGATAGCTACTTTTATTACCTCACCGGTTTTAAAGAACCTGAGTCAGTGCTGGTTCTGCTTGCCGAGGACGTGCACAAAGGTCAGGCGCCGAAAAGTATTTTATTCTGTCGAGATAAAGATATGGAGCGCGAAATCTGGGATGGTTTTCGTTTTGGCCCTGCCGCTGCAATCACGGAGTTTGGCTTTGATGAAGCTTACTCAATTGCCCATCTCGACGAAATGCTGCCTAAGTTATTAGCAAATCAAGCTAAATTATTTTATAGCCTGGGCGCTGATGTGGCTTGGGATGCAAAGGTAACCAGCTGGCTGAACCAGGTAAAAGCGCAGGTGCGTACCGGCGTTAGTGCCCCCGATGATATTGCCGATGTGCGTAAATTGCTCGATGAGATGCGGCTGTTCAAGTCGCCGGCCGAACAGGCGCTGATGCGTCGTTCAGCCAGTATTGCTGCTAGTGCCCATAAACGCGCCATGCAAAAAGTGCGTGCCGGCAAAATGGAGTATGAGATCGAAGCGGAGTTCTTGCATGAATTCTATCGCTTTGGCGCACAAGCTCCGGCTTATACCAGTATTGTTGCGGGCGGCGCTAATGCCTGTACGCTGCATTACAACGCCAATAACGCCAGACTCAATGATGGTGACCTGCTGCTGATTGATGCCGGTTGCGAGCTGGATGGCTATGCTTCCGACATTACACGTAGCTTTCCGGTGAATGGAAAATTCAGCGCAGCACAAAAAGATGTGTACGAGTTAGTGCTGGCGGCACAGGCGGCAGCTATTGCTAAAGTGAACACGAACAGTCACTGGAATATGCCGCACGAGGCCGCTCTGGATGTTCTGGTGCAAGGGTTTATAGATTTTGGCTGGTGCAAGGGTAGCAAAGATGCAGTGTTGGAAAGTGGTACCTATCGGCAGTTTTATATGCACCGCACCGGACACTGGCTGGGATTGGATGTGCATGACGCGGGTGAGTATAAAGATAAAGCTGGTAACTGGCGCATGCTGGAGGCAGGCATGATGCTGACGGTTGAGCCCGGCTGTTACATTCGCCCGGCAGAAAACGTGCCAGAACATTTCTGGAACATCGGTATCCGCATCGAGGATGATGTGCTGGTGACCGCCAATGGCTGCGATGTGATTACGATTGAGGCACCAAAATCAGTAGCAGACATTGAAAGTGTAATGGCGCAATAATGCTGAAAAATAAAGACATTGTTATTGTAGGTGGCGGCCCAGTTGGTATGGTGTTATCGCTGCTGCTGGCAAAACAGAATATTGGCAGTACCGTGCTTGAAGTGCGCAAGCAAGGCGCTGCCAATCAGGATACACGCGCGCTGGCGCTGTCTTTCGGCACACGGCGTATTCTCGAAAAACTGGGTGTCTGGCAAACATTGGCACCACATGCTACTGCCATCAATACGATACATGTATCTCAGAAAGGCAGTATCGGTCGTAGCCTGCTGCAGGCGCAGGATTATCAGCAGGAAGCTTTGGGTTATGTGTTGTCTTACGGTGCGTTATGTACGGTGTTAAATGCGCAGATAGCGGATTTTCCGATGATTCGTTTAATTGATGAAGCGCAGGCTGAATCGATTACACACAGTGATGCGTATGCTGCTGTTCGCTTTCAGCGGCATGGTGAAGTACACGAGTTGCAAAGTGCGCTAGTAGTGCTGGCGGATGGCGGCCGTAGTCTGGAAGAAGTGGCTGGCTTGAAGCGCGATACCAAAGAGTATGGCCATGATGCATTGATTACAAAAGTCAGTGCCGAACTACCCCACAATAATATTGCTTATGAACGGTTTACCGCTAACGGACCAATGGCCTTATTGCCGAATGGTGAGCGTGATTTTTCATTAGTGTGGACTGGTGAGAAATCACGCATTGCACCTTTGCTTAACTTAAGTGATGCAGAGTTTTTAGCGCAATTCCATGCTGAATTTGGCGACAGGGTCGGCCGTTTTTTAAGCGTAGAAAAACGCATGACTTTTCCGCTAAAGCTATCACAATCGCAGGCAACTGATACACCGCATCTGGTTGTGGTCGGCAATGCGGCGCAGACCATGCACCCTGTGGCGGGGCAGGGCTTTAATGTTGGCTTGCGTGATGCTGAGGTGCTGGCGCGGCATATTGTTAATTCAGCAGACCAGGTAGGCAGCTGCGAAATGCTGGCTGAATACCGTAGCAGCCGTAAAACTGATACCAAACATGGACTGTTATTTACGGATTTTCTGGTGAATATTTTTTCTAATGATATTTTAGGTGTGTCGGCGTTAAGAAGCGCCGGTATTGGTATGTTTGATCTGGTGAAGCCGGTTAAGCGATATCTGGTCAGTAAAATGAGCTTTGGCAAATGAGTGACAATATGCTGAAAGTTGATGTGACGATTGTCGGTGCCGGGCTGGTTGGTTTGTCAGCCGCAGTCGCAATGAGTAAGGCTGGGCATGAAGTAGTGCTGGTTGATCAGCAGATACACACAGCCGATAGCCAGTTAGTTGATACTGATTGGGATCAGCGCATTTATGCGATCAGCCCGAAAAATGTGCAATGGTTAAGTAGTTTAGGTGTATGGCAATTGCTGGATACATCGCGTATTGGTGAAATGCAGGCGATGGAAATATGGGGGGATGCCACAGCTACGCCATTATCCTTACTTGCTGAAGATGACAATGCTGACGACCTGGGTTTTATTGTAGAAGAGCGGGTTTTAAGGAAAGCGCTAGTAAAGCAGGTGCAGGCTTGCGGAATCCGTACTTTGTTTGGTAGCAAATGCAAAGTTCTAAATTCAACACCAAAGCAGGCAACATTACAGCTGGATAACCAGCAGGCGATCGAAAGTTCGTTGCTGATTGCTGCAGACGGTGCTAACTCATGGGTGCGACAGCAGCTTGGCATCGCAGTTGAACAGAAACAGTACCAGCAGACTGCGATCGTGGCGAATTTCATCACAGAACAGCCGCATAACAATATTGCCCGGCAATGGTTCAGGCAAGAGTGGGTTAGCTCAGATGCAGGCGGGCATTGCGACATACTTGCCTGGCTACCGCTGCCAGGGAATAAGATTTCTATCGTGTGGTCAGCGCCGAGTCAGTATGCTGAATCCCTGATGCAATTAGAGGCTGCGGCATTCAGTCATGAAGTCATGCAAGCCGGTAATGCGACGTTAGGCCAGTTGACCATGATCAGTGCGCCGGCAGCTTTTCCGCTGGTATTAAAAAAAGCCGAGGCCTTGGTTCGGGGTAGCGTAGTGCTGGCAGGTGATGCCGCGCATCGTATTCACCCGATGGCAGGTCAGGGCGTTAATTTAGGTTTTCGTGATATTGTTGACCTGACGGAAATATTATCTAGCCGGCACTTGTACCAGCCGATTAACGATAGTAGCTTGTTAAAGATTTATACGCGCGTCAGAAAAGCCGACTTATCGAATATGCTGATGCTTACCAATGGTTTGTATCACTTGTTTGAAAGCCAAAATTTAGCTGTACAGAAAGTAAGGAATTGGGGATTGTCTGCGACTAATCTGCAGGCAATTAAGAAAAGACTGGTTAGACAGGCGATTACACTTTAATCTGTGCGTGATTGTGAGGTGTGTGGTCAAAATGGATAGGCTTAATAGTAATTATATAAAGGAAATTGAATGTTAAAAAAATTAGTCAGCATTGCTTTGCTTAGTTCACTTTCAACCTTTGCGATGGCTGATGAGGCTAGTGTGAAAAAAGCGGTTGAAAGCGCATATCCAAAATTCAAGGTGGATAAAGTCACTAAAACGCCATATGCAGGTTTGTATGAGGTGTTTATGGCAGGACAGATTATCTATACCGATGAAAAGCTGACCTTTTTAATCGCTGAAGGTCGCCTGGTTGACCCAAAAACAAAAAAAGATATCACGGGTGAGCGCTTGGAAGAATTGACCAGAATTGACTTTAATAGTTTGCCGCTCGATCAGGCGATTAAAGTAGTGAAGGGTAACGGCAGCCGTAAACTGGTGGTGTTTTCAGATGTGGATTGCCCATATTGCAAACGTTTAGAGCGCAATGAGCTAGCTAATATTACAGATGTCACTGTCTATACATTCTTATATCCAATTGAACAGTTGCATCCGGATGCGGCGAATAAATCTAAACTGATCTGGTGTGCAAACAATCGTGTTAAGGCTTGGGAAGACTGGATTTTAAGAGATCAATTACCAAGTGCTGCAGGTAATTGTGAGGTGCCATTGGAAAAGGTTGGTCAATTGGCTAAGAAAGCCGGGGTTACCAGTACGCCAACTTTGATTTTTGCTGATGGTAAACGTATGCTGGGTGCACAGCCTTATAAAGAAATAGAACGCATGTTGACAGCAGCCGCTAAAAAATAAGTTTTTAGATATTCAACTACAAATAGAAAACGACCATTTATGGTCGTTTTCTATTTGATTTCTTAATTGGCTTGGCTAGCCACCACCACTTACTACTTCGCCCAGTTTGAAAATTGGCAAGTACAGTGCGACTACCAAACTGCCAATCAGTGTACCTAACACAACCATAATGACAGGTTCCATTAAGCTTGCCAGCGCGTCAACGGCATCATCTACTTCAGCCTCGTAGAAGTCGGCAACTTTCCCCAGCATTGAGTCTAGCGCTCCAGACTCCTCTCCAATGGCCGTCATCTGCAGCACCATATTTGGAAAGACATTACTGTTTTGCATGGCAACCGTCAAGCTGGTACCAGTGCTGATTTCACTCTGTACTTTCTTTGTTGCGTCATAGTAAACCCGGTTGCCTGATGCGCCGGCGACTGAATCCAGCGCTTCAACCAGCGGAACGCCTGCTGAAAACATCGTTGCTAATGTACGCGCAAACCGCGCGATAGTAGCTTTTCGGATTAACTCGCCAAAGACTGGTACTTTAAGAATTAACCTGTCCATGGTTGCCTGCATTGCGATGGAGCGTTTCCATGTGTAAAAGAAAAACCATAGGCCAAATCCAATAGAACCAAATATTGCCCACCACCATTGTACAAATCCATCAGAGATTGCCATCACCACCAGTGTTGGCCCCGGCAAGTCTGCACCAAAGCTGCTGAACAGCTCCTTAAAAGCAGGCACCACAAAAATCATAATCACAGCAGTAATGACAAATGCAACCACGATAATTGAAATCGGATAAAAAAGTGCAGATTTAATTTTTGATTTAATCGCCAGGATTTTTTCTTTATAAGTTGCCAATCGGTCTAACAATGTATCTAGGATACCTGCCTGTTCACCGGCACCGATCAGATTACAAAATAATTGATCAAAATAGAGCGGGTATTTGCGAAAGGCAGTGCTCAGGCTGCTGCCGGTTTCAACATCGGATTTGATATCCATTAAAAGTTTTGCTACGGCTGGATTGCTGTGCCCTTTGCCTACAATATCGAAAGATTGCAGTAGCGGTACCCCAGCCTTCATCATGGTTGCCAATTGGCGCGTAAACAGGGTGATATCTTTTTCACTGACTTTCCCTTTTCCGGAAAAGCTGCTTTGCTTTTTAACTTTTGTAACAGTAATGCCCTGACGACGTAAGGTAGAATTCACCAGCGTTTCGCTGGCGGCTTTCATTTCACCTTTAGTTATTTTTCCTTTTTTGTCCTTACCTTCCCATGAATAGGTAATTTCTTTTGTAGTTTTAGGATTGGCTGCCATGGTGATTTCCTGTGCGATTTATTTCGCGTTTTTGGTCATATTTATTTTTATAGAAAACTGGAAAATTATTCATTGGTACAAGCTTCAACTTCCTCGATGGAGGTTAATCCCTGTATCACTTTTAATACGCCGGAACGGCGTAAATCATTTACACCTTCTGCTCTTGCCTGGTCTGCAATATCATGTGCGGTACCATTTTTCATGATGATGCGGCTGATGGCATCGGTAACCGGCATTACCTGATAAATGCCAACGCGTCCTTTGTAGCCGGCGTTACATAGCTGGCAGCCATCCGGATTATGGCCATACAGTTGCCAGTCTTCTTTAAAATCTTCCTCAATAAATCCGACGCGTAATAAAGCTTCTTTTGGTACCGATAATGGGATTTTGCAATGTTTACATAAGCGTCTTGCCAAGCGCTGCGCAGTAATGAGTGAAACAGCAGATGCAATATTGAAAGGTGCAACACCCATGTTAAGCAGACGGGTAAGCGTTGAGGGTGCATCATTGGTGTGTAGTGTAGATAACACCATGTGGCCTGTTGATGCAGCTTTGATCGCCATATCGGCCGTTTCAAGATCACGAATCTCACCGATCATGATAATGTCAGGATCCTGACGTAAGAATGATTTTAAGGCGGCAGCAAAAGTGAGGCCTTGCTTGTCATTGACGTTAACTTGATTAATGCCCGCTAGCGGAATCTCGCAAGGGTCCTCTGCTGTGGAAATATTAACGCCAGGGTTGTTCAGGATGTTGAGGCAGGTATACAGTGAAACTGTCTTGCCAGAGCCGGTAGGACCTGTTACGAGCACCAAACCGTACGGACGGCTCACTGCATTCATAAGGCGCTCTTTTTGCAGAGGTTCATAACCGAGCGCTTCAATGCCAAGCGTAGCGCTGCTCGGATCAAGAATACGCATTACGATTTTTTCACCGTGAATGAGTGGCAGGGTGCTCACACGAAAATCAATCGTGCGTGATTTGGATAGCACCAGCTTCATACGGCCATCCTGCGGTATGCGTTTCTCCGAGATATCCATGCTGGAGATGACTTTAATACGCGATGCGAGTTTTTCTTTAATCGCAAGCGGTGGCTGTGTTATTTCGCGCAGTATGCCATCAACGCGATAGCGCACGCGGTAGAATTTTTCATAAGGTTCAAAATGTAAGTCCGATGCTCCCATGTTGATTGCATCCAGTAACATTTTGTTGAGGAATTTTACAACAGGCGCATCATCAACCTCTGACTCTACGGGCGCTTCTTCAATCTGCGAACTGTCATCGCCAAAACCAAAGTCGCCATCATCCACATCCAGAGATTTCAGGGTCCTGTCGCTGGATTCTACAATCTTGTCTATCATGCGACCGAGTTTGTCATCTTCAACAACGACGGGAGATACGTTCATTCCCATCTGGAATTGAACGCTATCTAGGGCATGAATGTTTGTTGGATCAGAAACGGCAACAAACAGTAAATTATTGCGTGAATGCAATGCCAGCACGCGGTTGCTTAGCATTAGTTTTGCGTCAATTTTTTTCGGCGGTAAATAATCCAGATTAAAAGCATCTAAATTAAAGTACGGAAAACCGAATGCCTTAGCTGCTGTTTCAGCAATCACAAGCGGGTTGAGTTTTTTACTTTGAATCGCTTGTGAAATAAATGGGGTTTTGGAACTGCGTGCCTGATCCTCGATTGTCTTAGCCTCATCCTCGGAAAGTAGTTTTTCCTGAATTAAAGTACGAGCGAGACCACTCAATTTGGTTTGTGAGATAACAGTTGCCATATTTAGAGTAAGTGTTAATTAGCTTGAGGGCTATTTTAATTATTTTTATATTGGATGAATGATGCACTTTACACTATTCTTTGTAAAGACTTTAACATGCCGATGGTTTATAAATCTAGCGGTTTTAGATTTGTGTTCAACGCGTTAATTTAGTCAGGATTCAATTTAGGAGGGTTTTAGAGATTAATTACCTGATTAAAAGGGCTTGACATCTCTGAAAAACCAACTTATAAATATGGTTAGGTGTTTGAATTCGAGTTTTTTGTAGCCTGCTTTAATTTTAGTTACTGCGACTTCTGTTCTTGAGGCAAACTTTTTGGGGCGCCCCCCTTTGTATTATGTAAGGATGTATGAAATGGCAACA
>DATCVB010000045.1:0-3996 GCA_036567185.1 Methylotenera sp.
TATCAGGCGGTGAACGCGGTCGTCTGCATCTGGCTAAAACGCTGATTTCTGGCGGCAATGTGCTGCTGCTGGATGAACCGTCAAATGACCTGGATGTGGAAACTTTGCGTGCGCTGGAAGATGCCCTGCTGGAGTTTGCAGGCTGCGTACTGGTGATCTCGCATGACCGCTGGTTCCTCGATCGAATTGCCACACATATTCTGGCGGCTGAGGGTGAATCGCAATGGACGTTCTTTAACGGCAATTATCAGGAATATGAGGCGGATAAACGTAAACGTTTGGGTGAGGAAGGCGCGAAGCCTAAACGCATCCGCTACAAACCAATTACTCGATAATCATTAGTTTAGTTTGTTAGAAAGCCTTCCGTACCAGTAACTGGCATATCCGCCGAAACTAAGTCGTAAAAATCCACGGCTAGTTCGGCGCCAAAGGCGCGAAACCTAAACGCATCCGCTACAAACCGATTACACGTTAAAGCATTAAAATCTTTTAACCGCCGATAAACGCCGATGCACGCCGATAAAATTAATCCCGTCACTACGACGAGTGATGCGACCTGTTAGTCTAGCTACAACAGATATTAAATCTTCATTGGGTTTTAAATTAGTTGCTTAAGCTAGAGGATTCTAAACACACCGATAATCGATCACGGTAAAGGGTTTTATCGGCGTTTATCGGCGGTTAATAGAGTTTAGTTTTTATCCGTGTGTATCTGCGGCTAAATATTACTCCACATTAATCCGTGGCTTATGCGGCGCATTCTTCGCCAGAAAATCCCACAGCACCGGCGGAATAAAACGCATCAACCTTGCCACCCAGCCCATTTGCCACGGAATCACTACAAAACGGCGTTTGTTTTCAATCGCATTCACAAATTTAGCAGCAGCAATATCTGCATCCATCAAAAACGGCATGCTGTATGTATTGATATCAGTCATCGGTGTACGAATGTAACCCGGCGCGATAGTGGTCACAGCGATGTTGTGATGCAGCATTTCCACGCGCAGGCTTTCCAGATAGGCAATGGCTGCGGCTTTAGATGCGCTATAAGCGCCAGCGCCGGGCAGGCCGCGTATGCCGGCGACGCTGGCAATGCCTACCAGCTGACCTTTACCGGCTTCACGCATGGCTTTAATGAATGGCTGAAAAGTATGCACCATCCCGAGTACGTTGATGTCCATGACGGCTTGAAACGCAGCAATGTCTTCCTGATTTTCAGTCAGGGTGCCGCTACTTACGCCGGCACTGGCAATGACCACATCAGGTATGCCGTGCTGCTGCATAAAGTCTGCTGCCGCGGCACTCAGGCTATTGTGATCTCTTACATCTAATGCATAAACCGCAGATTCGACATTGAATTGTTCTTTAAGTGTTTTTTGCAGGTTTTGTAAGTGCTCACTGCGTCTGGCGGCCAGTCCAATAGTTGCATTTTCATTTTGATAACGCTTTGCATAAGCATGAGCAAGTGCTTCACCTATACCGCTAGATGCGCCTGTGATAAAAATATTCATGACTATCTTTCATTAATGGGTGATGACTGAATGACTATATTAATTATCAATACAAAAAACCCGTTTTACCATCAAGGTAGAAACGGGTTTTTTGAAGTTCAGCACGTGTTTACAGCATCACCAGTTAAAGACTTTTTGATAAAGTGCTTTAAACCAGTGAGTGGGTGCTGCTACTTTTTTGCAGGTGTTGCTGCTTTCGCTTTGTCAGCACGGATGTTGGTGATGATGTAATCCGCAGTTCTTAGAGCAGCATCATTGTTACCGGCCATGGTGCTTGAAGTGATGAACTGGCCGTTGATTACCAGGCTAGGCACACCGGTTGCGCCTGATGCACGGAACAAGTTGGCGGCACGTTTTAAGTTGGCGTTGGTAGAGAATGCGTTGAATGCCTCTTCTACTTTAGCTTTGTCTAAACCACCTTGCTTGGTGATCCAGTCAATTGCTGCTTTTTCATCAGTCGGGTTCAAGCTTTTTTGTTTGTGAATCGCATTGAATAACGGGCTATGCAGTTTTTCCAGAACACCTAATGTTTCCATTGCGTAATACGCTTTAGCCATTGGCGCCCATGACGCATTAGGTAAGCCAGGCACGCGTTTGAATGTGACATCAGCCGGCAATTTTTTTACCCATGCATTTAATGGTGCTTCCATGTGGTGACAGTGGCCACAGCCATACCAGAATAACTCTACAACCTCGATTTTGTTAGGATTGTCGTTAGGAATAGCCTGTACGGTTCTGTCAAAATCTTTACCCATTTCCGGGTCTGCTGCCATTACATTAAATGAGGCCAGCAACATTAAAGCGGCAAGTAACTTTTTCATTCATTTTTCCTTTTTAACTATTTGTTTTAACTGTTTTTTGTAGCGTCTTAAAATCTGTGGTTAATCTGGCTATATATTAAAGTGTGACAACTAGAGCAACGCATCTATTCAGCATTTGGCTGACAAAGTATCCAAACGTTCCTGAAGTTTAAACAAACTTAATAAAACACAGACTATGTTTTGGATTATTGGTTTTCGTTATTCACTTTTATTAAATCGGTTTTGAAACCATTCGCTGCTAAATCATTTTTGGCTTTGTTGATTTCATCCAGATTATTAAGCGGGCCTACTCGTACGCGATGCCAAACGCCTTTATCAGGAATAGTAGCGGTTTGCACTACTGCTTCAAAACCCTGTAAGGCAAGTTTGGCTTTCATGTTGTCTGCATCTTCGCCAGTCTGGAAAGCGCCGACCTGCAGATAATAAGCGTACTCGACTACCGGCTGTTGATCTTTAATATTAAGTTCTTCCGTTGTTACCTTGCTTTCGCTGCCTGGCAAAATCGTGTAAAAATCGAAACGTGCTTTATCGTTATCTGCCGAGCCATCAGCCGGTTTTTCACTTTCGGCCTCAGCAGACTTCTTTGCATCTTCTGCAATTTTCTCCGCGATAGGTTTTTTAGTATCCGGTTGCGTTGCAAATGGGCTATCGCCCCCTTTGATGTACATGACAACCGCTAATGATGCCGCGACCCCCAGCAAAAATCCAACTAATAAACCAGAAAAGAAGGGGCTGCCTTTGCTCTGTCTTTTAGTACGTTCTGGGCTGGGTTTGTAATCTCTGCTCATTCTTAATCCTTATCTTTCATTCAATTTATCAATTCACCGCATTAAAATTGAAATTACATTTTTTGTATGGCTGCAACACCTAGTAAATCCAGGCCATTTTTAAGTACTTGCTGCGTTGCGCGGATCAAACTCAGGCGAGCCAGTTTAAGCGGCTCATCATCAATCAGGAATTTGTATTCATTGTAATAACTGTGCAGGTCGCTCGCCAATTCTTTCAGGTAGTTAGCAACGACGTGCGGCGCCAGCTCAGTGGCAGCATTGGCAACGACTTCAGGGTATTCGCTCAGTCGTTGCATCAATGCGGTTTCGTGCGCATTATCCAGTGGTGTCAGGTCTGTGAATATCAGGTTGCTAACATCGCCATCCCACTGACCCAGTACGCTGCAAATACGCGCATGGGCATATTGAATGTAGTACACCGGATTGTCATTGCTTTGGCTGCGTGCCAGGTCAATATCAAATACCAGTTGAGAATCTGCACGGCGTGCCGCCAGGAAATAGCGGGTGGCGTCGCAGCCTACTTCTTCAATCAGGTCGCGCAAGGTGACGTAACTGCCGGCACGTTTCGAGAGTTTCACCTCTTCGCCGCCGCGCATCACTGTTACCATCTGGTGCAGTACGTAATCAGGCCAGCCTTGCGGAATGCCGATGTCTAAAGCCTGCAAGCCGGCGCGTACTCGGGTGATGGTGCTGTGGTGGTCGGCGCCCTGCTCGTTAATGACGCGCACAAAACCGCGCTGCCATTTTTCTGCATGGTAGGCCACATCGGGCACAAAGTAAGTGTAGCCGCCATCGGTTTTGCGCATTACGCGGTCTTTGTCGTCACCGAAGTCTGTGGTTTTGAGCCACAGCGCATCGTTTTCTTCATAGGTATGG
>DATCVB010000046.1:0-16121 GCA_036567185.1 Methylotenera sp.
TGTGGCGATGAAGTCACGTAAGGTACGCTTTAATCAGTGGCGCTCACTGATTATGAGTTTGGCTACTCGGCTAAATCAGCATCCGGGAGAGTTTATTTTGCCTCCCAAAAAAATTAAGAATCCAGAAAATCCAGTCGAGTAAAGATAGAAATCTAATTACTTTTTGTGCTTTTTGACATCCTCGCCGCCCTAAAGAGCAGAGATCCCTACAGGTTCACGCGCTGACTTGTGGGTACCTTCAGTGGGTTCGTGCTTCACAGAGCGGCCTCGCTGCACCATCTCTCCACACACTAACACGGCATGCCCTGCCGCTAATATATTCCTCGCTGCATTCAGATCAGCATTGGCCTCGTAACCGCAACTGACACAGGCGAACTTATCTTGTGATTTACGGTTGTCATTCGCAATGTGTCCGCAACAGCTGCAGCGCTGGCTGGTGTAGTGCGGAGCAATTGCCAATACTCTACCGCCAAGCCTTAGCTGTTTGTACTCAAGCTGATGCCTGAATTCAGACCAGCCCTGATCTAGGATGGAACGGTTCAAACCTGATTTGGCTTTGACATTCAGTCCTTTGGCTTTAATCGTGCCTTTGGCACTTTTGCTCATATTCCTTACCTGCAAAGCTTCAATCACTATCATGGCGTGGTTTTGGCTGATGGTCGTTGTAGTTTTGTGTAGATAGTCTTTCCTGATATTTGCAATGGTGATGTGAAGCTTGCTAATTTTATCTTTCTGTTTTTTCCAATTATGGCTGAATTTAATTTTACGTGCTAACGCACGTTGATACCTTGCTAGTTTGATTTGCTTTTTTTTGAAGCTATTCACTGTTTGAAATACTTGTCCATTGCTGAGTGTGGCAAACCTTGCAATACCTAAGTCCACACCTATTATGCCGGTCGAAGAATGAACTGGCGTTTCAACCTCTCGCTCGGTTTGTACTGAGACATACCATTTTCCGCATTTTTGCGAGATGGTGATGTTTTTCACAGTTCCCAACACTTCATTGCTGTTACGGTAGCGTAACCAGCCTAGCTTGGGGAGAAAGATACGGTTGTTGTGATGTTCAAGCTTTAAGCCCTGGGGGAAGCGAAAGCTGTCACTAACGCCTTTCTTCTTAAACTTGGGAAAGTCAGTGCGTTTAGCTAAGAAATTTCTGAAACCAGATTCCAGTCGCTTTAGAGATTGCTGCAGGGTCTGACTGGGCGCATCTCTTAGCCAATCCAACTCACTCTTCCATTGTGGTAATAAATTGGCAATTTTTGTATAGCTAAACTTAAAAGAGTTATCTGTCTGATACTGTTTATTTTGCCATGCCAAGGCTTTGTTGTAGACAAAGCGACAAGCACCAGCGTACTGAGACATTGCACGAGCTTGCGCTCCGTTCGGCATGAGTTCAAATTTGTAGGCTTGCATTCGTTTCATTCATTACAAATTATCATGCTTTGTTTGCTTGTCAAATTTAATCAAAAAATTTCCATAATCATCTTGAAGGGTAATAATTCAGGCGAATTTTTATGACTGGATATATAGTTATTATTATCTAATGCTATCTCCGATAGAGTATTAATTAACTCACAGTTAAACTATCATTTGATTAGGCGAAAGTTAAGTTGAAAAGGAACACTCATGTCAAACTGGTTTCAAGATAACGCACAGTCCATCGGCAATACACCGTTAATTAAATTAAATCGTGTGACTGATGGCGCACAGGCTAACGTGCTGGCTAAAATAGAAGGGCGCAACCCTGCATACTCGGTTAAATGTCGTATCGGCGCTGCCATGATATGGGATGCCGAGCAGCGCGGCTTGCTGGGTCCAGGCAAAGAAATCGTCGAACCCACCAGTGGCAACACCGGCATTGCGCTGGCTTTTGTAGCTGCTGCGCGCGGTATTCCGCTTACACTGACCATGCCGGAAACCATGAGTATTGAGCGCCGCAAGCTGCTGGTGGCCTATGGTGCCAAGCTGGTGCTGACCGAAGGTGCAAAAGGCATGAACGGTGCGATTGCCAAGGCTGAGGAGATTTTAGCCTCTGATCCTAATCGTTACGTGCTGCTGCAGCAATTTAAAAACCCGGCTAATCCGGCAATTCACGAAAAAACTACCGGCCCTGAAATATGGGACGCCACCGATGGCAACGTTGATATTTTTGTATCTGGCGTAGGTACCGGCGGCACAATTACCGGTGTGTCACGTTACCTTAAAAACACCAAAGGCAAGCAGGTATTGACGGTTGCGGTAGAGCCGGCCGCCAGCCCGGTGTTAACCCAGAGGCGTGCAGGGCAGGAACTGAAGCCCGCGCCGCATAAAATTCAGGGCATTGGTGCAGGTTTTGTGCCGGATACGCTGGATTTGTCAGTGGTAGATGACATCGCCCAGGTGACGAATGAAGAGGCGATACTCTACGCACAGCGGCTGGCAAAAGAAGAAGGTATTTTGTCCGGAATTTCCTGTGGTGCTGCCGTGGCGGTTGCGGTGCGCTATGCCAAGCGCCCGGAGAATGCCGGTAAAACCATAGTCGTGATTTTGCCAGACTCTGGCGAGCGCTATTTGAGCTCGATATTGTTTGAAGGGCAGTTTGACGCGCAGGGCATTGCCGTTTAATTTATTTGGTATCAGCTATGAATCCTAACCACGCAGCTTGGTGTAAGCTTGCGTGGTTTTTTATTGTAAATGACAGGGTTTCCTGATGAGTGTGGAATTGATTCTTGTATTTTTGGCCTTGGGCGCATTTGTCGGCTTTATGGCTGGATTACTTGGCATAGGCGGTGGCGGCATACTGGTACCGGTGCTAACAACTATCTTTATCTATCAGGGTTTTGCTATGGATAACGTAGTGCATATTGCACTGGGTACTTCTATGGCTTGTATCATGGTGACTTCTTTTTCCAGCCTGCGTGCGCACCATGCCAATGGTGCGGTGATATGGCAACTGGTAAAAACAATGTCGCCTGCGATTGTACTGGGTACTTTTTTGGCGACATTCATCGCCGCACAAATCAGCTCAAAAGGCCTGGCAGTATTTTTTTCTGTATTTATGGCGTATGTGGCATGCCAAATGTTCCGCAGCAAAAAAATAGCGGCATCAGCCAGCGGCGAAGCCAGCAAGCTGGAATTAAGCCTTGTTGCATTTGGGATTGGTGCAATCTCAGCACTGGTTTCCATAGGTGGCGGCTCACTCACCGTGCCCTATCTGACCTGGCGCAGTGTCGATATCCGCAAGGCAATCGGTACATCTGCTGCGCTTGGTTTCCCTATCGCAATTACCGGCACGCTCGGTTATCTCATTAACGGTATTGTGGCCGGCGGCATTAATCCTGAATACACACTGGGCTTTGTTTATTTACCGGCAGTGCTGCTGGTGACCATACCAAGTTTTTTTACCGCGCCCATTGGTGCAAAGCTCACACAGACCTTGCCGGTGAAGACATTAAAGCGGGTCTTTGGCGTGCTGCTGCTCGCATTGAGCGTAAAGATGCTGGCTTCATTGCTGTAGCAGTAAATCGGTTTGGCTAACTAATAAACCTGCTCTGTTGATACATTTTGGAGCATTCCACTTCAATACTCACCCTTTCGGGTGGTATACTTCGACATAACTAGAGCCAAGTTATACCAGTGTGGGGCGGCTCTTCTTAAAACGCCTGGGGAAAAGTGACTCTAACAAGTTGCTAAAAATAATAAAAAAGTAAAATAAAATTCTAAGGTGCAGGCCTATGACATTAATACCTATCATTCTATGTGGTGGGGCGGGTTCGCGTTTGTGGCCGGTCTCACGAGAGCAGCATCCTAAGCCGTTTATTCGGCTGGCCGACGGGCAAAGCCTTTTGCAAAAGGCGTTTCTGCGTGGCGCCCAGCTGGCTGGTGTTGCTGAAGTACTGACGGTTACCAACCGTGAATTACTCTTCAAAACTGAAGATGAGTTCCGTGAGGTAAATACTGCCGGTATCGCTACATCTTTCATTCTTGAACCTTTCGGGCGCAACACTGCGCCTGCTATTGTGGCAGCAGCGCTGCAAGTGGCTAAAGCGCATGGCAATGATGCCATGATGTTAGTGCTTGCGGCAGACCACCTTATTGCCGAACAGTCAGCATTTGAACAAGCCGTATTAAAAGCGACCGAGCTCGCAGCCAAGGGCAAGCTGGTGACTTTTGGTATTCAGCCAGAAGCTCCTGAAACCGGGTACGGCTATATTGAGGCTGATGGCAACACCGTATTGCGCTTTGTTGAAAAACCCTCGCTTGAAAGAGCGCAGGAGTATCTTGCCACTGGTAAGTTTCTTTGGAACTCCGGCATGTTCTGTTTCAGTGCGGGCAGTTTGCTGTATGAAATGGAAAAGTATCACCCGTCAATTGTTTCGGATATGCGTGCTTGCCTTGCGCAATCTCGTACATCAGAAGGCAGAGGGTTTGTTCAGATAGAGCTTGATGCCAAGACTTTCGCAACCGTTCACGAAGACTCCGTTGACTATGCAGTGATGGAAAAGTCTGATCAAGTCGCAGTAGTCCCCTGTAATATCGGCTGGAGCGATATAGGCTCATGGTCGGCGTTGGGTGATCTCTATGAGGCTGATGCCAATGGCAACCGCGTGCAGGGAGAAGCCATGCTGCATGCTACGCATAACTGCACTATTCAAAATAGCAGCCAAAGTAATGGCCGGCTAGTTGCCACAGTGGGTGTGAAAGACCTGATTATTATTGATACCCCTGATGCGCTGCTCATAGCAGATAAATCGTGTGCGCAAGATGTTAAGCATATTTATGCAGAATTAAAATTAAATGGACATGATGCCCATAAGTTTCATCGAATGGTGCGTCGTCCATGGGGTACCTATACAGTGCTGGAAGAAGGTGTGGGCTTTAAAATCAAGCGCATTGAAGTCAACCCTGGCGCCAAAATCAGTTTGCAAATGCATCATCACCGCAGCGAACATTGGGTAGTTGTGAGTGGTATTGCTAAAGTGTTAAATGGAGATACTGAGCTTATTGTTAACACTAACGAATCTACTTACATTCCTGCAGGCCACAAGCACAGGCTTGAAAATCCAGGCTTGCAAAACCTGGTCATGATAGAAGTGCAAAGCGGATCGTACGTAGGTGAAGATGACATTGAACGCTTTGAAGATTCATACGGCCGTTGCTGAGATGCAAGGCATGCTATGTTCGTGGCGCGCTTGAGGCAGGTAATGTAACTGTAATAGCTTTAAATTAAATTATGTTAATGAACTGGTATAAATGAGCATAGAAACTCTCCGAATAGCATTAGTTAGTACTCCTCGGTCTGGAAATACATGGCTACGCCTAATTCTTGGTGATATATACGAATTAGAGCATTTCGCGGTCCATAGCCCAGATGATTTGAATTTTGATAAGTTGCCTAAACGTTGCATAGTACAGTTGCACTGGCAGCGGTCAGCAGAGTTTATAGAGTACTTAAAGAAATATGGTTTTATTATCGTCACTATAGGTCGCCATCCACTTGATGTTTTGATTTCCATACTGCAATTTTGCACACGGGAACCACAAACTGCATTTTGGTTATGTGGTGAAGGGGGCGATGAGCGTGGGATTGTGGGGAAGACACCTCTCGACACTGAATTTCTTAATTATGCCAAGAGTTCGCGAGCCAGTAATTTACTCTCCGTAACATGCGATTGGTGGAATTTTTCTACGGCGCGAATTCAATATGAAGATATGCTTGCTGAGCCTGAATATGCACTAAGTTTATTTGTTAATAATATTGCAGCTCCCGTTAATGATATAGCATCTTCTGTAAGAAAGTATAGGTTTGATCAGCTGAAGTCGTCGGCAAGCAATGGGCATTATTGGCAAGGTAAATGTGGGATTTGGGAGCGGGTGCTCCCATTAAATTATGCTTTAGATATTTTCGAATGCCACCGACCTATATTTGATACCTTGGGCTATCCAGTAAGCGCTATTCGCTTAGAAGATGAAGTCTATTTAAGTAATTGGCGTAAGCTGATGGAGGTTGCATGATGATATCCTACGCACAAAACTTTGAAGATGTGATGCTTTGCCGCGCATTAAAACACGTTGAAAAAGGTTTTTATATTGATGTTGGCGCGGCGTGGCCAGATATGCATTCTGTCACAAAAGCATTTTACCTTATGGGCTGGCGAGGAATTAACATTGAGCCTAATCCCGAGCTTTATTCGCAGCTTATTGCAAAGCGTCCTGAAGATATTAATGTCCAGTTCGCGGTGTCAGATCAGAAGGGTAAGGTTGAGTTTAACCTATTCCCGGAAACTGGCTTATCTACGCTAGACAGCAAAATTGCTCATGAGCATATTAAAGAAAACTATCGCTGCCAACAGATTAGTGTATCCGTATCTAGCCTGAGTGATATCTGGGAAAGTTATGTTCCCAAGAATCAAGAAGTGCATTTCTTAAAGGTTGATGTTGAAGGCCTTGAAAGAGCAGTTTTGAAAGGCAACAATTGGTCAGTTAATCGACCATGGATTGTTTTAGTTGAATCTACACTTCCTTTATCTCAAGTTGCAACGCACCAAGACTGGGAATCAATTTTAACTGAGGCCTCTTATAGTTTCGCCTATGCTGACGGACTCAATCGATTTTATGTGGATAAATGTCGCCCTGCTTTGTTAGCCGCTTTTAAATATCCGCCTAATGTTTTTGATGAGTTTGTTCTAGTGACAGAAGTTGAAGCTTTAGAAGGGCGGCGTCAAGCCGAGATCAGAGCTACAAATGCTGAGACTTTGCAGCGGCAGGCCGAGATAAGAGCTGCAAATGCTGAGGCTGCGCAGCGTCAAGCTGAGGTCAGAACTGTGAATGCTGAGGCCGCGCAGCGCCAAGCCGAGAGCAGGGCTGTGAGTGCTCAGGCTGGACAGCAACAAGCCGAGAACAGGGCTGCAAGTGCAGAGACTGCACAGCAGCAAGCAGAAATCATAGTTGCCCAACTTCAAATGGAGTTAATGGCTATGATTCATAGTAATTCATGGCGTATAACAAGACCACTTAGACATGCAGTTGTTCACATGAGGTGGCTGCGAGGTAAGACTTCTTATTTATTTAGGGAAGTATTTATTGACCACTCAAAAGCGCTATTAGTAAGACTGCTTCATAGAGCTAAAACTCTAGTTGGTAAAAGTCAATTGCTGAAGAGGGTGTCGCTTCAATTGCTGAGCAGGTTTCCGGGTACTCAGTCTCGTATATCAATACTGCTAGGGGCAAGCGCTACGGCTGCTTTTGTCGAGCCTTTCGAGGTTGAACCAATTGATGCTGAGCGGCTGGAAAAACTTGAAAAAATTGTCGCTTGTACACTGGATGAAATTACAAAAGAGAGAAATGCATGAAAGTATTGATTGATCTTCAGGGCTTGCAAACGAGCAGTGCCGAACGCGGAATTGGTCGGTACTCAAGCGCCCTGACCTTTGCACTTATTGCTGAGTTAAAAGGTCACGAAATTTTTATTTTACTAAATGATAGTCCTCAGAATACAAAAGGCCATTCGCTTATTAAAGAAATACAGAGCAAGCTTGATGACGTGCATATAATTCGTTTTCCACTTGCCCAGGTAACTAGCGCAGCACTCTTCCTGGAGAATGATGAAGTACGGTTATCCAAAATATTGCGAGAGCGCTATATCGAGGCTGTGAGTCCAGATGTTGTTCTTGTTACAAGTTTATTTGAGTTCGATGCCTTGAGTGCAATTCCGAAGGTGTCGGAGAGAACATATTTTTGCGCCGTAATACTCTATGATCTTATTCCATTGTCTGACCCCGAGCATTATCTTGGTAGCCCAATCATGCAAAATTGGTATAACGATCGGTTGGAGCAACTTAAGCAGGCAGATGCAGTGCTCGCAATCTCTGAGTACGTCAGGCAAGATGCTTTAACAAAACTTAATTTACCAGATAATGCTATTAAAAATATAGCGGCGGGCACTAATCTTGATTTAAAACATCATGGTGACTCAGAAAAAATGACATTGCAAAAACTGTCAAAATTTAAGCCATACCTGTTGTATGTTGGGGGGTTCGATAAAAGAAAAAATACTGAAAAGCTGATAGCGTGCTTTGCCATGCTTCCTGCAAAAATAAGGACGAAGTATAAACTGCTGCTTGCGGGCGGAATTTCAGATGCACGACGACTGGAATTAGAGCACTACGCTGCCTCCAAAGGATTGGCAAAAAATGAAGTTGTTTTGTACGGATATATTAACGATCAATTTTTGGTTGAACTTTACACAAACTCTCACTTATTTGTTTTTCCTTCTGCGGATGAAGGGTTTGGTCTACCACCTCTTGAGGCTATGAGTTTAGGGGTTCCAACCATAACTTCAAATTGCGCAAGTTTGCCAGAGGTGGTGGGAAATCCCAAAGCATTATTTGATCCAAATAATGAACACGATTTCTTGGAAAAGTTGCAGTTGGGGTTGCAGAACGAAGATTATCGTATAGAGCTTAGAGCGCGCGGTTTAACGCAGGCCTCACAATTTTCGTGGGAAAAATCAGCACGTATCGCATTAGAGTTTATTAAAGAAAGACTTGCAATTGTATCTGTGGGAAAAGCAACGCGTTATTTATCTTTCCGTGACTTTCTTACCAGAATATTAGCAGAGCAAGATTTTCAATTAGAGAAAGGTGAGAATGTGAAGTTAACAAATTTACTGGCAAGGGCTTTGTATGGTGCCCCCCAAAGCCAACATGCTGAGGAAATTATGAATCAACCTGCTGAACTTAGAGTTACAGAGTCATTATCTCGCACTATCCCAGACTATTCAGGAATAACTGCCCCTTATGTATTCTCATCTATGCTTTGTAGAGAGCAGCACTTTCATCTTCCGCTCTACACATATTGGTGCAGGTTATTAGGAGAAAGCCCACGTTTTCACCGAAAACAGTGGGAGTTTGTATATATTTGTCAAACGCTTTTTGAGCGAGGCTATTTGCGCAATGGGATGTCTGCGATCGGTTTTGGTGTGGGTAAAGAGCCGCTCGTTTCTTACTTTGCAAGTCGTGGTGTTCAAGTACTTGCTACCGATCTTGATTTTTTAAAAGCAGAAGAACTAGGTTGGGTTTCTACAGATCAACACAGTGATAATTTGGATGCACTAAATGAGCATGGGTTATGTGATTCGTCAGAGTTTTATCGACTGGCGAGCTTTCGAAATGTGGATATGAATGAGATCCCACAAGATATTGGCTCATATGATATTTGCTGGTCATCTTGTGCGTTTGAGCATTTAGGGTCAATTCGTAAGGGATTGGATTTTGTACTTAATTCAGCGAGATTATTAAAACCAGGCGGCATAGCTGTTCATACTACTGAGTACAATATTAGTTCAAATACCAAAACTTTAGATAATAATCCCAGCTTTGTTATTTTTAGGCGCTGTGATATTGAGCTGTTAGTAAAAGAGCTTACGTCTGAAGGGTATCAAGTTGAGCCTATTGATTTCTCAGCAGGGGAAGATGAACTTGAACGATATGTTGATCTTCCTCCTTATGTAGATGAGCCACATTTGCGACTGCAATTGGCTGGTGAATATGTTTCTACTTCACTAGGTATTATTATAAGAGCCCCGGGAGGTGAGCAGAAATGACCGTCGCAATTATTACCGGCATTACCGGCCAAGACGGTGCCTACTTAGCAGAGCTGTTATTAGAAAAAGGTTATATCGTTTACGGTACTTATCGCCGTACCAGTTCTGTAAATTTTTGGAGAATAGAAGAGTTAGGTATTGCTCAGCATCCTAATTTGCATCTGGTTGAGTATGATTTAACTGATTTAAGTGCCAGTATCCGTTTGTTACAAAGTACCGGTGCGACGGAGGTGTATAACCTTGCGGCACAGAGTTTTGTTGGCGTGTCATTTGAACAGCCTTTTACTACGGCAGAAATTACGGGTATTGGCCCTGTAAACCTGCTTGAGGCGATTCGGATAGTTAACCCTGAGATTCGTTTTTATCAGGCGAGCACTTCAGAAATGTTTGGCAAAGTGCAGGCGATTCCACAGGTGGAAAGCACACCGTTTTACCCACGTAGCCCTTATGGTGTAGCCAAGCTTTATGCACATTGGATGACAATTAACTATCGTGAAAGTTATGGCATTTTTGGATCAAGCGGCATTTTGTTTAACCACGAGTCGCCGTTGCGCGGGCGTGAGTTTGTAACACGCAAAATTACAGACAGTATGGCTAAAATCAAGCTTGGCAAGCTGGGTGTACTTGAGCTCGGAAATATGGATGCCAAGCGTGACTGGGGCTTTGCTAAAGAGTATGTTGAGGGCATGTGGCGTATGCTACAGGCAGATAAACCTGATACTTATGTATTAGCGACTAACCGCACAGAAACTGTGCGTGATTATGTAACGATGGCAGCCAAGGCCGCAGGATTTGAATTGGCTTGGCAGGGCGAAGCTGAAAATGAGGTGGCGGTTGATACTAAAACTAATAAAACCCTGGTGCGTGTTAATCCCAAATTCTATCGCCCCGCTGAGGTTGAATTGCTAATAGGCAATCCGGAAAAAGCGAAGCGTGAATTAGGCTGGGAGCCAAGAACAACATTAGAGCAGTTATGCCAGATGATGGTTGAAGCTGATATTCGCCGTAATGAGACGGGCTGGTCGTTTTAATATATGCGTAAAATCCTGATTACAGGAATTAATGGGTTCACTGGTCATTATCTGGCCGAGGCATGTAAAACTAAAGGCTACGAGGTTTATGGTTTAGCTCAATTTGTTAACCGCCCTAGGGATGGTATTTACAGCTGTGATTTACTTGATCAGCAGAAGTTATCAACCTTAATAGACCAGCTTAAGCCAGATCTAGTGGCTCATTTGGCTGGAACAACCTATGTGGGACATCACAACCCAGAAGAGTTTTACCGGGTAAATGTAATCGGAACGACGAATTTACTTGAAGCATTGAATCAGCCGGGTTTAACTTTGCCGCGTGTATTAATTGCTAGTAGTGCAAATATCTATGGTACGCCAGATCTTGAAGTGCTTAGTGAGGCGGTGCCGCCAGCACCAGTAAATCATTATGCAGCTAGTAAGGTTGCTATGGAGCACATGGTACGTACGTATTTTGATAAGTTGCCAATCATTATTACAAGACCTTTCAATTACACTGGCGTAGGCCAGGAAGATAAGTTCTTGATTCCTAAAATTATCGGGCATTTTAAACGTAAAGAAAAAGTCATAGAGCTTGGAAATCTGGATGTGAGTCGCGATTTTTCTGATGTTCGAGATGTGGTAGCGGCATATCTCAGGTTGTTAGAGTCAGATGTACGTTCAGTTTCAGTGAATATTTGCAGTGGCCATGATATTTCACTAAAAAAGATTATTGAAGATGCCAATAAAATTGCAGGTTATGATATTGAAGTAAGAGTAAATCCTGATTTTGTACGCGCAAATGAAATTAGACAATTACATGGCGATAATGCATATCTGAAACAATTGATTGGAGACAATGCACTGATTCCATTTAAAGATACGCTGCAATGGATGTATGAGGCTTAGTAATGGAAGTGATAATGTCGATCGAGTCTATAAAGTACCCGCTAACTGGTATTGGTAGATATACTTTTGAACTTACAAAGCAGCTTCAACATGATGCTGGCTTAAATTTAAAACTGTTTTCTCATGGTAAATTTATCTCAGAATTACCAAAATTAGACGCTGTTACATCTGAATCAAGTGTTTTAAGTAAGATTCGCGGCCAACTCATTAAAAGCGATCTGGCTGTTAAATCTGTAAAGTTTGTAAGAGATTACGCTATACGGAAATCACTCAAAACACATAAAAATGCAATTTTTCATGGGCCGGCTTATTACTTGCCAAAATTTGATGGTCAAAGTGTCGCTACTTTTCATGATCTTTCAGTATTTACAATGGCGGAATATCACCCCCCGGCAAGAGTTCGGTTTATGCAGAAAGAACTCAGACACACATTGCAAGAAGCCTCTGTCTTAATTACCGACTCTGAATTTAATCGTATAGAGTTAGCTAATTACTTCGGTTACCCAGCTGCAAAAATTGTCTCGGTTCCACTGGCATGTTCTGATGAGTTTCATCCGCGAGATGCGGCAAGTACCACCTCTGTTTTAAATCGTTTTGGTTTGAATCATGGTGGTTATATTTTGTATGCAGGTACGATTGAACCACGAAAAAATATTGAAACTTTGCTAGATGCATATAGCATCTTGCCAGATGCTATTCGCCGCCGCTGGCCTTTAGTCTTAGTGGGACATCATGGCTGGCAGAGTCATCAACTCCATGATCGTATTGATAAAGCAGTCAGTGAGGGATGGGCTAAGTATCTTGGTTATGTCAATAATGATGATTTGCCTTATTTATTTGCCGGGGCGCATTTGTTTTGCTTTCCCTCGCATTATGAAGGTTTTGGATTGCCTGTATTAGAGGCCATGGCGAGTGGTGTGCCTGTCATTTGTTCAAATGCATCTTCATTGCCAGAGGTGGTAGGTGATGCGGCTTTGATGTTTGATCCAGAAGATGTTGACACTCTGCAGCAGTTGATAATGACTGGGCTGGAAGACGAGGTTTGGCGAAAAACTGCAAAAGAAAAAGGACTCATGCAAGCTTCAACATTCAGCTGGCAAAGATGCGCTAAAGAAACTGTCGCCGTATACCGTGAGTTATCGACAGGAAAGCAAAAGTAATGAAAGTGTTGCACTTTTATAAAACATCTTTTCCAGATAGCATGGGTGGAGTTGAGCAGGTCATCAACCAGCTTGCCAGGGGCGCTAAGAAACATGGTGTGAAAGCTGAAGTGCTTTCATTAACGCGAGATAGAGAAGCGTCAACAATTGAAATTGATGGCTATTTAACACATCGTGCAAAACTTGATTTCCAAATAGCTTCAACAGGATTTTCAGCTTCTGCCATTTTGCGGTTTTCTAAATTGGCAAAACAAGCGGACGTTATTCATTATCACTTTCCATGGCCATTTATGGATGTTGTGCATTTTGCAACTAACGTAAAAAAACCAACTGTAGTGTCTTATCATTCGGACATTATTAAACAGAAATACTTGCTCAAACTGTATCGTCCATTACAGAATAGATTTTTGGCGAGTGTGGATCGAATTGTCGCGGCTTCACCTAATTACTTGGAAACCAGTGGCGTACTGAAGAAGTTTTCAGGTAAGGTGAGTGTCATTCCCTATGGTTTAGACAAAGCAAGCTATCCAGCCCCTGCAGCACAAAAGTTGCAGTATTGGCGTGATAAACTTGGTCGAAAGTTCTTTTTGTTTGTTGGAGTTCTAAGGTATTACAAAGGGCTTCATATTTTAATAGAGGCCGCACAAGGGACTGATTACCCTATAGTCATTGTCGGTGCCGGGCCAATTGAGGCGGCGCTAAAAGCGCAGGCTATGCAGCTAGGTCTCCATAATATCCATTTTCTTGGTCAGTTGCCTGATGAGGATAAGGTCGCGCTGTTAACTCTGTGCTACGGGGTAGTTTTCCCGTCTCATTTACGCTCCGAAGCGTTTGGGGTTTCACTGTTAGAAGGTGCCATGTATGGCAAGCCAATGATCTCCAGTGAAATCGGTACAGGCACCACTTTCATCAACATCGCTGATGAAACCGGGCTAGTTGTACCACCAAGTGACCCCGCAGCACTTAAACAAGCTATGCAGTATTTGTGGCAACACCCACAGCAAGCGGCAGAGATGGGCAAGCGTGCTGAAGAGCGTTATTGGACCCACTTTACGGCTGATCAGATGGTGCAATCATATGTGGAATTGTATGATAATTTGATTAAGTCGCATGATGGAGCCAGTCGATAGCTTACCCATTTTGTTTAGAATGCCTTAGCAAATACGCAGTGTATTATCGTTTACCCCATCATCGCTAATCACCACGCGCCAATTTTTATGCGTTTTATCTTCTATTCATTGCAATTGTCTGGCTATGTATTTATTTCACTGCAGATGAGAATGACTATCTAGACCTGAAACTGTGTTTTTCTGTGGCTGTAGGTTAAAATTGGCTCACTTGAGCTTGCAGTTACGAATGCGTTAATGAAAAAATCAGAAGAAAACAATCAGAGAAATAATAGCTCAGAAGGTATTGAGAATCACACGCCCATGATGCGCCAGTATGTATGTTAAAAATTATAACTAATTGAATTAATTAAATTTAAATATAATTTGAGTTTGGTTTAAGATGATGTAGGCTACGTATGAGCTACAATAAAAGCCGAAGTCAGGAGTTCAAAGTAAATCGACCAGTCCTTACTAGACACTTTCTTGCCTGCTGAAGTATTGCCTTTCAAATTCTACTGGAGAAAGCCGATTGGCGTAACTATGTCGGCGTCTTGGGTTGTAGAACATCTCGATATAATCAAACACATGCTGCCTTGCATCAAGTAAAGCGGAAGTCATTTTTTCATCTGCAAATAACTTGCCCCATTCAGAGAATGCTAAATTAGTTGTGATGATGATACTGGTCTGCTCATGCAATTGACTGATGAGATGAAACAGCAAAGGCACCACCTTTTTGACTAAAGGGTAAGTAGCCCAACTCATCTAAAATAACCAAGTCGTATTTAGTCAGTTGCAGCGCCAGCTTGTGTTTTTGCTGAGCCTCGCAAAATTGCGAGAGTTTAACAACTCCTAGGGTGGTGCACTTCTACACGCAAATCCCTAAGAGATCTGGTGCATTTTTGCACTGAAATTTACACTTAACAGCTACAACAGCAGTAATGTTAAGTTTACAGCAACTGAAGCTTGCCTGCCACGAGGTTCGCCAAGGCTTTATTCTCTACCAATTTACAGGTCTTGGGGCGATTGACTCTATCCCGAGTGGCTTGGTCAGCCTGACTAGAGTGGAAATATTTAGAACCACCGTTGCGTTTAATCTCTCGGCTAATGGTAGAAGGATGGCGCCCGAGAAACTTAGCGATAGAACGAATTGACTTGACCTGCTCCCCGGTTGCCAGACCACGCGAGATCTCTTCGCGATCACCTAAAGTAAGTGCTAATTTTGATCGAGAGCGCTGAGGCGTTCGTATACCGCCAGTCTCAGAAAGAATGCGTTGTATAGAGGAGTGGTTCCGATCAAATAACTGGGCAATCTGCTGGAGAGACTCTCCCTTTTGCCAGCGATCCTACATTAAAGCCTTTTGTGTATCTGTGTAATAGATTCTTGGACGTTGTTTCATTTGCAACACTCCTTCTGCTTACGCAGTTTCTAGTGTGTTGCATCGATCGGTTGAATTCAAGGGATGTACTGCGTGTAGTTGATAAGGCTGTGTACAAAATCTGGTTGAAATCAACCAACAGTTTTCTGTTGATTTCTTTTCTTCATTGTACTATTATTTGTACATAAAGGAGCCTAGTATGGAAGCCATAACGTATAGCCACACTCGCCAAAATTTGGCGGAAATCATGAATAAGGTTGCAGACGATCGTTCTCCAGTGCTGATTACTCGCCAAGCTGGGCAGCCAGTTGTCATGATGTCTCTGCAAGACTTCAACGCTCTTGAGGAAACCGCATACCTTATGCGCAGCCCCAAAAATGCAAAGCGACTCATGGAGTCAATTGAGCAGCTAGCTTCAAATGGAGGTAAAGCTAGAGAGTTAATTGATGCCGATTAAGTTCTCAGACCAAGCTTGGGATGACTACCTATACTGGCAGTCTAATGATCGAGCTACGATCAAACGAATCAACACCCTTTTGAAAGAAATTCAACGCTCCCCGTTTGAGGGCATCGGAAAGCCGGAACCTCTCAAGCATAATCTTTCTGGATTTTGGTCAAGACGCATCGATGAAGAACATCGGTTAGTTTACTCGGTTCAGGAAGACACTCTATTAATTGCCCAATGCCGATACCACTATTAATTAGTAATCTTGAAGGCTTGTTTTGTGCAATCTAAAGTTGGATTCAACCTTAGTTGCAAATCGCCAATATTTTAATTAAGTGAATGTCCGCTTTGGGATTTATCTGCCATTTGAGTAATTGGACATGCCTACATGTAAATTTCAGTGCAAAAATGCACCAGATCTCTTAGGGATTTGCGTGTAGAAGTGCACCACCCTAGGAGTTGTTAAACTCTCGCAATTTTGCGAGGCTCACCTAGGATGATCTGTATGGAAACCATAGCCAAGATAAGG
>DATCVB010000047.1:0-6578 GCA_036567185.1 Methylotenera sp.
TTCTCGTAAAACTCGCGTGCGCGAAGGTCATTTAATAGACCAGTTTTTTCAATCAAACGTTTAAAACGGCGTAAAGCAACGTCAAACGGCTCATTCTCTTTTACACGTACACTAGACATTCGGTCTCTCTTATCTGCAACAATTCAATTATAAGGTCATGCTCATGTTTCGCCTTTTCAGGCATAAACATGAGAAAAGTCCGCCATTTTAATCGTATAATTGGTTTTGTTCAATTACTTTCTATGTAATTGTGTTGTAAAAGTTCTTTTTAGGCAAAGTTGAATACAAAAAATGCTAGTACTTGGTGTTGAATCTTCGTGTGATGAAACTGGTATCGCCTTATATGATACCGATAAAGGTCTGTTAGCGCATGCCCTGCACTCTCAGGTGGAGATGCATGCCGAATATGGCGGCGTAGTACCTGAACTCGCCTCACGCGACCATATTCGCCGCGTATTGCCGTTGACAGAAGCCACCCTCAAACAAGCCAACAAAACATTGCAGGATATCGACGCCATTGCCTACACACAAGGGCCCGGCCTTTCCGGCGCGCTGCTGGTTGGTACCAGCTTTGCTGAAGCACTGGCTTATAGCTTACAAGTCCCTACCATCAATGTGCATCATCTTGAAGGCCACTTACTGGCACCTCTACTTGAAGACAACCCGCCGCAATTCCCTTTTGTTGCATTATTAGTATCCGGCGGTCATAGCCAACTTATGCGCGTGGATGGCATCGGTGAATACGAATTGCTTGGTGACACTTTAGATGATGCCGCAGGTGAAGCCTTCGACAAAACTGCCAAATTACTGGGTTTAGGCTATCCGGGTGGCCCGGCGTTATCTAAATTAGCGCAAAGCGGCAAACCCCACTTTAAACTGCCCAGACCATTACTCAATAGCGGCGATCTCAATTTCAGCTTCAGCGGACTCAAGACCTCGGTATTGACACTGGTCAACCAGCAGCAGCCTTTAGATGAAACCACCAGAGCTGACATCGCCTATGAATTTCAGGAAGCTGTGACTGAAGTATTAACGATAAAATGCATGCATGCATTACGTGACACCGGGCTGGATAATCTAATCGTTTCTGGCGGCGTTGGTGCCAATGCCAAATTGCGTGAAAAACTAAATGCCGCCACTAAACGCAGGGGTTGCAAAGTAAGCTATCCGCGCCTTGAGTTCTGTACCGACAACGGCGCGATGATCGCTTTTGCTGGCGCCATGCGACTGATCGCAATGCAGGATGCCAGCCCAAAAGATTACAGCTTCAGCGTCAAACCGCGCTGGAACCTGAACGAGTTACAGGTGCCGTAATTACAGCGAACTATTTCTTCTTGCCAAAGCCGGACTCAGTACCGGCCAGCAATTTCTGGATATTGGTTCGGTGACGCCATATCAGCCATACCGACATCACCAGCACTGTCAGCACATAATCCTGGTAAGGTAATAAATACCAGGCAAACACTGGCGCCAGTGCCGCAGCTACAATCGCGCCCAGTGACGAATAACGTGTTGCTGCAAACACCACAAGCCAAGTTGCCAGTGCTGCCAATCCTAACCATGGGGATATTGCCAGCATGACACCCAACGCAGTCGCCACACCCTTACCACCTTTAAAGCGATGGTAAATCGGGTACAGATGCCCGAAAAATACCGCCAGCGCTACCGCACTCACCACCCACATCAGCATGCCTGACTGCAAAGCCAGCCAAACAGGAAACCAGCCTTTAAAAGCATCCCCCAGCAACGTAAGCACTGCCGCAGACTTTTTACCGCTACGCGCAACGTTAGTAGCACCGATATTACCGCTACCAACTGAACGCGGGTCTGGCAAACCATAAAGTTTGCTGATTAAAATACCAAATGCGATTGAACCCAGCAGATAAGCTGCCACGATCCAAACTACCGGCACTAAAGTTACAGGAATAAAACCTAACTCATTCATAATAAGATGCTCTAAAATCTGACTAATCACATTCTAAACCATACAAAAATACTGGGCATCATATTTTATGGACACCATATTCTTAAGCGAAGTCAAAGTACAAACTAAACTCGGCGTACCCGAGTGGGAACGCATGGTTGAACAGACCATCATTCTCGATATAGAAATTGGCTACGATTTAAGCAAAGCCTGTAAAAGTGATGATGTTGCCGACACCATAGATTATGGTGCAGTGGTAAATCGCGTACGCACCACGCTTAAAGAACATAGCTTTCAACTTGTAGAAGCTTTAGCCGAGCATATCTGCCAATTGATTTTAAAAGAGTTTGGCGCGTTAAGTGTGAAAGTAAAAGTGGCTAAGCCTGCGATATTGCCTGGATTGAAGGCGCTAGGCGTTATAGTTCAACGTAGCAAATAGCATGAAGCTGGAATTGCAATTCTCAATATTAATTCACAATTGACTCATCCACCCTTCCCCCTTACGCCACGCCGAGCAACGCAGACATAAAGGGAGCTTTTAGCAATCGGCTGTTTGAGCCCAAAGATTTTGTTGGGCGAGTTTCCGATTGCTGCCTTTTATGACGAGTAGCACAGGGAAGGCGTAGCCCGTGGTGTGGGGTGCCGTTTTCTTTGGTTACTTTCTTTTCAGGCAGTTAAAAGAAAGTAACTAGCTGTCGGGCTACCCCGACAAAGCCGGCTGAAGACTTCACCACTTTACCCCCACCCTAACCCTCCCCCTTAAAGGGTGAGGGAATAAATTCATCTGGATTCCAGCTTTGACTGGAATGACGGCAACATATCAGCCCCTCGGATGATGCTGCGAATGCAATTTCTTCAAACGCTCCCGTGCCACATGCGTATAAATCTGCGTCGTTGAAATATCCGAATGCCCCAACAGCATCTGCACCACACGCAAGTCCGCCCCATGATTCAATAAATGTGTTGCAAAAGCATGGCGCAGCACATGCGGCGACATATGCTTTGTAATGCCTGCCAGCAAAGCATAACGCTTAATCAAATACCAGAAGGCCTGCCGCGTCATTGCGTCGCCACGGTTAGTGACAAACAAGGCATCACATAAGCGTTTTTGCAAAATTTCAGGCCGTGCTTCTTTTAAATAACGCCCTATCCAATCCGCCGCTTCTTCACCCATCGGCACCAATCTTGTTTTACTGCCTTTGCCGGTGACCCGTACTACGCTATCACTGACGCTGACTTCCGTCGTTTTGATCGATACCAATTCAGTCACCCGCAATCCACAGGCGTATAACAGCTCCAGCATCGCCCTGTCACGCAGGCCCGCTGGCTCATTTAAATTCGGAGTGTTTAGCAAAGCAAGCACTTCATCTTCATTGAGGCTTTTGGGCAGGCTGCGTGGCAGCTTGGGGGATTCTATTTGCAGCGTGGGGTCTGCATTTATCTTATTATCGCGCAGACAATAACGATAAAATCGGCGCAGGCTGGCAATCAGGCGGCTGATGCTGCGTGGCTTGCTTTGCGGAAACTTTACCGCCAGATATTGCTGAATATCAGCCGGTTCAACAGCTAACAGCGGCTTATGCTGATCTTGTGCCCAAAGCGCAAAGCTCATTAGGTCTAGCCGATAACTTTGCAGTGTATTTTTTGATAGGCCATCTTCCAGCCAGAGATGGTCTATAAACATATCCAGCTCTGCATTACTATCTGGCGAAAGTACTTGCTCACTCACCATCTGCTCCAGTCAAGCGCACACCTTCATGCTTTAGTAGCCACTGCTTGATTGACAGGCCATTTTCTTTACCCTGCATAAAGCCACCAAGACCATGCTGCGCCACTACCCGATGACAAGGCACCAGCAATGGCAGCTTATTTGCACCACAGGCATTAGCAACCGCCCTTGGGCCTGAGCCAACTTCACGTGCAAGCTCACTATAGGTACGCACTTCACCTAGGGGAATCGAAGCAATAGCCTGCCATACACGTTGCTGAAATGCCGTGCCCTGCTGCATCAAAGGTAGATCAAACTTGGCTGCAGGCT
Organism: Methylotenera sp.; assembly: GCA_036567185.1. GTDB lineage: Bacteria > Pseudomonadota > Gammaproteobacteria > Burkholderiales > Methylophilaceae > Methylotenera. Next base: position 3,963 of record DATCVB010000047.1, read on the forward strand.
GCTGCAGATACTGCAGCACTTGCTTACAGACTTGTGCGACCAATGGGTCGGCAGATGGTTTTGTAACTTGAACATTACTGCAAGCAGGCACAGCTAATAGCGTTATCGCCAACTGGCCGCCGTTTGAGCTAATGGCCACCGCACCGAACGGAGTATTAATCAATGCATCGTTGTTTGCTGTCATGGCACGATGTTAAATCAAACCAGCGCTAAACCAAAGCACCCGTTGTGAAAATGTCTGAATGTACAAATGTTTGAGGCAACAAAAAACCCCAACGATTTGCATCTGTTGGGGTTCTGCTGAATCCGCTTAAAACTAAGCTTTTTCTGCCGGAGCCATAATTTCTCTGTCACGAGAAACCAATTTCTCTTTAATACGTGCAGATTTACCTGAACGCTCACGCAAGTAGTACAGTTTCGCACGACGTACATCACCGCGACGTTTAACTTCAATGCTAGCGATCAATGGTGAGTAAGTTTGGAATGTACGCTCTACGCCTTCACCTGAAGAGATTTTACGCACGATGAATGATGAGTTCAAACCGCGGTTACGTTTAGCGATCACTACGCCTTCGTATGCCTGCACACGTTTACGTGTACCTTCAACTACGTTCACGCCAACCACTACAGTGTCACCTGGAGCAAAAGAAGGAATAGTTTTGCCTAAACGAGCAATTTCTTCTTCTTCCAGCATTTTAATAATATCTGCCATGTTATTTCCTTTATATCGCTTTGGGTTTAAACCTTGCGGTTTATCCTCGGCGGGTTCCTTTTAATTATGAAGAAACTTGTTCCTGCTAACTAATCCTGCTGTAGCAGCCGTGCTTCCTCTTTCGTCAACGACCTTGCGGCCAATAAATCGGGACGTTGATCCCGAGTTCTTTGCAGTGACATTTTCAAACGCCACTGCTTGATCTTTGCATGATTGCCTGACATCAACACTTCAGGTACTTTCACGCCTTTATATTCTTCCGGCCTTGTATAGTGCGGGCAATCCAGCAGACCATCTACAAACGAATCTTCAATGGCTGAATCACTGTCGCCTAAACTACCCGGCAACTGCCGAATAATCGCATCCATCAACACCATGGCAGGTAACTCACCGCCACTTAACACATAATCGCCGATGGAGATTTCTTCATCCACCTCAGCATCGATCAGACGCTGGTCTACACCTTCGTAACGGCTGGCCAATATCACCAAGCCTGGCTTTGTGCTTAACTGCATGACTTTATCATGCGTCAGCGGTTTTCCTGCTGGTGAGACATGCACCACCCAAGGCGCTACACCCTGATCTGCCTGTACCACCTTTGCCGCACCAATCGCCTTTTCCAGCGGCTCTATCAGCATCACCATGCCGGGGCCGCCACCATAGGGTCGATCATCTACAGTTTTATGATTGTCAGTAGTGTAATCACGTGGATTCCAATACTGCACCGCATAAATATTTTTCTGTAACGCCCTGCTGGTAATGCCATATTTGGTAACGGCATCAAACATTTCAGGAAACAACGTTACGATATCAAACTTAAACGCCATGATTAAAGAACCGGTTAAAAATCCGGATCCCAATCAACTAACATTGTTTTTGCTTTTAAATCCACTTCCAACACCACAGTTGCAATAAAAGGCAGTAATCTTTCCTGCGGCTTTTCTTTTACAGCCTTATCAGTGGCTGCTTTGTCAGTCGCTTCAGTCTTAACCGACGTGCTCTTCACCACCAGCACATCATTAGCGCCAGTTTCAAGAACGTCATCAATCACACCTAAATCAACGCCTTGCACGTTTGTAACGTGCAAACCAATCAGGTCAGACCAGTAATATTCATTCTCGTCCGGCTGCGGCAATTGCGCTCTTGGCACTGCAATCTGCTTGCCTTTACAGGCAAACGCAGCATCGCGATCATTAATACCTTGCAGCTTTACAACAATAACGTCGTTGTGAATTTTGGCTGTTTCCACAACCATTTCACGCCAATCATCACCTTTGCCCAGCCACCAGGTATCGTAGTCAAACAGACCATCGATCGTTTCAGTATCAGGCAGCACTTTCAGCCAGCCAAAAACGCCGTAGGGCGCAACAACGCGCCCCATGACTACCATTGCATTATCTGCCAAAATTAAACCTCAATCCGGCTTAGCCTAATCATTCGCGATGCCTGAACGTATTCAGGCAGCAAATCATTAAGCGTCAGCAGCTGGAGTTTCTGTTTCAGCAGGAGCTTCTGCATCCGCTTCAGCTTTAGCAGCGTCAGCAGCAGCTTGAACTTTAGCAGCCTCTTCAGCAGCAATTTTAGCTTTCTTAGCGTCTACTTTATCAGCATCTTTAGCTTTAGCGGCGATAGCAGCTTCAGGGCCTTTAGCGTGGAATTTAACCAAACGTGCAACTGTGTCTGACAGTTGTGCACCGTTGTTTTGCCAATGAGCAATACGTGCTAAGTCAATACGTAAACCTTCAGCGTTAGCGCTGGCAGATGGGTTATAGAAACCTACGCGCTCGATGAAACGACCATCGCGACGGTTACGTGAATCAGCCACAACAACGTTGTAGAAAGGAGTTTTTTTCGCGCCACCACGAGCTAAACGAATAATAACCATAATCTTTGTTCTCTTTTGA
>DATCVB010000048.1:0-11873 GCA_036567185.1 Methylotenera sp.
AGGAGCTTAAAGAATACATTCACTACTATAATCACGTAAGGATTAAACAAAAATTAAAAGGACTGAGCCCAGTGCAATACCGAATTCAGTCCTTCCCTTAAAACCAAAACTAACCGTCCAACTATTGGGGGTCAGTTCACATATGCGAGCTTTTTTATTAGCTTGAACTGGATTTATCCAAAAAAGTCTTTAGCTTTATCTACCCAGCTTTTGTTTTTAGGACTATGTTTGCCAGCATCAGCCTGTGTGCTTTCTTCAAATTCGCGCAGCAGTTCTTTTTGGCGTGATGTCAGTTTTACCGGTGTTTCCACCACTACATGCACCATCAGGTCGCCATGCTCGCTTGAGCGTAAGGGCTTGATGCCTTTACCACGCAATCTGAACACGCCGCCGGTTTGTGTTTCTGCCGGAATCTTCATCTTGGCTGAACCATCCAGTGTCGGCACTTCAATTTCGCCCCCGAGTGCGGCAGTACTGAAGCTGATCGGCATTTCACAGTGCAGATTGCCGCCGTCGCGCTGGAACATTTGATGCGGTTTCAAGTGTACAACTACATACAAATCACCGGTTGGGCCGCCATTTACGCCAGCTTCACCTTCACCTGTCAGGCGAATGCGATCACCTTCATCCACACCGGCTGGAATCTTGACAGACAGTGTTTTGTTTTGCTTGGTACGACCAGCGCCATGGCAGTCAGGGCACTTGTCTTCATCTTTAATCATCTTGCCAGCGCCATGACATTTCGGACATGTCTGCTGCACAGAGAAGAAGCCTTGCTGCATGCGCACCTGACCATGGCCGCCGCAAGTTGTACAGGTAACAGGTGATTTGCCAGATTTTGCACCGGTGCCATTACATGGCTCGCACTTAGCCTGTACTGGAATGCGGATCTTGGTTTCTGTGCCTTTTGCAGCATCTTCCAGCGATATTTCCATGTTGTAGCGCAAGTCTGCGCCACGGTACACATTGCTGCGCTGACCGCGTGCGCCGCCACCGCCGAAGATGTCGCCGAAGATGTCGCCAAATGCATCTGCAAAGCCTGCGCCGCCAAAGCCGGCACCGCCACCACCCATGCTTGGGTCTACGCCGGCATGGCCATATTGGTCATAAGCCGCACGCTTCTGGCTGTCTGATAGCATCTCATAAGCTTCTTTTGCTTCTTTGAATTGCTCTTCAGCTTTTGGATTATCCGGGTTGCGGTCAGGGTGGTACTTCATCGCCAGTTTGCGATAAGCTTTTTTAATTTCCTCTTCCGAGGCATCCTTATTCACACCAAGGACTTCGTAGTAATCTTTTTTACTTGTTGCCATATTTATTTAAGTCTAACAGCTTGAGTTTTAAGGGGTAGTTTAAAGACTAAAGGCTGAGTGCAGGTTTTAGTCCTGTGCTCAGCCTTGTGCCTCTAATACGTTTTTAGTCTTTCTTCACTTCTTCAAACTCGGCATCAACTACGTCGCCATCTACAGTTTTCTCACCTTGAGGCTGAGCGCTCTCGGTGTTAGCTTCAGCTTGCTGGGCAGCGTAGACTTTTTCACCCAGTTTTTGTGAAGCGGTAGTCAAGGCTTCTGTTTTTGCTTCAATGGTTGCTTTGTCGTCAGATTTCAGCGCTTCTTCAACGTCTTTAATTGCAGTTTCAATCGCTTCTTTCTCGGCAGCATCCAGTTTGTCGCCGTGTTCTGTGAGTGATTTCTTCACAGAGTGCATCATGCCGTCTGCTGCATTACGTGCATCTACTAGTTCACGCAATTTGCGGTCTTCATCGGCGTACTTGATTGCATCTTCTTCCATCTTCTTGATTTCTTCTTCAGAAAGACCGGAATTCGCCTTGATGGTGATCTTGTTTTCTTTGTTAGTTGCTTTATCTTTTGCAGATACATGCAAGATACCGTTAGCATCGATGTCAAAAGTCACTTCAATTTGTGGCATGCCACGTGGTGCCGGTGGAATGTCGCTCAGGTTAAACTGGCCGAGTGATTTGTTGGCAGAAGCCATTTCACGCTCACCTTGCAGCACTTGAATCGTTACCGCATTCTGGTTGTCTTCAGCAGTCGAGAACACTTGTGATGCCTTGGTAGGAATCGTGGTGTTTTTCTTGATGAGTTTAGTCATCACGCCACCCAGTGTTTCAATACCTAATGACAATGGTGTTACGTCCAGTAACAGCACGTCTTTCACGTTGCCTTGCAATACGCCGCCTTGAATTGCAGCACCAACAGCCACCGCCTCATCAGGGTTTACGTCTTTACGTGGCTCTTTACCGAAGATTTCTTTTACTTTTTCCTGCACTTTTGGCATACGGCTTTGACCGCCAACCAAAATCACGTCAGTAATGTCATCAATTGAAACACCGGCATCTTTAATTGCAGTGCGACATGGAGCGATCGTACGCTCAATCAGGTCATCCACTAATGATTCCAGTTTTGCACGTGTGATTTTCACCACCAAGTGTTTAGGGCCAGTTGCATCAGCTGTGATGTAAGGCAGGTTCACTTCAGTTTGCTGTGCGCCTGATAATTCGATCTTGGCTTTTTCGGCAGCTTCTTTAAGGCGTTGTTTAGCCAGCAAGTCATTGCGCAAATCCAGGCCATTTTCTTTCTTGAATTCATCAGCCAGGAAGTCGATCAAACGGTTATCGAAGTCTTCACCACCGAGGAATGTATCACCGTTGGTTGACAGCACTTCAAACTGGTGTTCGCCATCAATGCTTGAAATCTCAATAATAGAAACGTCGAATGTACCGCCGCCCAAGTCATACACGGCAATTTTGCGATCGCCTTCCTGTTTATCCAAACCGAAAGCCAATGCCGCTGCTGTAGGTTCGTTGATGATACGTTTAACTTCTAAACCAGCGATACGGCCTGCATCTTTAGTGGCTTGACGTTGGCTGTCGTTGAAGTAAGCAGGCACTGTAATCACAGCTTCTGTAACTTCTTCACCCAGGTAGTCTTCCGCAGTTTTTTTCATCTTGCGTAAAACTTCAGCAGAAATTTGTGGTGGTGCCATTTTCTGGCCGCGCACTTCAACCCATGCGTCGCCATTGTCGGCTTTGGCAATGGTGTAAGGCATCAGGTTGATGTCTTTTTGTACTTCTTTTTCATCAAAACGGCGGCCGATCAAACGTTTTACCGCGTAAAGTGTATTTTTCGGGTTGGTTACTGCCTGGCGTTTTGCCGGTGCACCAGCCAAGATTTCGCCATCTTCCTGATAAGCGATGATAGAAGGTGTAGTACGTGCGCCTTCAGCATTTTCGATCACGCGTGGCTTGCCGCCTTCCATTACGGCAACGCAGGAGTTTGTAGTACCTAAGTCAATACCAATAATTTTACCCATGTTTTAATTTCCTTATATATATCTAATTTTTTCCCGCCGATAAACGCTGATCAACACATAGATTCATCTGCGCTATATTACGGGGTTGTAATTCTTAACCTTGTTACCTAAATGGGGATGGCTTTTTTAAATTCAAGAGCTTAATTTTATTCGCTGTTACCGGCGTCTAAAATTATTTAGCTACCATCACTAAAGCCGGGCGCAAAACGCGCTCGTTCAAGGTGTAGCCTTTTTGTAATACATTGATGACCGTATTCGGCTCGCCGCTGTTTTCCAGCATTGAAATTGCCTGATGTTTATTTGGGTCAAACTTTTCACCTGCCGGATTAATCTCGGCAATATTGAATTTATCAAATACGCTAGACAATTGTTTAGCAGTGAGTTCAACACCGTCTTTGTAGCTTTTTACGTCTGCTGCTTCAATCAGCAGGGCAGCGTCCAAACTATCTTTAACCGCTAACAGCTCGTTTGAGAATTTTTCCAAAGCAAATTTACGCGCTTTATCAATGTCATCCATCGCACGGCGGCGGATATTTTCACCTTCTGCTTTGACGTAAAGTACACTCGCTTTTGCTTCTTCTAAAGCGGCTTCCAGTTCTGCGATTCTGGCTTCTGGAGTCGCTGGTGCATTTTGTTCTGCCGTTACATCTTCCGCTGCCAGTTCTGGTTGCTGGTTTTCTTGATCTTGCTGCATAACTATCCTTTGATTTTTCTAGTAGTCAGGTAATTTAATTTCGAGATGAAGGGATAATTGGGGTGAGGCTGCTATTTTTCAATACTGGTAATAGAAAAAGTTTCAAAAATATTGAATTTTACGACTTTTAGCTGTTAGCTTGTTCCCATGCCCAAGCATGCTGAATGATTTGATACAGATCAGTATATTTAGGCTGCCATCCTAATACTTTTTTGGCTAACGCTGCATCGGCCACAAGAGTAGCCGGATCACCTGGCCGTCTTGGCGCATAGGTTAGCGGTACATCTTTGCCTGCCACTTGAGCAGCGGTTTGAATCACTTCATTGACGCTGTAACCGTGGTTGCTGCCTAAGTTGAAAACACCAGATTCACCGCCATTATTCAGATGATTAATAGCGAGTATGTGCGCACTTGCCAAGTCGTCGACGTGAATATAGTCACGGATGCAGGTGCCGTCCGGCGTATCGTAGTCCTGCCCGAATAGCTGCAGGGGAGGCCGCTTGCCTGAAATAGCCTGTAGTGCCAGCGGGATCAAATGCGTTTCCGGATCGTGGCTTTCACCGATACGCGCTAGCGGATCAGCACCAGCAGCATTGAAATAGCGCAGTGCAATGTATTTTTGGCCGTGGGCGCTGGCGAAGTCCGCCAGCATGTGTTCAACCATGAGCTTGCTGCGACCGTAGGGGTTGAGCGGATTGGTTGGATGCTGCTCGTCAATCGGCGTGTATAACGGTTCACCGTAAACCGCAGCGGTCGATGAAAATACCAGCGGTCCGACTTTATGGTCATGCATCGCTTCCAGCAGAGTGAGCGTGGCTGCGGTATTTGCACGATAGTATTTGCCTGGGTCTTTCACGGATTCGCTGACTACAATCTGTGAGGCAAAGTGGAAAACGCCGTCAAATTTAGTTTTGCTGAACAGGCTATCCAAAAACTCGCGGTCGTCAAAATCGTGAATGATCAGCTCACCGCCTAGCACCGCGGATGCTGATCCTGCTGATAAGTTATCAACGATGACGACCTGTTGTTGCTGTTCTATAAGTGCTTTTACCAGATGCGATCCAATGTATCCAGCGCCGCCGATGACTAAAAATGTGGATTTTTTCATGCATTAACTTTCTGTATAAAGCCTGATGCCAGCAGGAAAACATCATCCGCGCTCGGAATCTGCGCTTTGCCGCCGATGTTAATGGCCAGATTTTCTATGCTTGGCAGTACGCCGGTGAATTCTGGATTGGTATCTGTGTAAATAGCGATGCTCGGTTTGTTGAGAGCGGTAGACAGGTGCATCAGGCCGGTGTCTACACCGATATTCAATTTTGAGTCGGCTAAAATGCCGGCAAGTGCCGTTAATTTGAGTTTGGGCAATACATGCACATTGCTGCTTTGTGCTGCAATGTCTTTTGCGCGGTTTTCTTCACTGGGGTTGGACCAGGGCAATACAACCTGCAGATTAAATTGTTTGAGTTTCTCTGCCAGTGTTACCCAATGTGAAACCGGCCACAGCTTTGATTCGCGGCTGGTGCCGTGCAGAAATACAACGTAATCACGAGGTAATTCAAGGTTGATTTCTTGGCTGGTTAAGTTGCCTAAACCGTAATCAGGAAGTGACTGCGGTATTGGATACTTCAAAGCCAATGCTGCAAGTGCACGGTTACGCTGCACGGCGTGCTGGTTACGACCTACCGGATATTTATGACGGTAGAGCAAGCTTGCAAGAGGCTCGCGGGCAGAATCGTAATCCATGCCGTAAATATCGCCTTGGGCAAATCTTGTCAGAACTGCACTTTTCAAAAGTCCCTGCGTGTCGATGATCGCATCATAATGTGTATGTTTTAGGCGGGTTTTCAAGTCGCCTATCTCGCGCCAGGTATTACGGCTGAATATGGACTTGCGCCAGCGCCTGATCGCAACAGGAATAATATTTCTTACCTGCGGGTGCAATTTTGGGATTTCGGCAAAACTTTCTTCTACCATCCAGTCAAATTGCGCCTCTGGATAATGGGCAAGTATATCGGCGATGACCGGCAGGTTATGGATGACGTCACCCATGGATGATGTTTTAACAAGTAGAATTTGCAGCATAAGCGGCATTTTCGCATACAATTAACTTTTTTTGGCCAGATCGCATTCTGTGAAATTCGCATTCATTATTTTTAAGTATTTCCCTTATGGCGGCATGCAGCGCGATATGCTGCGTACTGCAAACGAGCTGCTTAAACGCGGGCATCAGGTAGAGATTTTTACCATGTCATGGGATGGTGATTTTGCGCCAGGTATAAAAGTACATGTTTTGCCGCAAACTGGGCTATTCAATTATCTTCGTTATGAGAAGTTTATTGATGCGGTGTTTGCACAAATTAACAGTCAGCATTTTGATTATGTGTTCGGCTATAACCGCATGGCGGGCTTGGATGCGCATTTTGCGGCAGACCCGTGTTTTATCGAACGCGCACACAAACAGCGCAGCTTTCTGTATCGCTTATTACCAAGGTCCAAATGGTTTGCGGCCTGTGAAAAAGCCATTTTTTCACATGACAGCAAAACTGAGATACTGGCGGTTTCTCTAACCGAAAAAGAAAACTTTCAAAAATGGTATGGTACACAAAGCGAGCGTTTCCATTATATTCCGCCGTTTTTATCGCCTGAGCGTTTTGTACTGCAGGATAAGCAGGCAATGCGCGCGCATCTGCGTAAAGCGTTTGGCTTTGCCGAAAATGACTTCGTATTTTTGCTGACTGGTTCCGGTTTTGCCATGAAAGGGTTGGATCGCGCCATTCTGGCTATGGCTGCGCTGCCGGAAAATCTACGTGCCAATGTCAGGCTGGTGGCCGTTGGGCAGGATAATCCGAAAACTTTCAGCAAAATGGCGAAGAAGTTAGGTCTGGAGAACAATGTTGTGATTTCAAAAGGGCGGACGGATATTCCGCAGTTGATGCAGGGCGCAGACGTTTGCATTCACCCGGCCTATCGTGAAAATACTGGTCTAGTGATTCTGGAAGCGATGGCGTGTGGCGCGCCGATTCTGGTGACCGCGAGCTGCGGTTATGCACACCATGTCGCAGATGCTAATGCGGGTATTGTGAGCGAAATGCCGTTTGATCAGGGACGCTTTAATGCGCAGTTTTTAACCATGATGCAATCAGAGCAAAAGCCACAGTGGTCTGCGAATGGTTTGAAATATGTACAGGCAGTGATGCAGGCAAATGACGGCAGCGCTGAAGCAAATATATTGATCGATCTGGCGCAAAGAAAACTGCAATCATGAGCTGCAAAAACATTCTTGCCGTACCCGAGGCTATTCAGCAATCATTAGGCAATCCAGATACGTTTGATGGGCTCATGCAATTGCAGGGCAAAGCGTTTCGGGATGTTAAGGGGCGCAAAACCATGCAGGTAGAGTTGGCCGGCAAAAGCTACTTCCTTAAACAGCATTTCGGTGTAGGCTGGCGCGAGATTGTTAAGAACTTGCTGTCCTTTAAAAAGCCGATTCTTGGTGCGATGACCGAGGTACGCGCCATAGAAAAGCTGGATGAGCTGGGTATTGCCACGACGCCGCTAGTCGCCTATGGACAAAGAGGTAGTAATCCGGCAAATCTGCAGTCATTTGTGCTCACGCAGGATCTAGGTGACATCACCTCACTTGAGGACTTATGTGCAGATTGGAAAAAATCGCCGCCTGATGCGAAATTCAAGCGCCGGTTGATTGTGCAGGTAGCGGAGATTGCAAAGAAGCTGCACGAAAATGGTGTCAATCACAGAGATTTTTATATCTGCCATTTCTGTCTTGATAACACTGAATTGCCGGCTATCAAGCTTTACCTGATTGACCTGCACCGCGTGCTGATTCATGCAACGCCTTCTGTAAGCGCCAATGTCAAAGATATCGCTGCATTATATTTTTCCAGCATGGATATCGGTTTAACTGTGCGCGATTACTTGCGCTTTAAGCGGTATTACCAAAAACAGGATGTAAATTTCTGGCAGCAGGTTGAAACTCGTGCACAAAAGCTTTATGCCAAATTTAATAGCGTGAAGTTTCAGGATAGATTAGCTAAAGAAAAGTCGCTCATTCGATAGTTGCAGATTGTGGCTTCGCTTTGCGGCTTACTTTGTAGCGATGATAACTCCAGTAATATTGCGACGGACATTGCTTGATTTGCTCTTCAATTGCATGATTAAGCAGTGTGGGCGTGGCGATGGCATGATCTTCCAGTTTTGAGAAGTGCACAATATAGCCTTTGCCGTCAGCCAGCCTTTCTCCAAATACCATGATGACTGTGGCGCCTGTTTTTTCAGCAAGTTTGCTCGCAAGCGACATGGTGTAAGCTGGCTTACCAAAGAACGGTGCCCATTCTCCCTCGCCCGCAGCAGGGTTCTGGTCTGGCAAAATGCCGATAGCTTCATTATTTTTGAGTGCCTGCATCAGCAAACGCACGCCTGCCGTGTTTGCCGGCGCAAGCTTAACCTTGCCTTTAGTACGTCCGGCGCTAATCATTGGCGCGATCCAGGATTTTTTGGGCGGGCGAAACAATACTGTCACCGGATGATGGTGTCCGTAGTAAATAGAAGTAATTTCGAAGCAGCCCAGATGTGGGGTGAGAAAAATCAGCCCTTTACCACGTGCCAGCGCCTCATCAATCAAATGCCAGTTGGTGGCAAATTGTACTTTGCTTAGCGCTTCCTGTTCTGACCATTCCCAGATAGCGAGTGTTTCTAGTATTGCCTTGCCTGTTTCGGCGATATTTTCCTTAATCACCCGCTCGAATTCAGCTTTACTTTTATATAGTCCACTTTGGCGAAGATTCTCGCGCTGTATGCGTGCAGTATTAGGTGTGAGTAAGTGTAAAAGCGACCCTAGCATCTTCCCCATGCGATGAATTGTGGGCAAGGATAGGTGTGACAGTAATTTTGATAGAATTTTCAGCATGAGTACCTCACATTTTATATCGGAACTCTATTTATTGATGCTGAAATGTGTGAATTTATTATTCTGCCTATTTAGCGCTTAAAGCCTGATAAAATGGTTGCAGTCAAAATTTAGTTATTGGAGTAGGTTTTTGCTTGCTTTTATTTCTGCAAAACATGCACATGTTCTGGAACAGTACCAGCTGCATACTTTTGAGCAGCTATGGCATCACCCCATAGAATGGTTTGAGGCTCCGAATGAACGGCGCGGCGGCTGGAGCGGTGTAGGTCGCTTGCAGCTGGATGCAAGCGGTGACAAACCGTTGTGTCTGTTTGTTAAAAAGCAGCAGAACCATGGTCGTTTAACGTTACTCCATCCCGTCAGAGGAGAGCCAACTTTCAGGCGTGAATTTAAGCGTCTGCAGTACCTTGCTGATCATGAGATCGGTGCGCCTAAAGTGGTTTTTTATGGTGAAAAAACTATTGAAAATAAGCTGTGTGCGATCCTTATCACTGAGGAACTTACCGGATATCAGCCGCTGGATAATGTGACTGCGTCCTGGTTTTCAAAAGAGAGTGTGACGCGTGAACAGAAGCGCCAATTGCTTAAAGTAATTGCTGTATCGCTTAGAAACTTTCATCAGCTTGGTTTAGTTCATCGTGCTTTGTATCCTAAGCATATTTTTGTAAAGAATGCTGACATGTCAATACAAGTAGCATTGATTGATCTGGAAAAAGCACGATTCAGCCCACTTTTCTGGTATCGCGCTTATTTTGATATTGCAGCATTAAATCGTCATGCTGAGCATTGGCAAGCGGTTGATCGTCTGTATTTCTTTATGCAATATTGCCGTCTTCAACGTTTGGGTAAGTTCAGTAAGTGGTTCTGTCGTCAGCTAATTAAACGCTCTCAGCGTAAATAATAAAAATTTTTATTGGAAATATACCTTGATGTCATTAAAGCAAAATTTATCAAATACCTCTTTAAATGCAGACTGGAAAGCCGTCTTTAATCTATATTTATTCTTTGCATATTTCTCGGTTTTACCGCAGCTACTTCTATATGCAACAGATTCAACGGTGTTTGTCGGGTTAAGGCAAGCCATAGTGATGAGCGTGTTCTGGTTTGTTCCAGTACTTTTATTGCCACGCTTTTTCAAGCAGGTTGCAGCAAGTATCGGTGTTCTGCTCTGGCTGACTTCGCTAGTGAGCATTGCGTATTTCTGTATATACGGTCAGGAGTTTTCACAAGGCGTTATTTTTACAATCTTTGAATCCAACCCTGCAGAAAGCCAGGAATTTATTGCCCAATATTTTGTCTGGTGGATGATACCGGTATTCCTGGCGCATACTCTGGTGGCATGGCTGCTATGGCGTAACGTCAGGCCAGTTGTTGTTCCCCTTAAAAAATCACTGTTAGTGAGTTCCCTTATTCTGGTGGTGCTGCTGGTTTTTCCATTCCTGAAATATAAATATATCGACCATAAACCGATGGGCGATGTGATTGAAAAGTTGCAATTAAAAATTGAGCCTGCAGTGCCATGGCAATTGGTGATTGGTTATGTGCAGTATCGTGAGCAGCTGGCTAATATGCACGACCTGTTAGAAGGTAATGCGCAAATTCCGCCGCTGGAGAATCTGCAGGATAAAAATGCGAATTTGCCTGCAACTTTAGTACTGGTGATCGGCGAGTCTACCAATCGCCAGCATATGAGTCTGTATGGCTATCCGCGTAAAACTACGCCGTTGCTGGATGCAATGAAAGATGAGTTGCTGGTTTTTCAGCAAGTCATTGGGCCTAGGCCGTATACGATTGAAGCATTGCAGCAAGTTCTTACTTTTGCCGATCAGGAAAATCCGGACTTATACCTTACCAAGCCATCCATTATGAATATGATGAAACAGGCCGGTTATAAATCTTACTGGATTACCAATCAGCAGACCATGACGCGCCGTAACACTATGCTGACGACGTTTTCCAAATACACAGACAAGCAGGTTTATTTGAATAATACACGTCTGCAGAATTCGCGACAGTATGATGGAGATGTACTCGCGCCATTTGCTGAGGCTTTGCAGGATCCTGCACCGCGCAAACTTATCGTGCTGCATTTGCTCGGCACGCACATGAAATATAAATATCGGTATCCGGATGAGTATATCCATTTTAAAGACAATTCGAACTTAGCCCCGGTTTTGGATGATGATAAGGTTGAAGTCATCAACTCTTATGACAATGCTGTTTTATACAATGATTTTGTTGTTGCAAACATCATTAAAAAATATCAGGCCAGCCAGCAAAATGGTTTTCTGGTGTATTTCTCAGACCACGGTGAAGATGTCTATGAAGCCCCTGGCTACAATGTGCTAGGCCGTAATGAGGCTAGCCCGACCTTGCCGATGTATGCTGTGCCCTTTTTGTTATGGATGACGCCGGAGTGGAAGGCCAAGTTGCCTGAGATTACGGATGGTGTACGCGAACGACCTTATAGCACCTCGCATTTTATTCACACCTGGGCTGATCTGGCTGGCTTGAAATTTGATGGTTTTGAGCCGCACAAAAGTTTGATTAATCCAGACTTTAAACCATTGCCGTTGCTGGTTGGTGATCCTAACAATCCTAAATCACTTAAAATACTGTCTAAGGCAAAGTAATTCTCTGCATGCATAACTAGACGAAACCTCAGTGTTAAATCCGCTTAATGCTGAGTCTGGGCAAAAGCTGTTATGTACGGAGTTTATGTTAAAGTTTGTTGGCTGGTGTTTTAGCTAAGCGTCTTTGCCGATCCATTTTTAAATGGGCGGATTCAAGTTTGAAGTGCAACGCCCGTAAGTTCTAAAAATACCTCATGAGGGGATTTAAATCCATGCCTTTTTCTAGGTCTGTGATTCAGTCTTCTCATTGCGGTGTCAATTTCTTCGTCTGTAATGGTTCTAAAGT
>DATCVB010000049.1:0-8855 GCA_036567185.1 Methylotenera sp.
GGAAGACATTGCTGATTATATTGAGCCGTTCTACAATCGCATCAGGCGCCATTCAACTTTGGGCAATTTATCGCCGGCAGCCTATGAGGAAAAACATCAAAACCCCTCTTAACTGATGTCCTTATTCGTTTGACCATTACAGTAGGCAGTAACGGAGCAATAGCGATAGAAGCAATAATTGCTTCATCTAGAGACCCGATGGAAGGCTGGCTCGCCACCTTAGTTGCCATTGTGTTACTGCTTATTGGGGCGACCAGCGTATTTACCGAGCTCAAAGGTAGCTTGGACGAACTATGGGGTGTGCCCAAATCAAAGCTATCACCGATGAGTATATTGCTCAGAACACGCCTGCTGTCCTTTGGTCTGGTGGCAGTGTTGGCGTTTTTGCTGTTGATTTCGCTGGTGGTAAACTCACTTTTAACACTGCTTGAGCACTATGCGGGTGGCATATGGAGCAGTTCGGCATTAATGTTCAGTATATTGTCATCGCTTATTTCATTCTCTGTCATTACCAGTTTATTTGCCGTTATTTATAAGATGCTGCCTGATGCACCGTTGTCCTGGCATGATGTTGCGATTGGCTCCATTGTGACGGCTTGCCTGTTTATATTCGGCAAATATCTGATCGGCATATACATAGGCAACAGCGCTGTAGCCTCAAGTTTTGGTGCTGCCGGCTCAGTGATTGCACTGCTGCTCTGGATTTACTACTCGGCGCAGATATTCTTTCTTGGTGCAGAGTTTACGCGTCAATATGCTTTATCGTTCGGGAGCCTAAAGCAGCTTAAAAAACAGCAGGCTGAGCTGGACGAAGTAATTTCAAAACCACTCGATAGCGTTGAATCTGTAGTACGTTAACGAGGGCTAAAGTTAGCTTTGTCGCGAGTACTGACCACGTATTAAGTCGCTGTTACGCGTAATTCTGGCTAGTTATTACAGCAGGCAGTGATGCTATAAAATCATGCATTAAAAGCATGAAGACTATTTTTTAGGTTTAGCCAGGCTATGCTGCATTAATGCCTTGCAGTTTGCAGCATGCATTTTCGCCTCTTTCACGTCACCGTTGTCTAGCAACGGGATGAATGCAGCTAATGGGTTAATCATGGCCAATAGCACAGAGCCTGCCAGTTTCAAGCCTATATTGCGCTTCTCCAGAGAGGTGTGCGGATTGGCAAAGGTGCCATTCACATGCAGTGGTGACCTTAAGCTGACTGGACTAAAATCTTTAGGCATTACCACTACGCGCAAGTCGATAGTTTCTTTGGCAAGCGATACTGCACCATCCAGCCATAATGCAGAATCTTCTGTATCAAGCACCATGACTCTCGGGCGCAATACGCCATTTTCGGCTACCAGGTCTGCAACCGCACATTGCAACGGCAGCGAGTCATCGCCTTTAAACATGACTCCCAGCGATTGCGCTAAATCCAAGCCCGCCGCTTCAATCAGTAAGTGCGAGATCGCGCCACCCTGCAATTCACTTTGAATACTGCCCTTCATCGTTGCGAGCATTTCAGCACTGGATATGCCTTGTCCATTGAGCGTTGCTTTGCCGTTAAGCTTGCCTGAAACATAAGGCGCTAAGCCCTCATCACGTACTTGGCGCACCCAATTCTCAAGACGCACTCCATTCCAGCGCAGGTTTGCATTCCATAAAGCGATTTTACCTCTGCCATCAAGCTTTAAATCTCCGTTCAGCATACCTTTGGCGGTGCGGGCATCCAGATCTTGAATGGTCAGCACACCGCTCTTTAATTGCAGGTGGCCGCGCAGTGGGCTTAATGGTTCCAGCATTTTTGAATTCAGATCAACATATTTAACATTGATCATGATGTCAGCATCCATGGCACGCAAAGAAGCAAGATCAAAAGGGCGGCTAGGTAACACCTTATTTTTGATCTTTTCAGAGTCTACTGAACCAAATGCCGGCCCCAGATCGGTAAGTAAAAATTTACTGCCATTCAGTTGCCCGGATAGCAGAGGGACTTTGCGTCCTTTTTCGTATACAAACGTGCCGTTAAGGTGACTGGCACCTAATTCCAGCTTATTCAGCGCGACATGCCAAGTAGTACGCTCCTTATTGATGTAGCCTTTGGTCGAGAATGCAGAGGTGGTAGGCAAGGTCACACCCACCAGATCTCCCAATGCCGCCATTGACGGGCCTTTCAGTGTAAAACTGCCTGAAAAATTTGCCGGCTGCAGTGCATCTTTAGCGCTGCCTTTAAAAGATATCGCGGCTCTGCCCAGACTGCCATTCAAGGTTAAGTTCACCGGCACTGCAGTTGTTTTATCAAGCTTGGTAGGTAAAGAGGCCGAGGAGAATAATTCAGCTTTCATGCGTAATTTTTTGTAATAGCCGGAGGCTTCAACTCTTAATACTGACGGCGCCGACGCTAACTTTGTATTTTTGGCTGTATTGCTAACAGCATCTTTTGTGCTGGCGATAAGCGTGTCTTCTGGAGCGGTGAATGAAAATTTAGCTTTAATATCCGCGTTGGCAAGGGCATCTTGATAGTGAAGTGCGCCTGTTCTAACCTGAAAACTGCCAAACGAGGGGAGTGATGGAGAGCGGCTGTTTGGGTTGGTCGGTGATATCTTCCAAGTGGCATTGCCGTTGGCTAGTCTTTGTAAGTCAAGATCCAGCCATTGTGCTTTCAAGCTTTTGATGTGGAGCCCTTGCGAGCGATAAGCGCGCCAAAGGTCAATATAGCGGAAGTCAGCGACAACATGATGCCCCAGCAATGAATGCGGCGCTTTGCTCCATGAAGGCGCGGCGATTTTTACTTGCGTTGCCTGAATATGTAACCCACCCAGGAAGCGAATCTGGAATGGCGTGACGGCCTTGATGTCTGGATTTGCTGATTCTGGCGAAATCACAGATGAAAAACTGACCTCGCGATCAATTTTTTCAGATAATTTCCGTGCTAATGGCTCTGCAAGAAACGGCCAGCCTAACCACTCCCCAATAGAGAAGCATAAGATCAGTATTAGAAGAATACCACTTACCGCATATGGCCAGATTCTTCTGGTGTGCATTCTTGACATCAAATCATTCATTTCTAGGTAGAAAAGTGACCGCCTGATTAAATATATCAAATGGAAAGGTAATAAGCAGCAATGCCTGGTAGTAACGGATGTTCAACATTGCTGCCTGTAACTGAGTAAACGAAGGCGCTGAAAATGTAACTGCTCAGCCACCTTCATCGGCAAATTTTATTACAGGCGAATTGGAGGGAGATAGCCGCCAGGAATGATGCCGAACACAGAAAGAATAATTAAAATTAACAAGATAATAAATAAAACACGTACGATTTGTGCAACTGGTGCTGGCAACGGCAGCATGCTGATTAGCCACCATATAAGTCCAAATACAACGAGATAGATGATAAGGCTGATGATTAAGTCCATTATTACTCCTGAGTGTAAAGCTAGTTAGATATCATGCATTGATAAAGCAGGTTCTGGCTTGCGGTAAAGAAATTAATATTTTTCTCAACTTTACCAATAGGTATTGTGCGCTTTTAAGCATGGATTTAATGTTCGGTGTCTAACATAGGAACATATCTATTATCTGCATAATAGCAATGCGGTCAGAAATCCAGGTTTATCGAATAGCCATTATTCGAAGTTATTCTGAAGCGTATAAATAAGATTTATTATCAGCAAAGGAAAGTAGAAAATGTATTCAATTATTGGTTTGCTTATCCTCATATTAGATATTTTTGCAATCATCAAAATCATTCAGTCTTCAGCATCAGGCGCGGAAAAAATATTATGGATACTTGCCGTTCTGTTTTTCCCTGTTGTGGGCATGATTGTTTGGTTTTTTGCCGGGCCAGGCGGCAAAAAGATGTAGCGGTTTGTTAATTCAAGCTTCATCAGGTAGAAAAAGCGAAAAGGACTCGGAGAAATCTGGGTCCTTTTCGCTTTTATACAGTTAGCTTAAATCAATATTAGAAATAAATTAATTGTTATGTGCAGTACTTAACAAAGTTATTTGATTGACACCGCTAAACTGCATCAACAATGCGATGGTTGCATCCATTTTCACCGAATTCATTTAAATTAAACTCTAGGGGTAGCTTCATGAGAATAAAAATTATAGCCGCTGCAGTAGCGGCGGCATTAACTGCCTGGGCACCAATCACTTCAGCGCGTGAAAGTGTTGCACTTCCGTATATCTTCGGTGTTTCTCCTGATGATAGTGTAGGGCAGGCAACCGGCATTGATACTGCGGGAGCAGGACTCCTGACCATTAATCCTGATATTAACGTTAACACGCTTAATGATGTGGGCGGAGGTATTACCAGTAATATTAATAATGTAGCGAGTATTCTGTTTGTTGGTAATTCAAGCATCACCGGGTTTACTGGCACTAGTTCAGTCAGGTTTATAAATATTACAGCAGGCGCAAATGCGACAACAACGAATTTTAATGGCAATGTTTTTACGACACAGTTTAATTTAAGTGGCAGCGGTACCGTTAATTTTAATGGTAGTGTCAACCCTGGAATTGTTGCGGCAAGTTCTAACTTTGCTGGAGATGGTTTTATAAATATTGGTGCGAATCAATTGTTTAATAGTGCGCTTACGACCGATACCGCTAACATGGGTACTTTGACATTGAATGGTGGTAGTAGCGTTATTGGTGCTATTGGCGGCGCAAATGGCTTAAAACAAATTAATCTGGTTGGCGGCGACGCTTCTGTCATCGGTGCGGTCCAAGCACAGCAATTTAATCTAGGAATGAATACCTTAAGCATCGACGGGGCATTAACGACTAATGCAGCGGGTACTATATCCACTACGCTAGCGAGTGATGCTGTATTTGGCAGAATCGTTTTAACCGGTAACTCAGCGATCAATGCCGGTGGCATTACAGTAATTCCAACGGTCACCGGTGCACTAACGAACGGCACGGTTTATAACATCGTATCCTCACCTTCAGGCACTGATAATGCTGTGGTTTCTGTGATTAACAATAACCCGCGATATACATTCTCCGGGTTACCAACAAGCCTTGGTAACGTAAATATACAACTTGCAGGCGTCGCTCCTCTGGCAACATTAGTTACAGCACCGGGTGCCTTGGCGGTAGCCCCGGTATTGGATATCAATGCCCCTATTGGTACTGATATAAGAGTCATTCAAGATGCTATCGCCGTATTGCCTAGCGCTGCAGCAATCAATAATGCACTTACACAACTTGCCCCAGGTAACACCAATCTGGCAGCACCCTGGATCGCCGGGCAAGCAACAAGTATGTTTGAAGATCAATTGATGGCGCGCATGGATGAAGTTCAAGCCTACTGCTGCGACACCGCCTGTGACCCAAACAAGCCACGTACAGAACAAAAGGCGCGTGAGTGTACAGGTACCAAGCAACACAATAATCTGTGGGGCAAAGCAATTGGTAAGGTAGGCAATCAGGATGGCAGAAACAGCATGAGCGGCTATGAGACTGAAGCTGTCGGTTTTATGCTGGGCTATGATGTACCGCTTGGCAATTATTCTCGTGCAGGTTTGGGTGGTGGCTACATTAATACACATATTTACGATAACGATTCACCGGCAAGAACCAGGGTAGACTCTTATCAGGCAACCGCGTATTTTGAATACGCACCGCAACCATGGTTTGTGCAAGCTGCTTTAACTGCCGGCGTAGATAAATATGATGGCAACCGCTTTGTTCAATTTCCGGGGATCAATCGTAAAATCAATGCAGATTTCAGCGGCCAGCAATATACGGGTCTTGTAGCGATTGGTAAACACTTTTACTTGAACCAGACCACGATTACCCCATTGGCTTCATTAAAAGCATCACATATCAGCGTAGACAGCTACAATGAAAAAGGCGGTGGTGACCTCAATCTGCGTGTAGATGACCAAAATTATGACTTTGTACAGTCAAGTTTGGGTGTGAAATTAGAGCGCGTGATTCAAACTACTACTGGTGCAGTGTCACCTGAAATACATGCAAAATGGCTGCATGATTTCAACTCAACGACCATGGAGCAAGAAGCCTTGTTTGCGGGTGGCGGTTCTTCATTCAAAACACAAGGCATCAAACAAGATCGTGACTTATACAATGTAGGTGCAGGTTTCACTATGATGTATTGCAATTGCGATACAAACTCCTGGTCTGTTAAAGGCTTGTATGACTATAAATGGAATGATAGCGATTACTCATCACATCAGGTGTCTCTGATTGCAAACGTGAAATTCTAGGTGTTGAAAAGCAATCCTATCAATATTGGGTGATGCCGCGAAACCTTCATTTTAAACAATGGAGGTTTTGCACATCTGCTGGTTGCCAAGGTTAAACAGCACCATGCTTAACCTTAGCCGTATTAAAGATTAGAAATTAATTCAAAGATGTCGAATACAGTAGAAAAATTACATGACCCGCGTCAGAACCTCATTCTGGCATCCTTACCCGCCATTGATTATGCCCGCATATTGCCAGAGCTTGAGTACATTAACCTGCCGGCAGGGTCGACAATCTCGCAAGCGGGCGATCATGTTAAATATCTTTACTTCCTTACGAGCGGCATTATTTCACTGATATATAACTTGGAAAATGGCGCTTCAAGTGAGATTGCAATTGTAGGTAATGAAGGCATGATAGGTATCTCGATTTATATGGGTGGTGAGAGCATGCCTAGCAGCACGGAGGTACAGTCAGCAGGTCATGCTTACCGGCTTAGCCGTAAAGTCATGAAGCGCGAATTTGCGCTGGGTGGCAAGCTGCAGAATATTGCATTACTTTACACGCAGGCACTGATTGCCCAAACATCCCAAACTGCAGTATGCAACCAGCATCATTCGCTTGATCAGCAGTTATGTCGCTGGCTGCTAATGAGTGTAGATCGGCTACATGAAAATAAGCTGGAAATCACTCAGGGACTTATTGCAAAACTTCTGGGTGTGACACGTGAAAGTGTGAACATCGCTGCAAGCGGTTTGCAGAAAGAGGGCTTGATTACCTACACACGTGGACAGATCACAGTGATCAATCGCACCGACCTTGAGAGCCGTGCCTGTGAATGTTATGCAGCAGTGAAGAAAGAGTATGAACGTTTATTACCAGCCGTGAAAACCACTTAATCAATACCTGATGTCACTTAAAGATATGCTTCAAACCTTTAATGCAAGCCTGAGATAACATCAACGTGATGAAGTGATTAAAGATTAAAAACCTACTTATCAATTTGTGACTGTCTATGCTGATGGGTAAGTCTAACTTGCATCTTTGCTTATTTGGGTGAAAATCATCATAGGTGCTGAAAATTTCAATATGGTGTATTTAAATGTCATTCAAATTAAATATGTGCTGATTAGAATGAATCAAGTTTTTATTAAACCGTTAATTCAATGCATATTGCGTTAAATTAATGGTAAAGCCGAATAGCAGAATGCAGCTAAAACGTAAGTGAACTGAATAATAAGGAATAACATATGTCTAGCATGATGAGAGCCGCCATATTTGTTGAACCAGGCCGCATTGAACTGGCTGACAAACCGATACCAGACGTAGGGCCGAATGATGCTTTGATACGCATAACCACTACCACGATCTGCGGTACCGATGTGCATATTCTCAAAGGGGAGTATCCAGTAGCCAAAGGTCTTACCGTTGGACATGAGCCGGTAGGTGTTATTGAAAAACTTGGCAGTGCGGTGCAGGGTTATAAAGAAGGTCAACGCGTCATCGCAGGTGCTATTTGCCCTAGCTTTACCTCATATTCCAGCCAGGATGGTTTCCCTTCACAAGATGGCAGCTATCTTATTCCAAGCGGCAAGTGTGGCTGCCATGGCTATAAAGCCACAGCCGGCTGGCGCTTCGGCAACCTGATCGATGGTACTCAGGCTGAATATGTACTGGTACCTGATGCACAAGCTAATTTAGCGCCTATTCCAGATGGTCTTACCGATGAGCAGGTGTTGATGTGCCCGGATATCATGTCTACAGGGTTTAGAGGGGCAGAGAATGCCAATATCAAAATCGGTGATATTGTGGCTGTTTTTGCGCAGGGGCCAATTGGTTTATGCGCGACAGCTGGAGCCAGATTAATGGGGGCGAGCACTATCATTGCCATTGATGGCAATGATCATCGACTGGGCATCGCAAAGGCCATGGGGGCTGATATCACCCTTAACTATAAACAATGTGATGTGGTTGATGAAATCATGAAAATCACCAAGGGTCGCGGTGTGGATGCGTCTATTGAAGCATTGGGTACGCAATTGACTTTTGAATCGTCATTACGCGTATTAAAACCCGGCGGCACACTTTCAAGCCTCGGTGTTTATTCCAGCGATCTTGCAATCCCTTTATCGGCTTTTGCCGCCGGCTTGGGTGACCATAAAATTATCACGGCATTATGCCCGGGCGGTAAAGAACGTATGCGTCGCTTAATGAGCATACTGGAGTCAGGCCGGGTAGATCTTGGTAGAATGGTGACGCATCAATATCACCTGAATGACATCGCAGCGGCATATGAGCTTTTTGCTAATCAGCGTGACGGTGTGCTGAAGGTGGCAATTAAACCTAATTAATGACACCTTATTAGAGTGTTAGGTATCTATACACAAAGATCTGTACCAGCCAGTAATTCCAGAAGCCTGGTGATCAGGCGTGATTGGTAGATGTATGTCAATCTTTAACAAACCGCTTAATTCTGCATTGCTGAAAATAGGTTCGTAATAGCTTACGTTTGTAGCGTACAATAGCGCATGTTGCTAAAATTTACTTAAGAATCTGTAACTTAAGTAAATGTAAGTAATCACTCATTTTACTCGCAAGGCATGAGCGCTGAGTTTGCCTCATTGCTGAGTTTCACTAAAATCGACTT
>DATCVB010000050.1:0-12189 GCA_036567185.1 Methylotenera sp.
GCACAGCAACCTCGTGAGCCACAACGCCGCGAACAGAGCGCACCTGCAGAACAGAAACAAGATCCGGCGCGTCAGCGTAATCATCGTCACGATGGTGGTTTGCGCGAGCAGCCATCTACGACTGCAAGGCAGCAGCCGGCGCCGGATAGCCGTGCACCTGCACCGCGTGCCATGCAGGTAGATGCGCGTCGCAATGAAAGTACCAGCCGCGATAAAGCAGACCGTGAAGGTGCTTATCGCAACCCGCCACGCCGTGGCGGTAAGGTGCGCGATGGTTTTGTCGCCAGTGAGTTTGATAAAAGCCGCTCTAATAAAGAAGCATTTGCTGCCAGAGCGAACGCCAGTCAACCTGACCAGCCGCGCTTATCAAAAGTGATGGCTGAGCGTGGCCTTTGCTCACGCCGTGAAGCCGATGAGTGGATTGCCAACGGCTGGGTGAAAGTGAATGGCGAGATTATCGAAACACTGGGTACGCGCATTGACCCGGATGCTGAAATCATCATCAGCAGCTACGCGCACGAACATCAGGCTGAAAACGTGACGATCATTCTGCATAAGCCTGTGGGTTATGTGAGCGGGCAAGCGGAAGATGGCTATGAGCCGGCAATCGTACTCGTGCATCCGGACAACCAGTGGCCGGAAGACCCTGAATTGCACAAACACAACCCTAAGCAATTCCATCGCGGCATGCTGCGTGGATTAGCTCCAGCAGGGCGCTTGGATATTGACTCTACCGGAATGTTAGTGCTCACTCAGGATGGCCGTGTAGCTCGCCATTTGATCGGTGAAGACTCGACAGTAGAGAAAGAATATCTAGTACGTGTCACCGGCGAGCTAACAGATGCCGGTATGAAACAGCTTAATTTCGGCTTGAGCCTCGATGGCGAAAAACTTAAGCCCGCAAAGGTGAGCTGGCAGAATGAAGACCAGTTACGTTTTGTATTGCGTGAAGGCAAAAAACGCCAGATCCGCCGCATGTGCGAGATGGTAGGCCTGCAAGTAATTGGCTTGAAACGTATCCGTATCGGCAGTGTTACACTGGGTAAGTTACCAGTTGGTCAATGGCGCTATCTGCGCCCAGAAGAGCGTTTTTAACTAACTTTAATTTAACAGGAGTTGTTACTATGGGATTGTTTGATAGCTTGGCCGGCAACATGCTGGGTAAATTTGGTGGCGAAAAGGGCGCTATTGCGCAGGTGGCGATAGACTTGTTCAATCAGAATGGTGGGCTGCCGGGCGTGCTGGAAAAATTCAAGGCAGCAGGTTTTTCCAGTCAAGTAGCTTCATGGGTTGGTACTGGTGCAAACCAGCAAATTTCAGCGGATCAAATTACACAGGTGTTAGGTAGCTCAACAATTACAGCTGCTGCTGATAAACTGGGTATTAGCAGCAATGAAATCAGTGCGAAAATTGCCGAATACTTGCCACAGGTGGTAGACCGAATGACGCCAGACGGCGAAATCAATAAAGATTCCGGTAACCTGATGGCTACGCTGCTGGGTATGCTTAAATAAATCCAGAGTTATCAAAAAACGGGCCAACAAGCCCGTTTTTAGTTAGCTAGAACTACAAAAATAATAGAGCACAACATATGGATTTTATTTTACTTTTAAAAGCATTTATTCAAGGCCTGGTTGAGGGGGCGACTGAATTCCTGCCTATCAGCAGTACCGGTCACTTGATTATCGTCGGTGACTTGCTGAATTTCAATGACGACAAAGCCAAGGTCTTCGATATTGTGATCCAGCTGGCGGCAATATTGGCGGTATGCTGGGAATACCGCCGCAAGCTCGTGAATACCGTGATGCACATTACCCATCAAACCAAAGCACAGAATTTTTCACTGAACGTGCTTATTGCATTCTTGCCAGCGGCTCTGATGGGGCTGGTTTTTCATGACAAGATCAAAGAATACTTATTTACGCCGATTACAGTCGCCATTGCGCTGATACTAGGTGGCTTGGCAATTTTACTGATTGAAAAGATGCCACTTAAAGCTAAAACGGTCTCTATCGACGACATATCCCGCAAACAGGCATGGCAAATAGGCTTTGCTCAAGCGGTCGCACTTATCCCTGGCGTGTCACGCTCCGGCGCTACGATTCTAGGCGGCATGCTATTTGGTCTCAGTCGCCACACAGCTACCGAATTTTCATTCTTTTTAGCCATTCCTATCATGTTTGCCGCGACTGGTTATGACCTGCTCAAAAACTGGCAGCTGCTTTCCATCGATGACTTGGCGATGTTTGCAGTCGGTTTTATCACGGCATTCGTTTCAGCGCTAATCGCTATCAAGTTCTTGCTACGCTTTGTTGCGAGCCATAGCTTTAGGGTATTTGCCTGGTATCGTATCGCATTGGGTATCATTGTAATTTGGTACTTTAAATAGGCAAAAATAACGCTAACCACCTGACAACTTTTCCTAAATTTAAAAAGTAGCAGTAAAATATAAGCTGCTTAAATAACTATCCTGAATGATGGGTGCACTATGAAAAAACTACTTAAATATAGCTTATTTGGCATAGGCGGCGTTGTTGCCTTATTGATATTAGTAGCCGCAGTTATTGCTACAACATTTAACCCGAACGATTACAAACCGCTCGTGGTCAAGATGGTGAAAGACAAAAAAGAGCGCACCCTGAATATTGAAGGCGATATCAAGCTCGCGTTCTGGCCCAAGATCGGTGCCAATCTGGGCAAGGTCTCTATTTCCGAACATAAATCCGACAAAGAGTTTGCTTCTATCCAAAGCGCGCAGGTAGCGCTGGCAGTATTGCCCTTGTTAAAAAAACAGCTGGTAGTTGACACTATTTACATTGACGGCGCAAAAGCCAACATCATTAAATACAAGGATGGCACGACCAACTTTGATGACTTGCTGAGCAAGGAAGAAGAATCAGAAGAGATTAAATTTGATGTAGACGGCGTTAAAGTTACAAATTCCGCCGTGGCCTACACAGATGAAGGTAGCGGCGCGCAATATGCGCTATCAAAATTCAATTTAACGTCGGGTCATATTGCCCTGGCAGAGCCGATTGATTTAACCACCGATTTCAGCATTAAAGCCAACCAGCCAGCCGTTGCCGCCGATGTGAAAGTAAAAGGTAATTTTCTGGCCGACCCGGAAAACAAGCACTTTTTTGCCAAAGGTCTGGACGCCACTATCACCGGTGACTTGCTAGGCGGCAAAGCGGTATCTATTACCGCCAGCGGTGATATTGACGCTAAGCCTGAAACGCGTGAATTTCTGGTTGATAGCCTGAAACTCGCCCTAAGTGGCCAGTTCAGCGGTGCAAAAATCACGCTGGACTTGAACGCACCTGAGTTGATTGCGAAAAAAGATGAAGTGACCGGTAAACAAGTCACTGCAAACCTGACGCAGGACAAAGCCGGCGACACCTTAAAAGCGAATCTGGTATTGGCCGATATCAAAGGCTCACCTAAGGCGTTACAAAGCAGCGGCATCAGCGGCGATATTTCCGGCAAGCAGGGCGCACGTTCCATTGAAGGCAAGTTTTCATCTCCATTTCAGGGCAACCTAGAGAACCTGATTTTCGATCTGCCCAAACTGGCCGGTAATGTTGACATTAAAGACCCGGCAATCCCTAACGGCGCGGCAAAAGTTGGCTTTGCACTCAGCCTGCATGCAGACGCAAAACAGGAACAAGTGAACAGTAAATTTAACCTGAATGTAGATGCCACCAAGCTCAACGGCGATGTTGCCGTTAACAGCTTTAAAAAGCCGAACGTCAAATTCAATATCAATGCTGACACGCTGGATTTAAATAAACTACTGGGTAGCGGCAAGGCCAAGAAAGCCGAGCCTGCCAGCAGCAAGCCGGCAGATTTATCTGCATTAAAAAATATCCTGCTGGATGGCAAGATCAACATCGGCAATTTAATCTATGACAAATACCGTTTATCCGGCCTTAATGTGAATGTGAAAGCCGATGGTGAAAAACTGACTTTATCTGGCCTTAACGTTAAGCTTGATGACAGCAACATTAAAGGTAACTTCGGCATCAGCCATTTTGCCAAACCGCTATACACCTTTGATGTCGATATTGACCAGATTGATGCTGACCGCTATGTCGGCGCTAGTGACGGCGGCTCTTCAGGCAAAGCTGCCAAAGGTGATGATAAACCGCTGGATTTAAGTGCCTTGAAAGCACTGAATGCAGATGGCTCGCTGCGTATCGGCAACCTCAAGTATGGTAAAACCAAAGCCTCAAACGTGCGTATTGACTTAAAAGCCGATGGCCAGAAACTGAGCCTGAACCCGCTGGCAGCAAAGGTTGATGATAGTCAGGTGAATGCCAATATAGGCATCACACGCTTTCACGACCCGATTTACAGCTTCAACCTGAACATTGATAAACTGGACGCTGATAAATACATTACCAAAAGCGATCAGCCTGCTGCCAAGAGTTCCAGCGATACCCCGATTGATCTGAGTGCGCTAAAAAAGCTTAATGCCAGCGGCGAAGCGAAAATCGGCTGGCTGAAACTTGCCAATGTTAAAACACAAAATGTGAATATCGGCCTGAAAGCGGCAGACGGCATCGCAACAGTATCTCCATTCGCTGCTAACCTGTATCAAGGTAGCATGGATGGCCTGCTGAAAGTAGATGCGCGCAGTACCCCCAGCATCACTTTTAAACAGAGCATGAAAAATATTGCGATAGGCCCATTGCTGGTAGATGCCATTAACAATGACATGCTGGAAGGAAAAGGCACTCTGAATGTCGATGTAACCACATCCGGCAACACTGTAAGCGCGCTTAAAAGAGCATTAGCTGGTAAATCTACAGTCAACCTTGCTGATGGCGCCATCAAAGGGATTGATATTCCCGGCACGCTGCGCGACATGAAATCCAAGGTAGCCTTGTTTCAGGATAAAAGCAGCATAGGTGCAGACGAGAAGAAAAAAACAGACTTCAGCGAACTCAGTGCAACTTTCGATATTAAAAATGGCGTAGCCCACAATGAAGACCTGAGCATGAAGGCGCCGATCCTGCGTCTGGCAAAAGGGGATAGCCGCGGTGATATTGATATCGGCAATGAAACCATCAATTATCTGGCTAAACCAACTATCGTTAAATCATTGAAAGGCCAAGGCGGCGCTGAACTGGATTCTTTAGCCGGTTTGAGCATCCCGGTAAAAATCACCGGCACTTTCTCTGCGCCTAAATACGGCATGGACTTTGCAGCGATTGGTGCGGCTATGGCTAAATCCAACCTGCTGGATAAAGTGGGTGGCGAAAAGGGTACTGCTGTTAAAGAGCTGCTCGGTGACGGTGATAAAACAAAAGCACTGGAGAGCTTGCTAGGTAAGAAAAAACCAGCAGACCCAGCTAGCGCTCCGGCCACAACCGATGGGGCTACTAATACTGCCCCTGCTCCGGCTGAAGCACCTAAATCGACAGGAGATGCTGCCAAAGAAAAAGCGGCAGAAGAACTAAAGAAACTGTTTAAGTTTTAAACAAAGCGCTCATAGCCAACTGCCGCTAACAAACAAGTTAGTAGCAGTTCTTTTTGACTTGGCCTGGAGCCGAGCCGCTATTACCCGGGCCTTCGCCGCAAGCCCTGTTTTGACCTGGTGCGCCATCACTATTGCCAGGGCCGTGAGGGTGGGCCGGGACAAGTATGCATCCACTTAACGCCATAAATGCGGCAGCCATTACTAATGTATGTTTCATCTGAAATCCTAAAAATTTAATCAATTTACATCGTATCAAAGATCATATAAATAACCTATGACTGATTTCTCAGGCCGCCTCATCCTTTGGCAAAAGCAACACGGTCGCCACGATCTTCCCTGGCAGAATACCACCGACCCTTACGCTATCTGGGTGTCTGAAATCATGCTGCAGCAAACTCAGGTTACTGCCGTAATTGGTTATTACAGTAAATTCATGCAGCGTTTTCCGACTATCGCGGCACTTGCAGAAGCAACACAGGATGAAGTGCTGCAACACTGGAGCGGCTTAGGTTATTACTCAAGAGCGCGTAACCTGCACAATGCGGCGCAAACCATCATGGATGACCATGGCGGCGCGTTTCCGCAAGACTTTGATAAGATTCAGAGCCTACCCGGGATTGGACGCTCCACCGCAGCCGCTATTGCCTCATTTGCCTTTGATCAAGTGCAGACGATACTCGATGGCAATGTAAAGCGCGTATTAGCACGGCATTTTGCAGTTGAAGGCTGGCCGGGCACACCAAAAGTTGAAAAAGAACTGTGGTCACTGGCCGAGGGTCTGCTGCCAAAAACCGATATGGTCGCTTACACCCAAGGCCTGATGGACTTGGGCGCTACCCTATGCAGCAGAAGCAAGCCGCAATGCCTGCAATGCCCACTGGTAAGTAGCTGTCATGCATATCAGCAGCAGCGCGTCAGCCAGCTGCCTACCCCAAAACCACGCAAAACTATCCCTGAAAAATATACTACGATGCTGATTCTGCTGCAGGGAGATCATGTGATGCTAGAAAAACGTCCTCCTAGCGGCATTTGGGGCGGGTTATGGAGTTTCCCGGAACAGGAAAGCAGTGATGATTATAGCGCCATTGTACAACAGCGGTTCGGCATGGCTGTACAGCTGCAAAAGCCACTGCCTCAACTAAGCCATGCATTCACACACTTTAAATTACACATTACGCCGCAACCGCTGGAGGTTATAAAGCAACATTCAGAAGTGCGTGAAGCTGGCCAGATATGGCTCAGCATTGAAGACGCCATCGGCGCTGCCATTCCTACACCAGTACGCAAAATACTGCAGTCCTTGCTCAATCTAAACTCCTGAACCTGCCGTTTGACCTGCATCAACTGAAGCAATCATTGCCTTGCCCAATCAGTTTGCTAGGCGTAGCATAGTAATTGAAACATTGATTTATTCTGAATGTGCGATTGCGAACAGAGATTAAGCAATCCAGTGATTTATACTATCAATAACTTATAGATTGTCGCGTTACTTCGCCATTCATGATGACTGAATAAATCAGCAACTGCTAATCAGTGAATTAATATAAAACGGAATTAAGTTATCAGACAATTGTCATATTGAAGATTGCCATGACTAATAAAAAGGAGAATTTCAATGAGTAATAACATTCAAAGCACTACGGTAACTAAAGAGCAATTGATCAGCGATTTCAAAGTTGTGATTGCTGATGCTGAGGCGCTTATCAGAGCTACAGCCAACCAGGGTGGTGAAGCCGTTGTCAATTTACGCGCCAAAGCAGAAGAGTCACTGGCAGTGGCTAAAGTAAAATTAAACGAAGCTCAGGATGCCCTAGTTGAAAAAGGCAAAATTGCAGCACAGGCAACTGATGATTATGTACACGAAAAACCATGGCATGCAGTTGGCATTGCCGCAGGTGTTGGCTTGGTGGTCGGCTTACTCATCGGCAGGCGCTAGGCTGCAATGGCTGACACTCCTAACCAACCGGCGGAGGGTTTACTCAACTCTCTGAAAAACCTGACCGTAACACTCATTGCGATTGTGCATACGCGCCTTGAGCTGATCAGCACTGATCTGGAAGAAGGGCGCGAGCGCTTCATTTCATTGCTGGCACTGGCCTTTGTTTCGCTGTTCAGCCTCTGCTTCGGTGCGGTACTGCTTACAATTCTGGTAGTAGTAGTGTTCTGGGATACGCACCGATTACTGGTACTGGGTTCACTTACCGGGCTGTTCCTGATCACGGGTACGATATTAGGTGCAATAGTGGTAAGCAAATTGAAATCGATGCCGCGCATGTTTGAAGCAAGCCTTGCTGAACTGATCAAAGACCATCAGGAAATTGACACGAACCCTTAAGCAGGCAGGAGTTGGTAATGAATGAAAAATTAGCAGCGCTTGCTATACGTAGGCAAGAATTGATTGATAAAGCAGCATCACAACGTGTGGTATTGGCTCAGAGTATGCAGCCGTTACGCAAACCGCTGGTAATTGCAGGCCGTGGCCTAGAGGTAGTGCGTTACTTTAAACGCTACCCCGTGCTCATGACAGGCATAAGCACATTGACTGGGATATTGATCAGCAGGCTCCACGTAGCGCGCTTCTCAGCGCTGCTGCAAACCAGCTGGTCTGTATTTCAACTGGTGCGTAACATACGTGAGTCTGTACACAAAGATTAAAAATGTTTGAGCAATAAAAAAGCGGCTAATTTCTAGCCGCTTTTTTATTGTTTACTTGGAACTGGCTTTATACTAATTAACAAGTAATTACACTAAACCGTCATTCCGTACTTTGGCGTGTGAGCCAGTGTTTGGCTTCCCCACTTGACTAAGCCGCTGAGGCGGCAAGTCAAGTGTGAAATAATGCGCTTAAGCACATATATTCCACGGACAAGACCTTTACGATCTGACACGGAACCCAGCTAAAAAACAAGGTGCGCTTTGCGCACCACTGGATACCGGCTTTCGCCGGTATGACGATATTTATCATATTGTGTAATATATTGATGAAATTGCTAGAAAGCTGGAAATCAACTTTATGGGATGCAGAGCGAGGCGCACGGAACGCAGAAACCGGAATGTACATGAAGTACATGAGGATTTCGAGTACCGCGCAACAAAGCTATGCGCCCATTAAATTGATTTTTTAATTTACTTTCACATTAAGACCGAGACGCGAAAACAAGGTGCAGACAGTGCTTTAGCACGGCAAGCCGAAGTTGACAAAGTATCGGCTTAATGTGGAATTAAATTTACTTTTGATCCCAAGAATCTTCCCACATGCAGTGTTTGATCTTATGACGGTTTGCAATCAACTCATCGATCGTTGGCTCGTCATTCAATGCACGTTTAATCGCCAGTTTAGTAGCTTCGTAGTTGTTTTTGTACATGTCGGCTTTGTCTAATTTACCTTCTTTTTCCAGTGCGATACAACCTGGGTCAATCCACACCAGGCTGATAATGCACAAGTCATTCGCTTGTTCTTTAGGGATAATGCCTTCGATTACGCAGTCCAGAATCGCATCTGCTGTCGCCGCTTGCACTACACCACCGAATAAGCTTACATCTGTGCTGCCTTTTAAAGTTACTTTTGGCACGGTCATACAAACTGGACGGACTAACTGATTAATATCACGCACCGCAAACATTGCAGTGTGGCCTTTGCTTTGTGCCATCAAGTTGGCAAATGCCTGGCCTACTGGGCCGTCAACTGCGCCGATTAAAATTTCAGGCATTGCTGCTGTTACGTCTTTACCTTCACTGTATACGGTAGCTTCGCCCGCTTTGAAAATGATTTTTGACATGAGAAATCCTTGAGAATTAGAAATGTAGAATTGTGAATAAAATAAATCTGATAATTAAGCTGTTACGCTTAAATGCTGTAACACGAGATTTTATAGAAGAGCCCCGCTTTAAGCAATTTACACCTAAGTAGTAGTTGCCTGAAATTCAAGCCTCACACAAAAAAATCGCGCTATATAAAAACGGGCTTCTGCCATAGCGTATTATTTAAATTTAACGTCCGCAAGTTGGCCGCTGATAGTGAAGTTGCCCTGCCGGCGTTGCGATGCTGAAGTCAACTCAGCACTGACTTTTCCAGATACAGTCTGATCAGACTCAATATTAAAATTGCCTCGTGCACGGAACTGCTCGGTTTTGAGTGCAAATTGTTTATACTTAAATTGGCTATCCTTGAATTGCAGATTGCCAGTCAGCGTATCAAATCGGGTAAAGTCAGCATCCGGCGACGGCTTGCTGGCGGGCCCGGCCACCAGCGTATGTGACAGCGCAATACCATTGACTTTGCCCGCAAGCACTTCAAAACTGGCATCGACTTCTGCAGCTTGTGCCAGCGCTGAAGCCTGATTAGCATTACTTATAAACACGCCCGTGGCGTTGAGGCTGCCTTCTATAGACGCACTGCTGTCATAGGCTGACAGGACGCGCGGCAATGTCATTTTTATCAGCTCAAAATTGCCTGATGTGCTCAAACGTCCGTCCCAGCTGAGTTCACCTTGCGCTTTAATTGTACCGCCAAATGCCTTGGCTTCTATCTGGCTAAAGCTGAGCTGATTCTGGCTAATAACGCCTGTGGCCGTTACTTCATCAAAAGCCAATCGTTTAAATATCGG
The DNA here is from genome assembly GCA_036567185.1 of Methylotenera sp. Lineage (GTDB taxonomy): Bacteria > Pseudomonadota > Gammaproteobacteria > Burkholderiales > Methylophilaceae > Methylotenera. The sequence goes on from DATCVB010000050.1 coordinate 10,090, forward strand.
AGGCTGCCAATCACTGGCAGTCAGCGTAACGGCAGCGCTGCCATTCTGCGGAGTAAGCAGCAGCGTGAGATTGCCACCAGCATTCACCAGTTCAACATTACTAAGCGCTCCGGTTGAAGTAAGCGCAACCTTACCGTTAAAAGCCTCAGGCTCCAGATCTGAAACCTTGAACGATATTTGCTTTAAAGTAATCTTCTCAATCTTGAGTTTACCGGATTTTGCTACATTATTGACCCATTGCGCGTGTCTAGCAAAGTCGGCTGGCGTAAGTGTGGCACCGGTGATATCAAGCGATTTAATGTCTTTTACATCATTGAACAACATTGAAACAGCAGACACGATATTCACGCTACCAATTTTGATATCTGCATTGCTACCGACTGCAACGCCCGAAAGCATCAAATGTGGCGGAAACAACGATGCATGCACTTCCTGCACTTTGACTGGTTCACCTAGGCTGTCTGTTGCCAACTTCTCGACGGGTCCAATCAGCATGGAAAGATTCATCACATGGATTAAGCCGACTACAACAACAAGCACCGCCGGGATAGCAATTAACATCGGCTTGAGCAATTTGTTGAAGCTCAACTTATCGAGCATGCCTGGTTCGCGCAGCGCTCTGGCACGCGCTTTTTCTTCAGCCTTAAGCTTAGCCTTGGCTGCTTTTTCTTCTTTGGCGAGGCGCTTTGCTTCCTCGCGCGCTAATTTTTCAGCTTCCAGGCGTTCTTTTTCCTCTGCTTCACGCCGCGCTCTTTCTTCCTCACGGGCCACACGTTCCGCTTCACGCAGCTTTTGCTCTGCTGCTGCGACTTGTGCGATACGCTCTGCTTCTACGCGTGCTTTTTCTTCAGCCTCTGCTCTAGCCTGGCACTCGGCCTCGGCCTGCAAACGTGCTTCCTCTTCGGCTTCAGCCTTGGCAATCGCTTCTGCCTTTTCACGCGCTATGCGTTCTGCTTCTAAACGTGCCTGTTCTTCAGCTTCCAGTTTGGCTTTGCTGCCAACTCTTCCTGGGCGATGCGTTCACGCTCAATTCTGGCCTCTTCTTCAGCCGCTTCGCGGGCGATACGTTCCTGCTCCAGTCTGGCTTGTTCTGCTGCTTCTGCCTGCGCTTTAAGTTCAGCCTCGACACGTGCTTGCTCCTCGGCCTCTGCCTGCAAACGCGCCTCTTCTTCGGCTTTGGCCTTGGCAATCGCTTCAGCTTTTTCACGTTCAATGCGCTCTGTTTCTAACCGTGCTTTTTCTTCAGCTGCTTCAAGGGCAATACGTTCAGCCTCAATTCTGGCCTTCTCAGCCGCTTCAGCTTGCGCTTTATGCTCGGCCTCGGCCTGCAAACGTGCTTCCTCTTCGGCTTCAGCCTTAGCAATCGCTTCAACCTTTTCGCGCTCAAGACGCTCAGCTTCTAGGCGAGCTCTTTCTTCATCTTCCTGTTTGGCTTTTGCCGCTAACGCTTCCTGAGCTTTACGTTCAAGTTCTATTCTAGCTTGCTCTTCAGCCTGCTCGCGGGCGATACGTTCCGCTTCCAATCTGGCCTTCTCTGCAGCTTCAGCTTGCGCATTACGCTCAGCTTCTATGCGCGCTTGTTCCTCTGCCTCTGCTTTGGCCTTGCGCTCGGCCTCCGCCTGCAAACGTGCCTCCTCTTCGGCTTTCGCCTTGGACGTGGCTTCTGCCTTTTCACGTTCTATGCGCTCAACTTCCTCTTGTGCTTTTGCCGCGGCTTCGGCGATACGCTTTGCTTGCTCGGCAGCTTCAAGCATAGCCTTTTCTGCAGCCTCGGCTTTTGCTTTACGTTCAGCCTCACGCTTGGCTTTTATTTCTATAACCTCCTGAGCCCTGCGCGCTACATCTGGTTCAACAGCAATTTCAGCCTCTGGTGGCTGTGCGTCTTGTTTGAGATCTTTTATTTCAGTGACAATTTCGCTAGTAAAAGTTGCATCATCAAAATTCAGCTCCGTAGCATCAATTTCCTCCACGGCAATGCTGTAATTATTATTTGCATTAATGGCATAACTGCTGACGTCCTTTAACCAATCTGGTTCTGCTTGACTATCCGACACACGCTTGATGTAACCGTCATCTTCCAGCTTCTGTAGAATCTTCAGC
>DATCVB010000051.1:0-57303 GCA_036567185.1 Methylotenera sp.
TTTATACAACTAAAATTATTAGTTGTAAAGTAATAAATTACTTAATAAGTTAAAATAATCAAAGTATTTTTTACTTAATAAGTAATAATGTGTAAATTTAAGTACTTAGGGAGTAATTTGAACTTATAATTAATCTGATCATTAACTATTAGGTTTTGTAGATATGCCAAAAAGTAATAGCAGACTCGACTTTTCAGACCGCCTCACTTCTTTGCTCAAGCAAAAGCAACTGACTCTGGCGCAAGTGGCTACTGCAGTAGGTAAATCTGTGCCATCAATACACAGGTGGACGCGCGGCGGCGAGATTGATTATGACAACCTGAGGGCGCTGGCAAACTTTCTAGAGGTTAACTGGATATGGCTGCGCTATGGAGATGAAGCGATTGAAGAGCTCAGGGAAAGTGTCAGCAGCAATGAGAGTATTGCTAATGAGCGGCGCGAGTATCTTGGCAGAATTATGGAGAACGAAGCGCGCATGAATCTGGCTCAGGACATGGCCGGCATCGCTACCTGGGAATGGAATGTGCTGACAAATGAGCTTACGGGCTCACCCAACATTGAACAGGTTTTTGGCTTGCCAATAACAAAAGTACGCCCATATCTGTTGCCATTTGAAGCGCTTGGTCTTGCTGAGTTGATTCAAAGGTTTAGCGATAACACATTGGCAAAGGAATGGGATTTTAATTTACCCCAGACCAGCGGTGAAGAAGAACGCTGGTTTATTTCGAGAGCGAAACTGCTGTATGACGCTCAAAACAGACCTAATAAAATTGTTGGTGTCAGTATTGATATTACAGAGCGCAAACAAATGCAGAAAGCTCTGGAAAAAAGTGAATACATTCTGCGTAAGGTGATTGAAACTATTCCGGTAGGTTTGTGGATTGCAGATCAAAATGGCCGCATTACACTGGCGAATCCAGAGGCGGAGCGCATTTGGGGTGGTGCCAAGTTAGTTAACCTAGAGCAGTACAGTGATTACAAAGGCTGGTGGGAAGATACCGGTAAAGAGGTGGGAAGTGATGGCTGGACGCTCGCGCGCGCGGTTAAGCATGGCGAAGTGAGTAAGGGGGAAATTGTGAATATCAAGGCATTTGATGGCGCAGAGCGCACCATTATCATGTCAGCGATCCCTCTGTTTAATGAAAACAATAAAATCATAGGCGCTATTGAAGTGAATCAGGATATTACCGCCATTAAAAATGCTAAATAAGCAATTTCTAGTTTGACGTCGAGTCCTAGCCGCTAAATCATTTGCTAGCTATCTAGATATTTCGCGGAGCAAATATAATGATAGCCATGCCTAACAAAGCAACACCGGCACCGACCAAGTCCCAATGCGTAGGTTTAATGCCATCTACTGCCCACAGCCAGAAAATTGCAACGCAGATATAAACGCCGCCATAGGCTGCATACACTCTGCCAGCTGCAGCAGGATGAAGTGATAATAACCAGGCAAATAATGCCAGTGACAGCGCGGCCGGAATCAGCAGTAATGGGCTCTTGTTTTGCGTCAGCCACAGGTAAGGCAGGTAGCAGCCTACAATCTCTGCGATTGCAGTGATGAAGAATAATGCGATGGTTTTTAATTCAAACAAGCTAGTTCCCGGCGTTTAATCATTGATTTTTGAATCGCAGAAGTTTGCTTTCGGTAGATGTATTTCACTTAGTAATAGCAGCCAATAAAAAAGGATCTGGATTGCCCCAGATCCTTAAGCGGTTACATCGGCGTAGATAATTTCAGCCCAACGATGCCAGCAAAAATAAGTAGCAAACTGAGTATCCTGCCTAAATTTGCTGACTCGGCAAATAATATAATGCCAAATATTGCTGTGCCAATAGCGCCGATTCCAACCCAGACTGCATACGCGGTACCAACCGGTAATGATTTCATCGCAATGCCAAGTAACCAGACACTAAGCAGCATTGCTGACACGGTAGCGACTGTTGGCCAGAGTCGCGTAAAACCTTCCGTGTATTTTAAACCTATTGCCCAAACTACTTCCAATAATCCTGCTGTAACTAGAATAGCCCAACTCATATAAAACACCTCTTAATAATATTGGGTCGTCCCAGAAGTCATCGTACCGGTAAGGTCGTCCTTACCTGAGTAAAGTTTAGCATTAGAATTGAAAGGCTGCTATATAGTTGCTAAGCAATCATTAATCTAGTTGAAAATTTTCAAATGATTTAGAAATTTTGCGAAATATTGTATGTCTCAATTAGATGAGAATTCACAGACATAAATTATTATTGACGAAAAGACAGGTCTGTCTATAATGAGCTGTACGCCAACATATTCATGCGATTAATAGAAAGTTTATTAATTCTATTAAACAACATAACTTTGAAATTAGTAGTCTCAAATTTTCTTAACAGGCGTTGTTGCGATTTAAGTCACAAAAACCAGGGAGCGCTCTATGGATGATTCGTCTAAAAATGTAAAAACCTTTCACGGTGGTTGTCCGCATGACTGCCCCGATACTTGCAGCATGGTATACACGGTTGAAGATAATAAGCTTATTTCTGTCACAGGTAATAAAGAGCACCCGATGACGCGCGGCGGCTTGTGTGTGAAATTAAAAGATTATGAAAAACGTCACTACCATCCGGACCGTCTGCTATACCCACTCAAACGCATGGGCCCCAAAGGTAGCAAGCAGTTCAAGCGCATTTCCTGGGACGAGGCCTTAGATGAAATCACCAGTAAATGGAAAGCTATTATTGCTACCGACGGCCCGCACGCGATCATGCCTAACAGTTATTTGGGCAATCAGGGGCTGGTGCACGGCTTGAACGGCGGTGATGCATTTTTTAACCGCATGGGTGCAACCGTCTGTGAACGTACATTCTGTGGTGAAGGTTCCTGTACCGCATGGTTGCTCACAGTTGGCCCAACTGCAGGTGTAGACCCCGAGAGTTTTATTCACTCCAAATACATTGTGATCTGGGCATGCAATTCGGTAAGTACCAATCTGCACCATTGGCATACCATTCGTGAGGCACAGAAAAAAGGTACCAAGGTGGTGGTGATTGATTCTTACGCTTCAAGAACCGCAAAAGAAGCCGATTGGCATATTGCGCCTAAACCCGGCACTGATGGTGCACTCGCCATGGCAATGATGAATGTGATTATTACAGAGGGCTTGGTAGATCAGGACTATGTAGATAACTACACCATAGGTTACGCAGAGCTGGCCGAACGCGCCAAAACCAGAACACCAGAATGGGCAGAAGAAATAACTGGCATACCAGCAGCTGATATTCGTAAATTTGCCCGTGAGTACGCTACGACGCCGCCTGCTGCGATTCGCCTTGGTGTGGCACTGGAAAGAAGCTATGGCGGCAGTCAGGCCATTCGTGCTGTGACTAGTCTGCCTGCCTTGATTGGCGCTTGGCGCCATGTAGGTGGCGGGGCGCTGCAATTCCCGGTGTGGGAGCACCCGTATAAATTTGATGTGATTTGCCGTCCGGATTTGATTCCTGAGGGCACGCCTGTGGTCAATAATCTGCAGCTGGGGCGCGTACTTACAGGTGAGACTAAACTCGAAACACCGATTAAATCCATGATGGTATGGAACACCAACCCAATTACCCAAGCGCCTGAGACTGACAAAATCATCAAAGGCCTTGAGCGCGAAGATTTGTTCCTGGTGGTAGCAGAGCACTTTATTTCAGATACCGCAGCTTATGCGGATATTGTACTGCCAGCCGCCATGGGTGCAGAGATGGAAGACATGGTGCTGTCGTGGGGTCACCTCTATCTTACCTACAATGCTAAATGTATTGATCCTCCGGGTGAAGCGCTGCCTAATAACGAAATTTTCAGGCAATTGGCGAAGCGCATGGGCTATGAAGATGACAACTTTAAATGGAATGACAGTGAATGCCTGGAACATTATGTGGATTGGAGCTCCCCAACCTGTGAAGGTATAGACCTTGCTTATATGCGCGAGCACGGTTTTGCCAGATTAAAAGCTTTTGGCGACAAAGACGTACGCGCGCGCCATGCAAAAGGTGAATTCCCTACACCTACCGGTAAATGTCACTTTTTAGTAGAGGGTGCCAAAAACTTTGTGGCTGGCCCATTCCGCCAAATGTATGATGGCTTTCAGCCGGGTGAAGCGTTAGACGCTTTGCCGGACTATGTGCCTTCACGCGAAACACCTTCCACTAACCCTGAGTTGGCCGCTAAATACCCACTCAATATTATCTCGCCCAAGAGCCATGGCTTTTTAAATTCCTGCTACGCCAATGTGGCAGAGAAAATCAAAGGGCAGGGCGAGCAATTTGTGCTGATTCATCAGACCGATGCAAAAGCGCGCGGTATTGAGGAAGGCAGCGTAGTGCGTGTGTTTAATGATCGGGGCGCGTTTGAGTGCGTAGCCAGAATCTCGGATGACGTGAATTCCGGCATTGTGGTCGCAACTTTAGGTTATTGGAGGCAACTCAATAACGGCACCGTGAATTGCATCAGCTCTGCTGAGTTTGGTGATATGGGACACTCCACTACCTTCAGTGATAATCTGGTTGAAGTTAGTCTGGCATAATCACGTTACAAGCTGGCCAAGGTAATTGAGTTGCAATCATTGCGCTATATTCAGTTTGCATGATTGGCTTAGGTTACCTTGGCTTAATTTACCTTGGCATGTAAAAGGTAGATTTCTGCGACACAATCTCTTTTGATGCTATAGATTCAATCTTAAACAAAATCGGGTGCGTACCGCTGCGTATCGCACCATCATCCAACTGCAGGCTTAGTGCAACTAACCTTTCACTGGCCGGGTTGACCGTAAACTCCTTGCTTGATGCGATTGATAATCCATTTAAACCGCTTACAAATACACGATAAGTCGCAGTGGATTCTGTCACGTTGGTGATTTGCATCTGGTATACATTTTCTACCTTGCCACCGGGGGCCAAGCGTGACATCACACCGCGATCACGATTGATGTCGACTTTAAATTGGGGTCTGACTGCCAAGGATAGCACTAAGCCCAAGGATAGCAATAACAGTAAGGCGCTGTAAATCAGAACCCGCGGACGGAATATTTTTTTGATGATTTGATGCTGAGACCAGTGCTTTTCTATGCCATTCTGGGTTGAAAAACGAATCAATCCACGCGGGTATTCCATCTTGTCCATAATGCTGTTGCAGGCATCAACACAGAGGCCGCAGCTGATACATTCATATTGCAGGCCATTGCGAATATCAATACCAACCGGGCATACCTGCACACAGAAGCTGCAGTCGATACAATCACCCAGCCCTGACTCTTTTGCATCTACTTTGCGCGAGCGGCCACTACGTGGCTCACCGCGTTCCTGGTCGTAAGTCACGATCAGCGTATCGTTATCAAACATCGCACTTTGAAAGCGGGCGTAAGGACACATGTGCTTGCAAACCTGTTCGCGCAAGAATCCTGCATTACCGTAAGTGGCAACACCATAGAAGCAGATCCAGAAGGTTTCCCATGGGCTTAAGTGATATTGCAATACATTATCCAGCAGATCGCGGATAGGAGAGAAGTAACCGAGGAAGCTGAAGCCGGTGAAGATAGAAAAGCTGATCCAGGCGGCATGTTTCAAAAACTTTCTGTGGAATTTCCTGAAGCCGAATTTCATGCTATCCAGACGCATTCTGGCAGCACGGTCACCTTCTATTTTGCGTTCCATCCATAGAAATATTTCGGTGTATACCGATTGTGGGCAAGAAAAACCGCACCACAAACGCCCGGCAACTGCTGTAAATAAAAATAGAGCAAGGGCGGCAATAATTAAAATGACCACAAGGTAAATTAAGTCTTGCGGGTATAACACTAGGCCAAAGATGTAAAAACGGTGGGTACTGATGTCAAGCAGCATTGCTTGCCTGTCATTCCACATTAGCCATGGCGTGCCGTAAAAAACAATCTGTGTAATCCAGATCATGATCCAGCGCCAGTTCTTGAAAATTCCGGAAGTATTACGCGGGTAGATTTTGCTTTGGGCTTCATACGTCGGCATAAAGCCCGTCTGTGAAGCATCACTCACAATAGGTATTATTTTTCTAGTGGACTGTTGACTGCTGTTCATGTGTATTCCTTGCTAAGCTTAAATTTGCTTTTTAATGCTTTAAACCTGCTAAAGCATTTAAGTCATCACTTTAATTTGTGACAAAGTTTAAGGTTTTGAGGAAAGCAATAACAGAGACAGATGCTTATAAAAAAAGCATAACAGATGTAGGTAGATACGTTTTTACTTGAGTTGCGGCGAAAGCAGATGACGCACTAATTTACCTAAGGTTGCGAGACCAGCTTCAATTTGCGCATCCCAAATATGCCCGTAGTTGAGCCTAATGTAGTCTTTGAAGTTTCTTTGCGCAGAAAATATAGGTCCCGGTGCAATGCTGATGCCATTCGCCGCAGCTAGTTGATGCAGTTGCAGTGCATCAACGCCATCAGTAAGTTTGACCCATAAAAAATAGCCACCCTGTGGCACGGTTAAACAAGTGCCCTCCGGGAAATAGCGCTCAATTGCTTCAACGAATTTAATCTGGTTCACGAGTAATGTATGGCGGAGACTGCGTAAGTGTTTGTCATATCCACCTTTTTGCAAATACTTGCCGAGCGCAATCTGTGATGGTACTGAGGTAGATATGGTTGTTGTGAGTTTAAGACGTTCTACCAGTTGTGCATATTGGCCTGGTGCGACCCAGCCCACGCGATAGCCAGGTGCGAGGCATTTTGAAAAAGAGGAACAATGCATTACCAAGCCTTGTGTATCAAATGCTTTGGCTGGCATTGGGCGTTTGTCGCCAAAGTAGAGCTCACTGTAAACATCGTCCTCGATCAGCGGCACTTGATATTTGGTGATGAGCGCTACCAATGCTTTCTTTTTGTCATCAGAAAGTAAACTGCCTAATGGGTTCTGAAAGTTCGTCATTATCCAGCAGGCTTTAGGTTTGTGGCGCTGTATCGCACGCTCCATCGCGTCTAAATCGATCCCGTCTTTAGGATGGCTGGGTACTTCTATGGCACGCAAACCGATGCGTTCAATTGCCTGCAAGGCGGCATAAAAAGTTGGTGACTCAATGAGTACCGTGTCACCGGGGCGTGTTACCGCCATCAGGCAGAGATTCAAGGCATCCAGCGCACCGTTGGTGACAATGATTTCATCAGCGGCCACATGTAAGCCATCCATCATATAACGCAAAGCAATCTGACGCCTTAGGTTGGCATCGCCAGTACTTAAGGTGTCTATGCTAGCCCAAGGGTCCATAGACTGCACGCTTGAAGCCATGGTTCTGGCTAGATTGGCGCGAGGGAACAGTAATGGGCTTGGAAAGGCTGAACCTAATGGAATTATATTTTTGACCCTGATTGACTGCAGCACTTGAAACACAAGCTCACTCACATCGACCTGAGTGAGCTGTGGGTCAGCCTGAATAATCGGCGCTGGGGAGGAGGGGATGTTAACCGCACCGCCAGTGACAAAATAACCTGAACGTTCACGCGCCGTGATAAGCCCTCTGGCTTCCAGCAGGTAGTAAGCCTCCAGCACGGTTGTAGGGCTTACATGACGGCTCGTACTCGCATGGCGAACGGACGGTAACTTGTCGCCCCGGCAAAGCACGCCTTCTTGAATGGATTGAGCAATAGAGTCAGCAAGTTGCTCGTACAATTTCATTGAAACCAAGTTCCACTTATTTGAACCATTGTCAGCGTCATGAATTTATAGTTTGATGTCTATTCACAGATAATTTTGCATCTAGCAGTCAGCTTTACTTAATGCCATAACCTGCATTTTCCACGGCTGATCTCAATTGCTCGGTTGCAGTCAGGTTCTCGTCGTATTGCACGGAGGTTTCACCGGTTGCAAGCGTTACGTTTACATCACCTACACCTGCTACTGCTTTAAGTGCCCGAGTCAAGCTGTTAACGCAGCCGCCACAGGTCATTCCGGTAACTATTATATGTTCAGTTTGCATGATGTTTTCCTATTTTAGAGATGTTCATGATCAATACCTGCCTATTAATCAGAAGTGTAACTTTAACTAAAGTTCATGATTGAGAAGAAGACATTGTTAATTTTCGCAGTTTCACAAAATCAGTATATAGCAGCTTGGTCTGAATTAAACAATCGTTTCTATCACCAGCATTACTGTCTTTGAACTTGTATTTTTGAGTTAGAAGCCCCGAATTATTGTTTCTTATAATCCTGCCTGTTAATTAATTATTGCAATCAGATAAATAATGGTTGACCAATCAAATGAGAATCATTATCATTTGTATTCATGAATGATAATATGATAAATAAATTAAACATAAGCCACGATGTTGCTGCCACTAAACACAGTGAGAGCAATCAACATGAATCACCGACTAGGACAATTACTAGCGATGCTTTATTTGGCGGTAGACGTGAATTGCTGATCAAGCATGCAAGTGAAAGCTATCGATTACGTATCACCAATCAGGGAAAACTCATTCTAACAAAGTAGTTTTTGAATGTGTTTATTGAATTTTAAGAAAAATGCTAGTAGTCAGATTTGAAACAACAGGAGAAGGTCATGGTGGCTAATTTAAAGTTGGTAGCAAACTCCACTTGGCATGAAGAAAAGCAAGTAGCTCTTGATTCAGTAGCAAATAAAAATATAGATCAGCTATTGCTGAAGCCTGATTTTATTCTAAATGCGGCGGATGAGACAGCGCCCTCTTACAAGGTGCTGACAATCGTGACTGCTGCACATCTTGTTATTCTGGCTGCAATATTAAGTGCCAGGCAAGATGTTCCAGTGATTAACAAAGTAATGACGCCGATGACGGTCAGTTTAGTCAATATGCCATCTTCAGATGAGCCACAGCTAAAACCAGAAACGATACCGCAGCGACCTAAGGTTATAGAGGTACCCAAAAAACAGCAGCAACAAAAGGTAAAGCAAATACAAGAGAAGACAGAGCTACCTGCAAAAGAGTTGGCAACAACCAAGCCTGTAGCCAATACGCCAGTTGAACAGCCAGTAATGACTGAGGCGGCAGTTTCAGAAAATCCAATTAAGGCAGAGCAACCTGTGCAACCCGTAGAAGCACCGGCAAAAATTGAAGCTGTGGCTGAGCCAGTCATCGAGCCACCACGTTTTGGTGCAGCTTATTTGAATAACCCGCCACCGGCGTATCCGTCTGTTTCACGCAGATCAGGCGAGCAGGGAAGGGTATTGCTGAGGGTTTTGGTTTCAGAAAATGGGTTAGCTGAGAGCGTTCAGCTTGATTCCAGCAGCGGTTATGAAAAGCTGGATCGTGCCGCAATCGAAGCAGTGAAAAAATGGAGCTTTGTGCCTGCCAAACGCAGTAATCAGCCTGTCAGTGCTTATGTGTTGGTACCTGTAAAGTTTTCACTGAGCAGCTAGTCGAATAGTTAACATAAAACAAGGAGTAAGTATGCAAAACGGATATGAATTTAATGCTTGGGAATTTATAGCAGCTGGTGGACCAGTGTCGTTTCTGGTGGCTGCAACATTGCTGATTATGTCGGTAGCAAGCTGGTATTTGATCATCACTAAAAGTATCGCAGCATGGCGCTTGCAAGCTGATTTTAAAAGTTATAAACAACAATTCTGGAATGCGCCGAATTTAAGTGCGGCATTGAAAATTGACCAGAAAATTGCCTTATCTACGCTTGCGGAAAAAGCAGTTGCGGCAGCAGAGCATCATAAATTGCATGCAGCAAAGAATCCTGAAAATGTAACGCAGGATGAGTTTATCGCGCGTGCCATGAATCGCAGCATTACCGAAGAAAATGCAAAGATGGAAAACGGGCTGACAGTGCTGGCTTCAGTAGGCAGTGTGTCGCCATTTGTAGGCTTGTTTGGAACGGTATGGGGCATCTATCACGCGCTGGCAAGTATCAGTGCGAGCGGACAGGCTACGCTGGATAAGGTCGCCGGACCGGTTGGCGAAGCGCTGATTATGACGGCGCTGGGTCTGGCAGTGGCGATCCCTGCTGTATTAGCCTACAACGCACTGGTGCGCAGTAATCGCGTACTTTCGAGCGAACTTGAGAAATTTGGCTATAGCTTGCATACATTGCTCACCACTGGTGCCATGATTAAATCAACTCATGACGAAGTGAAATTAACTTCTGCCAAAGAGCACATTCACATTGCAGAGGTTCCAGCATGATAGGTTCAGGTAACGGTGCCGGTCTAACATCACACACCGCACCAATGTCAGAAATCAACACTACACCATTAGTGGATGTGATGCTGGTGCTGCTGGTTATTTTTATTATTACAGCGCCGCTGCTGACGCATGCGGTAAAAATTGATTTGCCGCAGGCAAGCAGCCAGCCTTTGCCTGAAAAGCCGGAAGTGATTTCAATTTCTATTGATAGCACTGGCAAGATGTACTGGAACGATGCGGTAATCGTGCCAGGTGAATTGAAATTCAAGCTGCAGGAAATTGCAGCCAAAAAGCCGCAGCCGGAACTCAATATTCGCGCCGACAAAGAAACCCGTTATCAGGTTTTAGCCGAGGTGATGGCGGATGCCCAGAACGTTGGCATCAGTAAATTAGGGTTTGTAAGCGAGCCCGCACGAAAATAACTAACTGCGATGCAGATCGCGCTCAAAATTCAGCCAGCCAGTGAGTAATGTTGATAAAACTACTTAGTTAGCCAGCCAATGACATTAGGGTATCTCTTTGAGTGCCTATTAAGTTTTAGGACGCAAAACTATGAAGTTGTATCAACAAAAAAACGCTACACAGAAATCGCTATATCTGGCGGTTATCCTTGCGATGCAGTCAATGACGGCAATCGCAGAAGATAAAGTAGAAAAAGCTGCTGAGCATCAGGAGCTTGAGGAAGTGAATGTTAAAGCCAGCGCAGTGCCGGCTGCTGATGGTTATCAGGCAACCAAAACACGTGTGGGCAAAGTGCTGCAAGACCCGCACGATATCCCGCAGGCAGTCACTACCGTTACCCATAGTTTAATTAAAGATCAGCAGATTTCATCCTTGAAAGAAGCGCTTTCTAATGTTGCCGGTTTAACGTTTAATGCTGCAGAAGGCGGCAGGGCTGGCGACAATATGATGCTGCGCGGTTTTTACACTTTTGGTGATATCTATCTTGATGGTGTGCGTGACACGGCACAATATAATCGCGAGCTTTTTAATCTGGAGCAGGTGGACGTATTGCGCGGCTCTGCCGCGATGCTGTTCGGGCGCGGGCAAGCGGGCGGTGTGATTAACCAGGTATCTAAAATGGCCAAGCTTACCGATGAAAATACAGTAAGCGCTTCATTAGGTAGCTACAACTATCATCAACTCACCGGCGACTTTAATAAAAAGCTGGGTGATACTACGGCGATTCGCGTGAATGTGATGGACAGGGCAGAAGAGAGCTATCGTAAAAATCCAACTAATGGCGATAGGCCAAGACTGGATCGTGAAGGGATTGCGCTGAGCTTTGGTACCGGTATCGGCACAGATAATGAGTTTTTCCTGAATCATGTCACGACAAAAACCGATGATGACCCGGATTTTGGCATTTCATTTTTTAATAAGCGCCCTGTCAATGTCAATACCGCAGGCGGCAAAATTGATGATTCTGTGTATTACGGCGGCAGCAAAAATTTTGATACTAGCAACACTTCAATTACCACCGCTATTTTTACGCATAAGTTTAATGAGGATACGCAATTACGCACGCAGTTAAGAGATGCCGATTACGAGCGTGCATATTGGGCACAAAAGCCAAGCGCCACAGCGTTGCCAGCAGCAGACTTTAGCAGCACTGGTGCAGTCACACGAAAGATGCATTATCAAACCCAGACTTTGCAGTCTGATTTCAGTACTAAATTTGAATTGGCAGGATTAAAACACCAGTTCTTAACGGGCGTTGAGTACCTTAAAGAGAAGAATTATCGTAATAGTTTGATTGATCTTGCCTCTGGTTCTGCGAAATTTTATGAACCCGGCGTAGAAACTACCACTAACCCGGTGAAGTTTGATGCAGACAACTATGCTCTTTATTTTCAGGACACAGTGACTATCGCACCCAAGTGGGATGTGTTATTCGGTATGCGTCGCGATGAGCTGCGCGCGGATTATTCCAGCGCGACATCACCTAAGTTAAGTTATGGCGAAAATAGCTACCGTACGGCTTTATCGTACCATCACACACCCGATGCGCATTATTACGTCAGCTACAGTGATTCCTTTAGCCCAACGGCTGATCTGTATCAGTTAACCGTGAAGCCTCAGCCGGCTGAAAGAAGTAAAACCATTGAGCTAGGTACTAAATGGCTGTTCCTTGATGGTGACCTGGCATTCAGAACTGCACTATATAGCACCGAAAAAGATTGGGAACGCAATACCGATCTTGAATCAACTGCTGCAATCCTGACGAAAAAACGCCGCACCAATGGTCTGGAGTTCGAGTTGGCTGGCCGTATTACAGAAAATTGGGAAGTATTCAGTGGCCTGGCTTTCATGGATGCTGAAATATTGAAAGTTGCCGAGAATGTGAATGCCGGTAGCGGCGCTATTACGAAGGCCTATAGTGGTTACGAGGGTAAGCGCCCAAGAAATACGCCGCCAGCTACTTTCAATATCTGGAGTACTTACAAGTTTGCCGAGAACTGGAAGTTAGGCATGGGTCTGGAGGCAAAAGCTGAACGTTTGGGCTATAACCCTTCGGGCGGAGCAGGCAGTAACTTTACTGATGGCAAATTTGATCCTAATAAACTGCCAGGCTATGCGCGTATAGATGCCATGTTAAGTTACGAGGAAAAAAAATGGGCAGTTAAGTTGAATGTTAAAAACTTGCTGGACAAGACTTATTACGATGCTATTTATGACAATGGCAGCTTTAGCGTTCCGGGTAACAGCCGCACCGTTATTTTAACGACAGAGCTCAAGTTCTAATTTAAAGATTGGCCGAAAGTAATAAAGCTATGCGTAGTTGCATGGATTTATTACTTTCGTTAAAGAAGTTGAAGATTATCAATCTGGCGGAAGTTTGAATAAATCAAGAGGGAATGAATGCTGTTACAGATACCGGATGTATTAAATGCAGATGAGCTGGCTCAAGTGCAAACCTTGCTGGCAGGCGCTGATTGGGTAGATGGCCGCGTGACAGCCGGGCGCCAGGCTGCTACGGTCAAAAACAATCAGCAGTTGCCAGAGCAGGCAGTGCAAATGGCTGCGCTGCGTCAAATCGTATTGACTGCTTTAAATCGAAATCCATTATTTTTCTCTGCGGCACTGCCGTTAAAAATACTGCCGCCGTTTTTTAACCGCTATGCCGGCGAAACCAATACTTACGGCTTTCATGTCGATAATGCAATGCGCATGATGCCGGATGGTAGCGGATATGTGCGTGCTGATGTTTCAGCTACTTTGTTTTTGTCGGAGCCGGATGAATATGAAGGCGGGGAGCTGGTGATCGATGATACGTTTGGTACGCACGGCATTAAATTGCCGGCGGGCAGTATCGTGGTTTATCCATCTTCCTCTGTGCATCAGGTAATGCCGGTAACACGCGGTCAGCGTGTAGCCTGCTTCATGTTTATTCAGAGCATGGTGCGTGACCCGGTTAAACGCCGCTTGCTATATGACATGGATATGTCTTTGGTCGACCTGCGCGCGAGTGTGGGTGAAATTGCACCGGTTATTCAGCTCACAGGTACTTATCATAATTTGCTAAGAAGTTGGACTGAATGACACATCATGCTTATTTAAAATCACCCGCTGCCGATATCCAGACGGCAATAGATTATTTACCTTATGCTGAAGAGCATTTGAGCAAAGAAGTCTGGCAGTATCTGCAGTCAGGCACTGGTCAAGGCTTAAGTTCAGGCCGAAATCGCAAGGTTTTTGAAGATATAAATTTAATGCCAAGGCCACTTTCCGATGTAAAGGGAGGCAACGCGCACATCGAACTGTTCGGGCAAGCTTTTAAGCATCCGATTATTCTGGCACCACTGGCTTATCAGCGTTTATTTCACCCTGATGGCGAAATCGCAACTGTTATGGCCAGTGCAGCGCAGGGCGGACAGATGGTCGTTAGTTCATTGGCGAGCCAGACTTTAGAAACAATCATTGAAGCTGCTGATCAGGCGCTCTGGTTTCAGCTGTATTGGCAGGCTGACCGCGAAACTACCTTGCGCCTGGTTAAGCGCGCAATAGATGCTGGCTATAGCGCGATTGTGTTTACGGTAGATGCGCCTGTTAAGCAAGCTGCAATCGCTTTACCTAAAGAAATCAGTGCTGTAAATCTTGAGACGCCAATCGCTTTAGTGCAGGAGCCCACTGGTGAAAGTATCGTTTTCGATGGCTGGATGCGGCAGGCGCCTGGCTGGGATGATCTGGTGTGGTTAAGAGACCAGATTACTGTTCCATTCATTATCAAAGGGCTTATGCATCCTGAAGATGCCGAGCATGCAGTCAGTCTCGGCTGCGATGGCATTGTCGTTTCCAATCATGGCGGGCGTGTTCTGGATGGCGTGCCTGGTAGCCTGCAAATGCTGCCGGAAATTACACGTGCAATTTCTGGCAAGGCGAAAATTTTGTTTGATAGCGGCATTCGTAACGGCCAGGATGTTTTTAAAGCGTTGGCACTAGGTGCCGATGCAGTCATGGTCGGTCGACCATACGTCTGGGGGCTTTCTACATGCGGTGCGCTTGGCGTTGCGCATGTAATACGGCTGATGCGAGATGAGCTGGAAATGACAATGGCGCTATCTGGAGTCCGGAACCTGCAGGCGCTCAAAAGCGGTACTTATGTTTATTAACTTCAGTGTTTATTAACTTCAGTGTTTATTAGTCTTTGTGTTTATTAATTTTTAGAAAGGTAATTAAGATGAAATTATTATTAACGTTATTCGCGCTGCTGCCGTTGCAGGCGATTGCCGGTGCTGATTGTCCGGTACACCCGAAATCAGAGTGGGCATCTGAAGATACGCTAAAGCAGGCTTTGACTGAAGAAGGCTATAGCATCAAAAAATTCAAGGTTGACGGCAATTGCTACGAGATTTATGGCCGCAACAAACAAGGTAAAAAAGTAGAAATTTATTTTGATACCAAGACCTTGGCAATTATTAAAGCAGAAGTGGAAAAATAGGCAGGCAGTTTGTCATTAATGAAAGCTATT
This sequence comes from Methylotenera sp., assembly GCA_036567185.1. Classification (GTDB taxonomy): domain Bacteria; phylum Pseudomonadota; class Gammaproteobacteria; order Burkholderiales; family Methylophilaceae; genus Methylotenera. The sequence goes on from DATCVB010000051.1 coordinate 15,130, forward strand.
TTTTCTGAACCCAATAACACCGTCTGGAGTTTAACTGTACGATTAACACATTGGGCGGTGGCTACAGGCGTGATTATTAATTTTTTTAATGACACAGGTTACTGGCATCGCATGGTGGGTTATGCCTGCATTCTGTTTGTAGTGCTGCGCCTGATTGATGGCTTGTGGTTAGGCCGCACGCCCGCTTCAAAATTCTTTGTACCTAAATTTGCAGACATCAAGTTGCATATTAATGAAATCAGGACCGGGCAAGTGACTCATCATGCCGGTCACAATCCACTTGGGCAACTAGCGGTTTATGTGATGTGGCTGTTGATTATGCTACTCGGGTTTACCGGCTGGCTTAGCCGTACAGATATGTTCTGGGGTGAAGATTTACCAGTGCAAATGCATGAAATATTATCTGATCTGCTGCAGCTCATGGTAGTGCTGCATCTGCTGGCGGTATTGCTGATGTCCAGGCTGCAACACAAGAACCTGATCAAAGCCATCATCAAGGGATGATATAAAAAACGCCAGTGGGCTAGATTGCCACTGGCGCTTTTTTAAATTAAAAGTCTGCTGATTATTCTTTAATAGACTCTACCGGAATAGTAATTGTGACTTCATCACTCACGTAAGGCACATATTTCGCCATATTAAAATCAGAGCGTTTTACTACTGTAGTTGCATTGGCACCGCAGGCTTCTTTTTTCAGCATCGGGTGTGGTTTGCACAGTGTAGAAGTAACGGTCAGTGTCACCGGTTTGCTGATGCCTTTAAGTGTAAGCGTGCCATCGATGCTGGCAATTTTGTCGCCATCAAATTTAACGGTGTTTGAAGTGAACGTGGCTGTCGGGTATTTTGCTGTGTTCAGAAAGTCTTCACCCTGAATATGCTCATTAAATAATGGAAAGCCCGTGCTTACCGAAGTGGTGTCGATCGTGATATTGACTGATCCGGTTTTTGCCGCACGGTCGATCGTAATCTTGCCGGATGTTTTATCAAAACGGCTCAGTTGGGTTGAGTAGCCGTGATGGTCATAAGAGAATCGCGGCAGCGTATGCGAGCCGTCAATCACGTAGGTTTCCGGTGCAGCAAGTGCTGCCGTAGAAAATGTTGCTGCAATTGCTAATAAGGCAAAACGTTTCATAAATGTCTCCTGTTAAATATTAATAATAAATAGTACTGCTTATTTTCCTGCAGTCGCTATAAAGTGAAATTTGATTTGAATCTCATTAGCGACAGTGCCAAAGTCTGACCACGAGCCCTCACCAATCGCGAAATCTGCGCGTTTTAAAATAAAGGCACCATCCACAATCGCATTGCTACCTTGCTGATTCAAAGTAAATGGTGCTGTTACGGTCTGGGTGCGGCCTTTAATGCTCATTTTTCCGGTGACTTCATATCGGTTGCCACCTAAGGCTTTGAAGCTGGTTGACTCAAATTTCGCCCGTGGGAAAGCTTTGGAGTTGAACCATGCTTTCGTAGCCACTTCATCGTTGCCTTCATCAGATCCGGTATCAATACTGGTAACGTCCAGGTCTAATGCTGCTTTCGCTGTATTCAGTTTGGCAGGATCAAAACTGAGCTGCGCGGCGAATTTATTAAAACTGCCGTCAACAGGCACCCCCATTTGTTTGTATACAAAAACGAGCGTGCTTTTGTCTGCCTGAATGTGGTTGAATTCTGCGGCCTGAGCCAGCGGCGAAAAAGCGAGTACGGTCGCCACAATTGCCATAATTTTATTCATTATTAATTGTTCTCAGTTTATTAAGGTTAACGTTTAAAGCGCGGCAGCATACGCGTCAGCACATCATCTTTATCAATCAGGTGATGCTTTAATGCAGCACCCATGTGACCAATCACAACTGCGGCAAGTGTGAGATTTAAAATCTCATGCACATCCCGCAGCAGCTTTCCCAGCTCTTTATTTTTGGCTAACAAATCCGGGATAGGGATAATGCCAAAATAAACGGTCTGGATACCTTTCGCCGAGCTCATTAACCAGCCTGTTAATGGAATAGCGATCATCAGAATATAAAGCAGTGCATGCCCGGCGTGGGCTGCGAACTCGGCAGATCTGGGCATATTGATTGGCAGAGGCGGCGGACGATGTGTAAATCTCCATGCCAGCCTTACTAATACCAACATAAATGCAGTAACACCAGCCCATTTATGCCAGGAGTAAACTTGCAGTTTCCACGGCGATAATGGCAGCTCGTGCATATAGATACCAACAGCAAACAGGCAAACTAACAGAATAGCCATTAGCCAATGCAGGCTTATGGCTGTTCTGGTGTAACGATTGCTAAGTTTAAGTTGTTGCAGATATTGCATGCATTTCACTCCGGTGATTTATTAATGAAAACAAATCCCAAGAATAGTTCCCTGGGAGGTATTGCTTAAAACCTTGCCGCTTTTAATTGCTTATAAGTTTAAAGATAATTAATTAAATATATATGAAAATGTTAATAAGGCAGGTCGAACAGCAGCAGTTCTGCATCAGCCGTGTTCTTAAATTCAATCAGGGACTCCTCGCTGATTTTTAATGCATCTCCGGAGCTTAATTGAATGCCGTTGACTTCAGCCTTACCGCCTATCAGGTGCACGTATGCTGTGCGTGTTGGCAACAAGTCATATTTCACGTGGTCATCAGTATTCAATATGGATGCGAATATTTTTGCATCCTGATGTATCAGCACTGAACCATCGCTACCATCGGCTGAGGCAATCAGGCGCAGATGCCCGGTTTTTGATGCGGTATCAAAATGCTTTTCTTCATAGCCAGGTTCAATGCCGGTCACGTCAGGCGTAATCCATATTTGCAAAAAGTGCACACGCTCGCTACTGGAGTGATTAAATTCACTATGCTGCACGCCTGTACCGGCACTCATTCTCTGTACATCGCCGTAACGAATTACGGAGCCGTTGCCCATGCTGTCTTTGTGTTCTAGTGCGCCACTCAGCACGTAGCTGATAATCTCCATATTGTCATGGCTATGCGTGCCAAAGCCTCGTGACGGCTGCACTCTGTCTTCGTTAATCACTAACAGCGGTCCAAAACCCATTTCATTCGGGTTGTAGTAATGGCCGAAAGAGAATGAATGGTTTGATTGCAGCCATCCATGATCTGCTGAACCGCGCTGACTGTTTTTAAGAACCTGTAACATGATGAATTACTCCTGTTTCTCAATCTTTTAGTTTTGATCGTCACTGCTCTATGTGCGATAATTTAAAACATAAGTATTGTGTAGTAAATGACGTTCCGCTAATGTGATATGCATTATGAACTGTTATATTTCATATGAAAAACGGAAAAATTATCAACCTATCATCGAAAATTTCGAATGTTCAGAATAAGCCTTGATTCATTATTGATTCTTGATGCAATTGACCGCTGCGGCACCTTTGCCGGCGCCGGCAACGAATTGCATAAAGTGCCATCAACCATTTCATACACAGTCAGTAAATTGGAACAGGATTTGGGTGTGCGCGTATTCGAACGCCAAGGACCCAAGGTAACACTTACGGTTGGTGGTAAAGAGCTGCTTAAAGAAGGGCGCTATCTGCTGAAGGCGGCAGAGGATCTTGAGCACGGGGTGCGGCGCGTGGCTTCGGGTTGGGAAACCGAGCTGACTATTTGCATGGATTCGGTTTTTTCACCAACAGCCTTGATTAAAGAAGTCACGGAGTTTTATAAAGTAGCCAACCTGACGCGATTAAGGTTCGCCGAGGAAACCTTGTCAGGCAGTTGGGAGGCTTTACTGGATCGAAGAGTCGATCTGTTGATTGGTGCAGCAGGGGCAGGGCCAGCGGGTGGCGGATATAATGCCGAGATCATAGGCGCCACTCAATTTGTATTTGCGGTTTCTCCGCAGCATCCGCTTGCCGCGATTGATAAGACACTCGGCAAAGCAGAGCTTTACCAGTATAAAGCGATCGCAGTCAGTGATAGTGTGCGCAAAATGCAGCCGCGTACCGTGGGTTTGCTGTTTGGGCAGGACACTTTGACGCTGCCGGATATGCGTACTAAATATGAGTTTCAGCTGGCTGGTCTTGGTTTTGGTTTCTTACCTGAGCCGTTGGCACGAGATGCCATTGAAAAAGGATTGCTGATTGAAAAGCAGGTGGAAGAGCCAAGGCAGCCAGAGCTGCATTATCTGGCGTGGAGGAGTGGCGAAGAGGGTGCTGGCTTGAAATGGTGGATTGATAAAATGAAGTCTCCCGGTTTGACTGATAGGCTCTGGCGTGGCGCAATTAAATCGTTCTTACCCATTTAAAGTTCAGAATACGCATTCATCATCGCAAACATTGGCTCTTGGGTGTCACAGGATTCAGTGCAGATGATATTCTGTATTGCATCATGCAGGCTTGCCTGGTCAATGGCTGATTTAAACGTCCTTTTAACGTGAGTGAGCCACGTTGAAAATAATGCGTCTTCGTCATGCTCGAATAACAAATAAATAGCGGTGTGTGCTGAAGCGTTTTTAATAATTGCACTCATTTCAGTAACCAGCCCGCTAAAGTGTTTACGAAAATGATGGTCTACCACGAATATAGCGCAGTGATAATCCAGCATGGATACGCTGCCTTGCCCAAAGAGTAAACGGCTAGGCATGCTTTTAGCCAGCCAGCCCTTGTTTGAAAATAGCGTTTCAATGCTATCAGTCAAGTGCTGGCTTTCAGAGATAATCAGTGTCCTGTTTTTCAATTGGGAAAATTCGCAGCTAAATGACTGTCAGGTCGTATGCATGACGTTAATGACTCTTAGTAATCTTGACTGATGGTTCGGAAACAGCCATTCAATGGTCTGTCCTACTTCCAATCCCAGGAGTGCGGAGCCCACCGGTGAAAGTACAGAAATTTTCCCTGCGCTTGAATCCGCTTCTTCCGGGTACACCAGATCTACATCTCTGGTTGCGCCGTTACTTTCATCTACATAGGTGACGCGTGAGTACATTTTTACAACATTTGCCGGCACTTGATCAGAAGGCACTAAAACGGCTCGGCTTAGCTCATCTTCCAGGATTTCGCTGTCTCTTAGTTTAGACAGGCGTGCGTAGTCCTGTTCTGAAATGATTAACTTTTCTAATTCCATATTGATATCCATAACTTCAAAAAAAATTGCTCAGCATCTCGACTGAGCAGGCATGAATGATAATGTGCCTGTGCAAAATAAATAAGTACTTACAAATGCACATGACTGTTTCCTGTAGCGCTACAATAATGCTATGTATGATTTAAATTTAATGATTATTTTTGCACATGTAGTGAATGAACAAAGCTTTTCAGCTGCGGCTAGAAAGCTTAATGTTTCCAGATCTTCTGTCAGTAAATCTGTTGCTAAATTAGAGCAGGCGTTAGGTGCCAGTTTGCTTAATCGAAACACGCGACATTTAAGTCTGACAGAAGTGGGCGCTTCATTTTTTGAATACTGCACACGTATCGGTTATGAGGCAGATGAAGCGCATCAGATGATTGATAATTTGAATGCGCAGCCACGCGGGGTGCTTAAAATTGTTGCAAGTGTCGCGTTTGGAACGCTGCATATTGCCCCTGCAGTTGGCGACTTTTTGCGACGTTATCCTGAGCTGGATATTGATATGACAATTACAGACAAGATTGTTGATCTGGCGGAGGAGGGTTATGACGTAGCAGTCTCTGTGATGAGCGATTTACCGCAGGCACTTGTAGCCAGAAAGCTGGCGCCTATTCGTCGCAGATTATGTGCAACCCCGGCTTACTTTCAGGAGTTCGGTATACCTCAATCTCCCGAAGATTTGGTTAAACATAACTGTTTGGACTATATCCACTCGGGCGACCGTGGTTTATGGCGTTTCACCGGGCCTGATAGAGATGTTGCAGTTTCGGTTTCCGGTAAGTTGCGGATTAATGATGATGAAGCATTATCTCAAGTTGTATTGAGCGGATTTGGTATTGCGTTATTACCCACTTTTATTATTGGTAAAGATTTGCAGGCTAAACGTCTGAAGTCAGTCCTGTCAGAGTACATTCCGACCAAGCAGCAAGTATATGCACTGTATTTGCCGAAGCGAAACCTGCCAATCAAAATTCGTGCGTTTGTTGATTTTCTCGTAGAGCGTTTTGGTGACGATCCATACTGGGATCAGGAATAAGGTATCAAATTTGATGCTGCATTCACAAGCGCAAATCTTATTTGCGAGAGTGCTTACGATAGTTTTTTCTGAGAAGCGCTTCAGCCTCAATCGCTGGGACTGGTTTGCTGAAGTAATATCCTTGGGCTTCGTTACAGCCAAATTTTTTCAGTAATGCCAGTTGCTCAGTGTTTTCTACCCCCTCGGCAATCACAGTTAACTGCAGTGAATGGCCTAATTGAATAATGGTGTTGACGATCGCTTTATCATCAGAACTTGTAGCGAGATCAGCGATGAAAGACTGGTCGATTTTCAGTTTATCGATAGCCAGCCGTTTCAGATAAGATAAGCTGGAGTAGCCGGTTCCAAAATCATCAATAGACAGTTTAACTCCCATACCTTTGAGATTCTGTATGTTGTTCATTACGCCATCAACGTTTTCCAATAATATGGATTCTGTGAGCTCAAGTTCTAGCATATGTGCCGGTAGCCCTGTGTTTTTGAGAGCATCGGCAATGATTTCCAGTAGGTTGCCACGCTTAAATTGTATGCTGGATAGATTAACTGCCATCACTAGCGGGTACCCGTTGTCGAGCCAGACTTTTGCTTGCCTGCAGGCTTCATTCAGCACCCATTCTCCAATTGGAATAATAAGCCCGCTACGTTCTGCCAGAGGAATAAATTTGACCGGAGGTATCATGCCTTTTTGAGGATGCTGCCAGCGCAGAAGTGCTTCAAAGCCGGTAATGCTATGATCTGTCATGCTTACTTGCGCTTGATAGTAGAGCAGCAGCTCCTGATTCTTCAGCGCATTATGCAACTGGCTTTGTAACTCCATCTGTTCTTGAATGTCCAGATTCATTTGTTCTGTGAAGAATTGATAGATATTCCGGCCATTATCTTTGGCGTGAGTCAGCGCAATATTGGCTTTTTTAAGCAGCATGTTCCACTCAGCACCGTCATTGGGGAAAATACTGATGCCGATGCTGGCAGTTGTATCGATAATATTGGTCTCGACCTCAAAAGGCTGAGTAAATATATTGATGATGTTTTGGATTCTTGCCGCAAAGTGGCCGTTATCCGGAATGTCATTTAATAGCAGTATGAATTTGTCACTGTCGATGCGGCTTAATTTATCAGTTTCATGCAGGTTATTTAACAACCTTTCCGTTACCAATATCAGTAACTGATCCCCAGCGCTATGTCCAAGCGCATCGTTCACATGTTTGAAGTTATCCAGATCTAGCAGTACTACGCCAATTTTAATCTGTTGCTGCTCTGCGCTATCACTTAACTCCTCGAAATGTTTACGGAAAAGCAGTTGATTAGGCAGTTTGGTGAGTGTGTCCTGGTATGCCAGGAATGTAATTTTATCTTCGCTTAGTTTGTGTTCAGCGCGCGTGCGTAGTGTTGCTATGCCGTAAGATAGATCGGCAGCCAGTTCTTCTAAAAGCTCGACTTCTTCTTTAGAAAAAGCAAACGTCTGGGCAGCATAGATCGTAAGTGCCCCCAGCGCACCTCTGCTATTTAACAACGGTATAGAAATACTTGACTGATAACCGCGCCTAAGGGCATTTTCCCGCCAAGGGCTCATACGCGGTCCGTTTAAATAGTCCTGATTAATATCGGTAACACCGGTTCTGATGGCAACGCCGGTTGGCCCCTGACCATACTCATTGTCACCCCAGCTGACTTTAATGCTATCCAGGTAATCATCTACATCCCCGGCTTCTGCCATAGGCTGTACTGCTTTATTCTCATCGTGTTGTGCGTAGCCTACCCATGCCATTAAGTAGCCACCTTGATCGACAATCATGTGACATATTTCTTTAAGTAAAAGCGGTTCATTTTCAGCTCTAAGCATTGTCATATTGCAATCACTTAGTAGTTTGAGCGCCCGATTAAGTCTGCTGGTGTGCGCTTCGCTGGACCTTAACTCCTGAGTCATGATTTTGGCTGTTGCGAAGGCGCGCTCGCGACCGTTTAGTAACAGCCACACAATTAACGCTGTGAGCAGGCTAACGATTACACCTGATAAAGTGATGTATTCAGCATTTTTGTATGCAAGTTGCTCTTCTAGGCTAGGCAGGGAACGAATCGCAATGGTCCAGCTGTGACCACCGATATCAACGTGTTTGAGTGTGCTGAATACAGATTTCTGATCACTGATCTGTATTGCGGTCTGTGTTTCAAAATCGTACATGAGGTTTTCAGGTGAAGGTGTGTTGCCATCATAAATGTCAAAAGCAATGCTGTTGCCAATTTCACCGAAGTGAGGACCCATAATGCCGCGCATCAGGTCGTGCATACGGAATGGTGCGTACACCCAACCAAGTATATTTTCTCGACGCTCAGCCAGGGAGTTATTGAGTTTGTCGTGATGGTACACCGGCAGGTACATTAAAAAGCCGGGTTGCGTATTTCTTTCAGTTTCCTGTACCAGTGTCACCTTGCCTGAAGTGATAATGTTATTTGCATCACGCGCTTGCTGCATGGCTTTACGGCGCATTGGTTCTGAGAACATGTCGTAACCGAAAGCGCGTTGATTGCGCCAGTCAAAAGGCTCAAGGTAGACGATAGATGTATAGATGTCGCGATTTCCAGCTGGTCGTATCGCGTAGTCAGGAAAACCTTCATTTTGCATTTTTTTGGTATGGGCTGCCAGGTCTTCCGGCTTGATTAACAGAGAAAAGCCTACGCCCTGGATGCCAGGATAGCTTTGAGCCAGATTGAGCTGTCGAACATATTCGCGGAATTCGTCACGTTCAACGTTTTGGGATGATAAGAAAAGTCCTTTTGCACCAAGTAAAACGATTTTATAGCTTTCGATGCGGGATTCTATATTGCTTACAATTTCATTGGCGCGAAATTCGAAGCGATCATGAACATTCTTGAAGTTTACTTGGTATGCAATATTTTGCAGTAGATAGGTGATAACTAGGCCGATTCCTAAAATCAGCCATGGCAGGAATCGTTGTCTGTAGCGGCTATCCTGAGATGTTTTGAATAACATATTCGTCTTCACATGATAAATCATACACTAACTAACAAAATCCAGCAGTCCGTATCTAAAACATAATTAATAATCAAGTGGATAACTATTGTTGATAGGATTACTTTTAATTGTTTTGGTTATGCAGTCAGCTGCAATAGTTTTTTCGTTAAATTTTCCAGTTAGGACTAATTGAACAGGCCGCTGTTTAGACTGTGCTAATTGTGGGGAAGAGTATAGGGCGACATGTTAGAATTTAACTATTATTCCCTCATGCTTAGATTTTAAATATGGCGCGTTTTCACATTATCATCCCAGCCGCAGGCGCTGGTAACCGTATGGCTACCGCCATTCCAAAACAATACCTGCCTTTATGCGGCAAGCCGATTGTATCTCACTGTATTCAAACCTTTTTTAGCTGCCCGCGCATTGCAACTATTAACCTGGCATTGAGTGCAGAAGATTTTTTCTGGCGCAGCCTGACATTGGATAGCAATAGCCGCCTGAATCTGCATTACACCGGCGGCGATACGCGCGCGCAGACTGTACTTAATACGCTGGAAGCCATGCGGCCGAATGTAGCGGAGGATGACTGGATTCTGGTACATGATGCTGCTCGCCCCGGGTTGACAACAGTATTATTGAATCAGCTATTGGATACACTGGAACATGATGATGTGGGCGGTTTGCTGGCACTGCCGCTGGCTGATACGCTTAAGCAGTCAAATGCTGAGCAGCGCGTGGAAAAAACAATCCCCAGAGAAGCTCTATGGCAGGCGCAAACTCCGCAGATGTTCCGCTTTAATTTACTGCAGAAGGCATTGGCGAATTTTGATGGCGTACCTACCGATGAAGCGCAGGCGGTGGAAGCGTTGGGAATGAAGCCTAAACTGGTCACAGGTTCATTACGAAATATGAAAGTTACTTACCCTCAGGATATGGCGTTGATGGAAATTTTGATGCAAAAGGAACTCTCATCATGAGAATAGGTCATGGTTTTGATGTGCACGCGCTGGTTGTCGGGCGTCAATGTATTATCGGCGGCGTAGATATTCCGCATGATAAAGGTCTGGATGGGCATTCTGATGCAGATGTGTTGCTGCATGCAATTTGTGATGCGCTACTGGGTGCGGCGGCATTAGGCGATATCGGTAAACATTTTCCGCCTAGTGATATGCGCTACAAAGGTATTGATTCACGTCAGTTGTTGCGACATGTTGTGTTATTACTTAAAGATAATGGTTTTGTGATTGGCAATGTTGATGCTACCGTGATTTGTGAAGTGCCGAAATTAAGTCCGCATACTGCGCAGATGTGTGCCAATATCGCCGGTGACTGCGAAGTTGCGTTATCGCAGATTAATGTAAAGGCTACCACTACAGAAAAACTCGGTTTCACCGGGCGCGGTGAAGGTATTGCGGCTGAGGCTGTCTGTATTATTAAGCCATTTTGATCGGATATTATGTTTCGCTGGTTTGAAAATCTAGTCAATCCATTTCCTAGCCAGTCCATTCGGGTGACTTCCAAAAGCTTCTGGGCATTTGCCTGGAGCTGTACCGAAGGCATGCGTCCTTATATTCTGGCAATGACCTTGCTGACGGCAGTGATCGGGGCATTTGAAGCGCTACTATTTGCCATGATGGGTCAAATAGTGGATTGGCTAAGCAAAGTGCAGCCTGACCAATTATGGGTACAGGAAAAAAATCATTTATTACTGCTGGCTGGCGCATTGATATTCAGCACAGTATTCATCGGCTTGCAGACCTTACTTAAACATCAGACGCTTGCCGGTAATTTTCCCATGCGTCTGCGCTGGAATTTTCATCGACTGATGCTTAATCAGAGTATGGGGTTTTATCAGGATGAGTTTGCCGGGCGCGTGTCTGCCAAAGTGATGCAGACAGCACTGGCGGTGCGCGATGTTTGGTTTATTGTTGCGGATATTCTGGTGTTCGTGATTATTTATTTCGCGACCATGGTGGCAGTGGTCGGTAGTTTTAACACGCTGATTATCTGGCCATTTCTGGGCTGGCTGGCACTTTATGCCAGTGCGCTGACTTACTTTATACCCAGGTTAAGCAAGGTTTCGCAGCTGCAGGCGGATGCGCGCTCGCTGATGACCGGTCGCATTACCGATGCCTATACCAATATCAGTACCGTAAAATTGTTTTCGCATGCCGGGCGCGAGGCAGGTTATGCACAATCTGCCATGCACGAATTTTTAGGTACCGTACATAAGCAGATGCGTATGGTCAGCAGCATTGAGACTATAAACCACTTGCTTAACATGCTGCTGATTTTAAGCTGCTGCGGCGTGGCGCTGTGGTTATGGAGCAAGGGGCAGGTTGGTGTTGGTGGTGTCGCCGCAGTTACGGCCATGGCTTTAAGGCTAAACGGTATCTCACACTGGGTGATGTGGGAGATGACTTCACTTTATGAGCAGGTGGGCACGGTGCAGGATGGCATCAACACGCTGTCATTGCCGCATCATGTGGTTGATATGCCTGATGCAATGTCCTTGCAGGTAACGACTGGCCAGATACATTTCAGTCAGGTCGACTTTGCTTACAGTAACCAGAACCTGTTGCTGAGCAAATTTGAACTCAATATCAAACCCGGTGAAAAAATCGGGCTGGTTGGTCGTTCCGGTGCCGGTAAGTCTACAATTGTGAATCTGTTACTGCGATTTTACGAGATTGAATCCGGCCGCATTATGATTGATGGTCAGGATAATAAAGCCGTTACACAAAATAGCCTGCGCGCGCATATCGGCATGGTGACGCAAGATACCTCCTTGCTACACCGCAGTGTACGCGACAATATTCTCTATGGCCGCCCGGATGCTACTGAAGCCGAGATGATTGCAGCTGCCAAACGTGCCGAAGCCCATGACTTTATTTTAAATCTGCGTGATGCAAAAGGCCGTACCGGCTATGATGCCCATGTAGGTGAACGTGGCGTAAAACTCTCTGGCGGCCAGCGCCAGCGCATTGCCATCGCGCGCGTGATGCTGAAAGATGCACCGATACTGGTGCTGGATGAAGCCACCAGTGCGCTGGATTCGGAAGTTGAATCCGTGATACAGAGCAGTCTCTATGAGTTAATGCAAGGTAAGACCGTTATCGCAATTGCACACCGTTTATCTACGATTGCAGCAATGGACAGGCTGGTGGTGCTGGATCAGGGTGCGATTATTGAAGAGAGTGATCATAAGACCTTGTTAGCTAAGGGCGGATTGTATTCGCAATTATGGAAGCGCCAGAGCGGTGGTTTTCTGGCCGAGGAATAATGTTAAATTTGGATTGGTGCTGATTTATTCCGTGATTGCGAGGGCATGCCCGTGGCAATCCATAGCTCTGAAAAGATACTTGCGTTTTCTTCCTGAAGTACTACGCTCGGGATGGTCACAATGAAGGAATCAACCAGCATTTCCCTAAGGTAATTTTAAAAAGGAGTAAACGATGAACGCAAGTCCTGAAACTCGTCCGCCATTACCGCCTTTTACGCGCGAAACGGCAGCGCTTAAGGTGCGTCTGGCAGAGGACGGCTGGAATAGCCGTGACCCGCAGCGCGTATCGCTGGTGTATACGCCGGATAGTCAGTGGCGCAATCGTGCCGAGTTTCCGGTAGGCCGTGAGCAGATTGTTGAATTTCTGACCCGCAAATGGGCGAAAGAGCTCGATTACCGCTTGATTAAGGAGTTGTGGGCATTTGACCTTAACCGCATTGCAGTGCGCTTTGCCTATGAGTGGCATGATGATTCCGGCAACTGGTTTCGCTCTTACGGCAATGAAAACTGGCAATTTAATGCCAATGGACTGATGGAGCTGCGCTATGCCAGTATCAATGACATGCCGATTAAGGAATCTGAACGTAAGTATTTCTGGCCATTAGGGCGTAGACCGGATGATCATCCAGGTTTGAGTGACTTGGGCTTGTAACCTCTGCTTAAAGTACAGTGCGGTTATTGAGATTTAAGCAACACAATCACCGCGCCACTGCCGCCATCGGTTTTACGAGCCTGTGCGTAGGCAATGACTTCATCGCGCTGCATTAGCCAACCACGCAGCTTGTGTTTAAGCACCGGCTCTTTGTTGCGCGAACCTAGGCCTTTACCATGCACAATGCGCACACAGCGTAGCCCGCGTTTTTTGCAGTCGCTCAGAAACGTGGCCACGTATAAACGAGCTTCATCGCTGATTAACCCATGTAAATCAATCGCGGCCTGCACGACCCAGTGCCCGCGACGCAGTTTGCTTAAAATATCCGGCGAATGTCCGTCACGCAGATAGAGTAATTCTTCGCCTGTTTCGAGTTCATGTGCCGGAATGTAATGATCTGACAGTGAATCAGCCAACGCCTGCTGTTCGTCCAGAATGAATTGTTTGGGGATAGGTTTTGGTTTTTTAGGTGCGTGGTGCAAACGCGCGTGCTTGACCTCATCAGGTAGCGGGCGCGCGTCTTTTACCGCATGCTGGAAGATATCAACTGGCTCAGCAGGTTCTATGTTTGTTACTACTGGCTCAGCAGGCTCTACCTTAATCTGAGATTTGACTTGCTTGATTTGTTCGCGCAGCGTTTTCATCACTTAAGTCTTTATATCTATTCGTCTTTGTGGCGCATTCAGTCCGCAAAGACGATGTCTGATTTATTTTAAATGATCCAGATAACGTTCTGCATCCAGTGCTGCCATACAGCCGGTACCGGCGCTGGTCACCGCCTGACGGTAGATATGATCCTGCACGTCGCCAGCTGCAAAAATTCCTGGTACGCTGGTAGCTGTCGCATTACCCGCACGTCCCATTTGTGTGACGATATAGCCGCCTTCCATCTCGAGCTGGCCTTCAAAGATGTCGGTATTTGGTTTGTGACCGATCGCAATGAATACACCCTGTAATTTAATGTCTTTGGTGCTGCCGTCATTGACGTTCTTAATGCGCATGCCGGTTACACCGGTGTTGTCGCCTAATACTTCATCCAATGTAGAGAAAGTTTCCAGCACGATTTTGCCTTCTGCCACGCGCGCCATCAGTTTGTCCACTAAAATAGCTTCGGCCTTGAATTTGTCACGGCGGTGTACCAGCGTTACTTTGCTGGCAATGTTGGCCAGGTACAGTGCTTCTTCAACAGCTGTGTTGCCGCCGCCGATCACTGCAACTTCCTGATTGCGGTAGAAAAAACCATCACAGGTCGCACAGGCTGAAACACCCTTGCCGGAGAATGCTTCTTCAGATGGCAGGCCCAGATACTTGGCTGATGCGCCGGTTGCAATAATCAGTGCGTCGCACGTGTATTCACCGCTATCACCGACCAGACGAATCGGTTTTTCAGTCAAATGTGTAGTGTGGATATGGTCAAAAATCATTTCCGTATTGAAACGTTCGGCATGCTTTTGAAAACGTGCCATCAATTCCGGCCCTTGCACACCATCAGCGTCTGCTGGCCAGTTGTCTACTTCGGTAGTAGTCATAAGCTGGCCGCCTTGAGCGATACCGGTAATCAGTACAGGTTTAAGATTGGCGCGAGCCGCATATACAGCCGCAGAGTAGCCCGCAGGGCCAGAACCTAAAATGAGTAATTTGGCGTGACGTGTTGCCATAATGTATAGCTTTCTAAATGAATATTAATACTGAAAATCGGGGTTAATGCTTATTTCTCGAGCATGCTGCGCAGCATCCATGCGGTTTTTTCATGCAACTGCAAGCGTTGCGTTAACAGGTCAGCGGTTGCTTCATCTGATGCGGCATCCGCGCTTGGAAATACACTACGCGCAGTGCGGCATACGGCTTCATGGCCTGCGACCAGTTCTGTAATCATGTCCTGCGCTTTGGGTACGGATTCTGTCTCTTTAATCGAAGTGAGTTTTGCAAAATCACGATAGGTGCCTGGTGCATAGACATCCAGTGCACGGATACGTTCTGCGATTAAATCAACAGCAAGCGCTAACTCGTTATATTGGGTTTCAAACATTAAATGCAAGGTGTTAAACATTGGGCCGGTAACATTCCAATGAAAATAATGCGTTTTCAGATAAAGCGTATAAGTATCTGCCAGCAGGTGAGATAGACCTTGTGCGATGTTTTTTCTATCTTGTTCTTTTATACCGATATCCATAGCAATGCTCCATGATATTTACAGTTGAAACGAAGAGGTTTTATAAATACATATTTCGCGTTGCGGTATTGAATATGTGCTGCAAAGTACGCTGTACACAGCAAGGCTACGAGCGCCGCATAACAAAATGATGGGCACAAAAAATGTATTTATGGAAGTCCTGATAAGATTGATATTCTAATCCCTACGCACTGACTTTGATACTGCTATAATTAAATCCAACAGTAAATAAGCTAAGGTTTTGCTATCTTGTTTTTCAAAAAATCCAAACCGGCCAACGCAAGGCGTGAGGCTGAGGTCAGTAAATCAAATGCATTAGCCACAACGCTCTTAAAAGAAGCGTGGTGGCTAGGCTTGGTCTTGGTTGGTCTTTATATTACCGTTATTCTTTTTACTTATCATCCAGACGATTCATCCTGGTCGCATATGGCCGATGATAATGCAGCTATCCATAATAGTGGCGGTAGCGTAGGTGCCTGGGTGTCTGATTTACTTTTGTATGTATTTGGTTTTTCAGCCTGGTGGTGGGCAGTACTTGCATTTTATGCGATGTGGTTTGTGTATCTTAAACTTGAGGCGGTAGACCAGAGTGAGAAGCCATTTTTACTGTTCAACTTCATCGGCTTTGCTTTGTTACTAATCGCCTCAAGCGCGATTGAAGCTGGCCATCTTGTTGCGCTACCCGCAAGTTTGCCGCTTGCGCCCGGCGGTATGCTCGGTGCTGCTGTGGATTCAGGTCTGCGCAGCTTGTTCGGTTATATTGGCTCCAGCATGGTGTTGCTGCTCATGTTTGTCGTGGGATTCAGCTTATTCACGGGCTGGTCATGGATCATGATTATCGAGAAATTTGGTGCCGGTTTGATTGCCAGCTATGAGTTTATTAAGCTGAAATGGCATGATTGGCAAGATAGAAAAGCCGGTGCCGCAGTCAAGCAGGAGCGTACGGAGTTTGTACAGAGCGAGCGTGCGCGCACTGTAGACCGCGAGCCGGTGCAGATTGAAACGCCTGTATTGGAGATTGCCAAAAGCGCACGCGTACAAAAAGAAAAACAGGTGCCATTGTTTGAAGCGCATCCTGATTCTCCATTGCCGCCGATTCATCTACTTGATGAAGCAAGTAATAGTGTTGAATTACCTTCTGTCGAAACACTGGATTTCACCTCGCGCCTGATTGAACGCAAACTCATGGATTTCGGCATCGAGGTCAAAGTGCTGATAGCCTTGCCTGGGCCAGTGATTACGCGTTATGAGCTGGAGCCTGCTCCCGGCGTTAAGGGTAGTCAGGTCACTAATCTGGTAAAAGACCTGGCGCGAGCTTTATCTGTAGTGAGTGTGCGCGTGGTTGAAACCATTCCCGGCAAAACCTGCATGGGTCTGGAGATTCCGAATCCAAAACGTCAGATTGTGCATCTGTCCGAAATTATGGGTAGTCAGGCCTACGCTGACGTGCATTCACCGCTTGCAATATCGCTGGGTAAGGACATCTCCGGTAAACCGGCTGTGGCTGATCTTGCCAAGATGCCGCACGTGCTGGTTGCGGGTACTACCGGTTCCGGTAAATCTGTGGCAGTGAACGCGCTGATTTTAAGTATGCTGTATAAATCTGATGCGAGTCAGGTGCGCATGATTCTGATTGACCCCAAAATGTTGGAGCTTTCTGTTTATGAAGGTATTCCGCATCTATTGGCACCGGTGGTCACGGACATGCGCCAGGCTGGCAATGCCTTGAACTGGTGTGTAGCAGAAATGGAACGCCGCTATAAACTGATGTCGATGATGGGTGTGCGTAACCTTGCCGGTTATAACCAGAAAATCAAGGATGCGAAAAAAGAAGGTACTCCAATTCCGCATCCGTTCAGTTTAACGCCGGATGAACCTGAGCCATTGGATGAAATGCCATTCATCGTGGTGGTGATTGATGAGTTTGCTGACCTGATGATGGTGGTGGGTAAAAAAGTTGAGGAATTGATTGCGCGTCTGGCACAGAAGGCACGTGCCTCCGGTATCCATTTGATACTGGCAACGCAGCGTCCGTCAGTGGATGTGATTACCGGTTTGATCAAAGCCAATATTCCTACGCGTATTGCGTTTCAGGTTTCAAGCAAGATCGACTCGCGCACGATATTGGATCAGATGGGCGCCGAAGCTTTGTTAGGGCAGGGTGATATGCTGTATCTGCCACCGGGAACGGGTTACCCGATTCGTATCCATGGTGCTTTTGTATCCGACCAGGAAGTGCACAAGGTTGTTAACTATCTTAAGGCACAAGGTGAACCAAATTACATCGAAGGTATTCTGACTAATGAGGCGGAAGAAGGTGGCGCTGAATTTACAAGTGGCGGTTCCGGTGAAGGTGGTGCTGAAGTCGATCCGCTTTACGACGAAGCTGTGGGTATTGTGCTGAAAACGCGCAGAGCGAGTATTTCATCTGTGCAGCGCCAGTTGCGCATCGGTTATAACCGCGCTGCACGCCTGATTGAAGATATGGAACGTGCCGGCCTGGTATCAGCCATGCAAAGTAACGGTAACCGTGAGGTGCTGGCACCGCATCATGAAGTTTAGAGAAATACAGAGCAATACAAAGTCTCAAATCAAATTATAGGAACTCAATGATACACATTAAAAAAGTATTGCCTTTTTTGCTGTTGCCGCTGCTACTGGCAGCACAAACAGCGAGTGCAGATGGCATGTCCAGTGTTAAATCTTTTTATGAACAGACAAAATCGGTACGTGCCAACTTTCATCAAGTAGTCACTGATCGGCAAGGGCGCAAGGTGCAGGAAGTCGATGGCCAAATGCAATTGTTGCGTCCCAACAAATTCAGGTGGGATTATCAAAAACCGTATGAACAGCAGATTATCAGCGACGGCAAACAGGTATGGCTATATGACGTCGAACTGGCACAGGTTACGGTACGCGCATTAAGTCAATCAATTGGTTCTAGTCCGGCAGCTCTGTTAGCTGGCGGTGCTGCAATTGATAAAACTTTTAAGCTGATGAATGCACCCGATAAAGATGCGCTAGAATGGGTTGATGCGATACCTAAAGATAAAGAATCTGGCTTTGACAAAATTCTGATGGGTTTTAATGGTAATAAAATTCAGGAACTATCACTGGTGGATAGCTTTGGCCACACTACAAAAATCGTATTTACGCAGGTTGAGGTGAATTCGGTACTTGAGGACAAAAACTTTCTGTTTAAGGCGCCAAAAGGTGTCGATGTAGTGGGTGAGTAAGCCTCTTATATCATTCAAAAATTGATATAAGCTTTTTTTATTAATATTGAATCTTGATGAGAATTACAGCACATTTTGAATAGTCTGTTTGCCACCAATACACCGCAAGCGCCACTTGCTGAACGCCTACGACCTAAAACTCTGGATGAAGTAGTTGGGCAATCGCATCTGCTGGGCCCAGGTAAACCGCTGCGTCTGGCATTCCAGTCCGGCAAACTGCCATCCATGATTTTATGGGGGCCGCCGGGCGTCGGAAAAACCACGCTGGCAAGGCTTATTGCCAATACTGCGGATGCCGAATTTATTCCAATTTCCGCAGTACTGTCCGGCATTAAAGATATTCGTGAAGCAGTTGAACGTGCTGAGCTCACCTTGCAGCAGCATGATCGCAAAACAATTTTGTTCGTAGATGAAGTGCACCGCTTTAACAAAGGCCAGCAGGATGCATTTCTGCCATTTGTTGAAAGCGGCTTGATTACCTTTATCGGCGCTACAACCGAGAATCCATCGTTTGAAGTGAATAGTGCACTATTGAGCCGGGCACAGGTATTTGTGCTCAATGCCCTTTCTGAACCCGAGCTTTCCTTATTGCTTGACCGTGCTCAGCAGCTGGTAGCAGCTGAAATTACACTGACCGATGAGGTGCGTGAACAAGTGCTGGCCTATGCGGATGGCGATGCAAGGCGCTTACTTAATTTTGTTGAGGGCTTATTCAATGCTGCGCAAGGTGCCGGCATTACCGAGGTGGATGAGGCTTTCCTGCAGACAACGATGGCAAGCAAGCTGCGCCGTTTTGATAAAGGCGGTGAAGCGTTCTATGACCAGATATCCGCACTGCATAAATCAGTACGCGGCTCTAACCCTGATGCTGCCTTGTACTGGTTTTTACGCATGATAGATGGCGGCGCTGATCCGCTGTATCTGGGGCGGCGTATCGTGCGCATGGCGGTAGAAGATATCGGTATTGCAGACCCGCGCGCGCAGACCATGGCACTTGAAGCCTGCCAGATCTATGAGCGGCTGGGTTCGCCTGAAGGTGAGCTCGCATTGTCGAACGCGGTGATCTATCTGGCAGTTGCACCTAAAAGCAATGCAGCTTATATGGCTTACAATCAAGCCAAAGCTTTTGTGGCGCAGGATAAATCACGCCCGGTGCCATTACATCTGCGTAACGCGCCAACCAAGCTCATGAAGGCACTGGATTACGGCAAAGAATACCGTTACGCACATAATGAACCCGAAGCGTACGCCGCAGGCGCGAGTTATTTTCCGGATGAATTAGCGCCGCAGCAGTTTTATGTGCCCACACCGCGCGGCCTTGAGGGTAAAATAGCGGAAAAACTGGCGCACCTGCGTGAGCTGGATCAAAAAGCGAAAAAATAAGTTAGCCGTAGATTGATGCAGACAAACCCCCGCACCGTCACTGCGAGGAGTGAAACGACGTGGCAGTCTAGCCAAAACAAAAAGCCGCGTAGCTGCAACAGACATTAAACACCTCTGGATCGCCACGGGCTTCGCCCTCGCGATGACATCGTAGGGGTTAATCAGCGTTTATCTGTGGCTAAAAATAAAGACTTTCAGGAAAATTAAATGTTAGACATTCAAGCATTACGAAATGATTTAAATAGCGTTGTCGAACAGTTGCAAAAGCGCGGTTTTGCATTTGATGCAGCTAAATTCACTGCGCTGGAACAAGAGCGTAAAACGTTGCAGACACGCACTCAGGATTTGCAGGCGAAGCGCAATAACGCTTCCAAGCAGATTGGTATGGCCAAGGCCAAAGGTGAAGATGTTTCTCTTATTATGGCCGAAGTAGCCGGCTTGGGTGACCAGTTGAAAGCCGACGAAACCCATTTGGGTGAGTTGCAAAAAGAGTTGCAGGATATGCTCTTGAATGTGCCTAACCTGCCGCATGAAAGTGTGCCGCAAGGTAAGTCTGAAGACGATAATGTAGAAGTGCGCCGTATCGGTACGCCACGCATGTTTGATTTTGAAATTAAAGACCATGCTGACGTCGGTGCGCCACTGGGTCTGGACTTTGATACCGGTGCTAAACTGTCAGGTGCGCGCTTTACACTCATGCGCGGCCAGATCGCAAAATTGCATCGTGCGCTGGCGCAGTTCATGCTGGATACGCAAACCGAGCACCATGGTTACACTGAGTGCTACACGCCATATATGGTGAATGCCGAGAGTTTGATCGGAACCGGCCAGTTGCCTAAATTTGAAGAAGATTTGTTTTCTTTAAATCACAATGACAGCAAACTCTACCTGATTCCAACTTCAGAAGTCACGCTGACGAATACCGTACGTGATGAAATCGTACCGCTGGAAGCCTTGCCGATTAAACTGACAGCACATACGCCGTGTTTCCGTTCAGAAGCCGGTTCGTACGGCCGCGATACCAAAGGTATGATACGCCAGCACCAGTTTGATAAAGTGGAAATGGTGCAGATTGTGCATCCGGAAAAAAGCTACGAAGCGCTGGAACAGATGGTCGGGCATGCGGAGAATATTCTTAAAGCACTTGAATTACCTTACCGCGTGGTTTCACTGTGTACCGGCGACATAGGCTTTGGTGCTGCCAAGACTTACGACTTGGAAGTATGGCTGCCGGCACAGAATACCTACCGTGAAATCTCATCAGTTTCCAACTGTGAGGCATTTCAGGCACGCCGCCTGCAGGCTCGTTTCAGAAACGAGAATGGCAAGCCGGAGTTAGTACATACTTTGAATGGTTCCGGGCTGGCAGTTGGCCGTACGCTGGTAGCAGTGCTAGAGAACTATCAGCAGGCTGACGGTTCTGTGAAAGTGCCACAAGTGCTTAGAGCTTATATGAATAATCTGGAATATATCAAAGCCTGATTTGCGCTACGGCTGATTTTCACTAGGCCTGATTTGTACTGGGCTAGATAAAAAAATAGCGGTGAATAATCACCGCCCAAGACAGAAAATACATTCTGCATTTGCCTTAATTAATACACGGAAAATTTGTATTAATTAAGGCTTTTTTGTTATTAGAAATCGATACGGACCCCGCCAAATACCTGACGGCCGCGACCAACGCCCATGCCATCAACGCGGGTTGCCAGATATTCTTTATCAGTCAGGTTATGCCCGCTGACGAAGTAAGTCAGCTTGGAGCCTGCTGGTTTAAAGCTGGCAGAAGCATTGACTAAGGTATAGGAAGGAATTGTACCTGTGAGTCCAGATAATGCTGCGTCATCACCGGTCAGCATGTTGGTCCATGCATCAGGTTTTTGCTCACTTACATAGTCTGCACCAATGCGTGCATTGAAGCCGACAGGGTGCTGGTAACCAAAGTTGACTGAAGCAATATGTCTTGGTGCATAAGGCAATCTGCTGCCGGAGTTGATACCTTCATCTGCAAATGACTTTTTAAACTCAGCAGTAAAGGTATTGGTGTATGAACCTGTTATATAGAAGTTATGAGGCGTGTTGTAGATAGTGCCAAAATCAACGCGGCCTGCCAGTTCAAGACCGGACATATGCGACTTGCCGGCATTTTCGTAATTACCGCCACCGGCATTAATGACCAGATCATCAAAATTGGTATGGAACAGCGTTGACGAGAAGCTTGTGCCTTTGAAGTATTTAGAACGCACACCAATTTCATAATTGGTTGATAGTTCCGGCTTTGTAAAATTCAGCACGATTTGATCATCAGCATTCGCTAACAGGTCGCGGTCCGGGCGTGCCGGGGCAAAACCTCTATGTACGCCACCAAAGAATGTTGTATTGGCAATACCATTCCAGGCAACGCCAAAGCCAGGCAATACTTCTGTAGTTGATTTGCTGCCTTTTATACCTTGCGGCTCACTTTCTGCAATTAAAACATTTTGCGAAACTTTGTAATCCTCAACACGCACACCTGGTGTTAATGACCAGTCGCCTACGTGAAAAGTGTTCTGAGCGTAGTATGAAAAAGCCTCAACTTTATGTTTAAGCTGCTCGCGGTGCGTGCCGAAAGCTTTGGCCCAACTTAAACTTTGTGCTCGCGGGTCTTCATCGCGATATTGGTTTCTTTCGATATCTTCATCATGGTAGCGGAAGCCAACGACAGCATCACTATCTATACCGAATAAATTATGTTTGACATCCAGACGTGGCTCAATGCCCCAGTAAGTGTATTCACGCGGTCTCCAACGGCCGCCACAGGCGTTTGCCTCGGCTGTCGTTACAGGTGCCGGGTCACATCGGTCTAACACCGAGTAACCGGTAGTGCCATTATCAGAATCGTATCCGCCCGGAGCATCTACCTGCCTGAATGATTTACGGTCAGATTTAGAATAATAAGCCTGCGTTGTTAACTTAACATTTTCGTTAATATAAAAGATGTGTTTTAACTGAAGTGATTTACGCTCATGTTTGAACAAATCATTCTGGCCAGAAGGTGCCTGGAATTTATCCTGGTTGTATTCAAGTAAACCTAGGCCGGTTTCAGAAATATTCGAGTCTTCTTTGTAGTAACTGGCTTTGGCCATCAGGGACTGGCTATCCGTTAATTTTACCTCGCCTTTTACCGTAAACTCCTCTACATCAAATTTATGGTTGTCACGAATACCGTCGCCGCTTTTCTTGATAGCATCAACCATAATGCCGCCGCGTTCATTACCAACACCTAAATTCAAGTGGCCACTGTAAAAGTCATTGTTACCAACTGCCCCGGTGATGCTGCCGGCAAAACCGTTTCTAGGTACAGGTTTGGTAACGAAGTTGATCATGCCGCCAACGGTTTGTGGGCCATATAAAATTTGGCCGGAACCTTTAACAACTTCAATGCGGTCCACGCGGTCCATTGGTGTTGAATAGTGTGCTGATGGGTCGCCATAAGGTGCCAGAAATAGCGGCATGCCATCTTCCATGAGCAGTGTGCGCGCAGTACGTCGTGGATCCATGCCGCGAATGCCGATATTAAGACCTAAACCAAAAGAATCCTCGCCAACAATATTGATGCCTGGTGTTGAGCTTAAAGCCTCTTTTACTGAGAAAGGTCTCTTTTCTTCAAGTTCTTTTTTTATCTACAACATCAAAAGATCCTGGCACAGACTCCAGTTTTTCAGGGAGTATGCCCTTCACCGAAATAGCGTCTAATTCGATCTTGTTTTCAGCAAGCTTTTCAGTTTCGGCCATTAAGTGACCTGATGTACCTGCAAATGCCAGCACGACTGCTGTGGCAGTAAGTTTTCTCATAGGTTTATTCATATACTTTTACTTCCATAAAATTTCAAAAAGCTATTTATAGCCTGATAAAATCAGCCAAAACCATGCAAGTTAAGTTAAGTTGCTGATGTATATGAATTTTTATAAATATTATGCGTTTTTATGGTTCTAAAATACTTGATAATTGGCTGTTTAAAACCTATTGGTGGTTAATAAAAAACATATAAAAAGTAAGGTTTTAATTTGAATCGGTATTTATTAAGTTTTGATTAAGGTTGGTTTTCTATAATGAAACTGCTTACTAATTACCAAGGAGACTTTAATGAAAAATACTTTTAAAACCGCTTTTGTTGTGTCTTGCATAGCATTAATCTTCAATGCACCATCAGTATATGCAGACGATGATGCGCAGGAAATTGCCGCTATTACCAAAGAGTTTGGATTGATTACCCTGGATCAGGCCAAGGCAAAAGCTTTAGCAGCCAAACCCGGTGTTGTTACCGATGCCGATCTGGATGATCGCGATTTTGGTAAAGGTTGGGATTATGAATTTGAGATTGTTGATGCTGATGGTCGAGAGTGGGAAGTGGATATAGATGCAAAAACCGGCGCAGTAGGTAAAGTTCGACGTGACTGGTTTTAGCGGATAACCTATCTAGGCGGTAAATAATTTTGTATAAACCTGCACTGGAAATTATGAAAACGGCGCTAATCAGCGCCGTTTTTGTGTGGGTATGTTTAGATTTAAAAGTCGAACAGTTCGCTTAAGAAGCTTTCTTTCTTTTTCTTCTTGTAATATTGATCGTCACGGGGAGCTTCATAACTACGCTGCTTATAATCGTGATCATCATTCGGTTTTGATTGAGTAGCTGGCTGGCTATTTTTATCTATTATTTTATCCAGCTCACCACGATCTAACCAGATACCCCTGCAGTCAGGGCAATAGTCAATTTCTACGCCTTGTCTTTCACTCATTATTAAATTTACATTGTCACATACTGGGCATTTCATTCAACAGCACCTCTCTAGTTTAAAAATCATTCATTGTCTTGACCTTTGAAAGCTGAAACAGTTCTTTAGGCGGCCATGATTCAAAAAATAAGATTGGGGCCCAGTTTTGATATTAATAAATATAATAAAATAGAGTTCAGATGGGTACATAGCTGAGAGGCTCATAGTGGTAAGCATGAGAGTGATGCTTATATCATGGAATATGTATACAAGTTTTGATGCTGGTAGCTGATCTTTATCACTAAGCCAATTTTTATTGGTAAGATGGTTACGATACAGATTACTCATTTAATTTCAGGAAAAAACTATGATTAAAGCATCAAAAACTTTGCGTGAAATTGTTGGTCTGGGTTTAGCAGCTGCGCCGTTTAAAGAGTCTGCACTGATCATGATTGATTGCCAGAACACCTACAGAAAAGGCCTGATGCAGTTAACCGGTGTAGAGGTTGCTATTCTGGAGGCCAGGAGGCTACTGGCTAAAGCCCGAGAGCTCAAAATTCCTGTCATTCATATCCAGCATGACGCTGGTGTTGGCTCACCTTATGACGTCACTGCAGAGATTGGCGCTATTTGTGATGAGGTGGCGCCCATTGCCGGAGAAGCTGTGATTACTAAAAACTATCCGAATGCGTTCGTTGCTACCGATCTTGATCAGCAGCTGAAAGCATTGGGTATCAAGAACATTGTGCTGGCCGGTTTTATGACGCATATGTGCATTAACTCCACTGCACATGGCGCTTTTAATCTTGGTTATTTTGTCACGGTGGTTGCTAGTGCTACTGCGACGCGTCCGTTACAGGCAGCCAACGGCAAAGTATTGTCAGCACAGGAAGTGCAGGATGGGGCGATTGCATCTACGCGTGACTTGTATGCAGCCATCGTTGATAGTGTTGATGATTTAAATTGAGTTATAAATTAGGATTCTGGTTTATCCAGTGTAGTTATAACGGGTTATTTAATACTGGATAAGCCTCCCAGCCATTGTAGTCAAAATGCCACCATTCATTTTGGTGCACAGTGAATCCTTCGGCTTCCATTGCATTCCGTAGCAAGTCTCTGGCTTTTGTTTGTTCCGGCGAGCCGCCCTTGTAATCCAGGTGTGCACGTTCGGTAAACTCATCATAAGCGCTGGGCATAATGACTTCCTTGCCGGTTTTTAAATCATATAGTGTGATATCCAGCGCACAGCCGCGATTATGTCGGGAGCCTTTCAATGGGTCTGACAAATAGGCACGGCTCAGTGGATGTTTATCCCACATATCACGTGTGATCTGCCACGGACGGTAAGCATCTAATACCATTAGACCGTACCCGTCAGAACGTAATCTGTCACGTGCTCTGGACAAAGCTTCGGCGGCAGGGCGCTGCAACATCGCGCGTGCACTGCTATATAAAGACTTTGCCATAAAGTTATTGGCTGTGGCGTAGCGTATGTCAAATTGCAGACGTGTATCAAATGTAGCTAAATCAACCAGATCGACTTTTGCTGTTGCATTTGGCGTGGCTGGCGGTGTGGTGGGGGCGTTAGTAATTTCAGTAAAATCAGTTTTTTCAGTGCCTAGAAATGCAACAAATATCTGGGCTGGCGTTGTGCCCAGATTTGAGCCTATATGCGGCACAGCGATGGCTTCCATCAGTGCTTCTCCTTTTTTAAACTGAACCCGTTTACCGTTAGCGTATTCCATTTCCAGTTCGCCTGCTAACAGGTAGGCTACCAGCGGTACTTTGTGCTTGTGCCATCCGGTGGATTGCCCGGAAGGAATGGTAATGATGGCGGAGGTCACTTTTGCCTGCCCTGATTGCGGGTATTCGAGTCGTTCACCGGCAATGGTCTGCTCAGTTTCCAGCAGTATTTGTATATGAGGGTAATCATCAGCGAACGCTTTGCCTTGTAGCAAGCTTATGCTGATGATGAGACTGATTGTTACGGTCAGAGCACGAGAGAGGCTTTGTTGATACATATTTAAAATATTCCCCATTGAATCGGGGCGCCCTTAAATTGAGAAATTAATTGCGCGCGATTCTGAGTTTGTACATTTCGGAGTTGTGTTCAGGCTGGTATTTTTCCAGAATGCGTTGATAGCTACGCACAGATTCAACAAAAATCACTGGAGCACCGCCACTAGCGTAGCCATATTTCAGCGTACTGTAGTATTCCGGATTTTTAAGCAGTACCAGCGTCTTCTTGATGTCTGCCCAGCTGTCTGGGTTAAGGCCAAGCCGTTTTGCCAGTACACGTGCATCTTCCAGATGGGCATAGCCGATGTTATAAGCAGCTAGTGCCATATAGGTTCTATCAGGTTCCGGTATGCGTTCCGGCACCGTATCTTTGAGCTTCATGATGTATTTTGCTCCGGCCGGGATGCTCTGTTTGGGATCTAATCTATCAGTTACCCCCATCAAGTCTGCAGTGCTTTCTGTCAGCATCATTAAACCGCGTACATTGGTAGGTGATGTGTTGTAAGTGTCCCAATGAGACTCCCTGTAACTGACTGCAGCCAGCAGACGCCAATCCAGACCAGTGACATCCTGCGCCTGTTTGAACAAGTGAATATACTTCGGCAGTAAAGTATTGCTGCGTTTGAGGAATGTGGTGATGTCGAGCGTATTTAAACGCTCATTGTGTCCATAATAACGATCCAGCAAGTTGCGTAATAAGCCATTTTTCTTTATTTTGTTAAAGAAGGTGTTTACGTTCTTGACTAGCACAGGGTCTGCATTCTTGGACATCGCCCAAGCGATTTTATCAACTGGGCCGATAGGTAGCGCGACGTCTAAGTTCGGATAATAGTTTTGCATCAGAGCCGCAATGTACTTGTCTGCAACAGTGAAATCCAGTACGCCATCGGCAACTTCTTCCAGCAGAGACTCGGTGTTAGTATTTTTTTCAGCGTGCCAATGCAGTGTGGGTTGTTGTTTCTGTAACTCTGCCAGGCGTTCTGCATAACTGGTGCCCTCTGGCACCGCAATTTTTTTATCCTTGATATCGGCAAGTTTTTTTGGCTTTTTATTTACATCATTGTTGAAAATTAATTGCTGCTGCGTTTCCTGGTAGGGCGTTGAGAATAGCACCAGATGTTCACGCAGATGCGTGACTGTCAGATTAGCTGCAGCGATATGTGCTTTATTCTTCAGCAGGCTGGGGATAACGTCGCTGATGCTGTTGACTAATGTAAACCGGATTTCATAGCCGGGATAATATTCATTGACGAATAATTTTGCTAAATCGTATTCGATGCCAGCTGGCTGATTATCGTTATTTAAATAGTAGGTGGTGGGGCCATTGTGCGTAACAAAAACAATTTCTTTTTTAGCCGGATTAATTGTAGGTAGCTTGCTGATAGGGTCAGCAGGTTTACAGCCTGATATCAGTATCAGCGTTAAGATAAAAAGCGGCTTTAAAAAAAATAAACGCATAAAGTGTTTATCTGGAATTGAAAAAATCAATTCTGGTGCTCACTGGCCTGATATTCGCTGACGACACCGTTATCGGCAATCAGAATCATATCGGTTAGTTTGTAGAATATGCCGTGCTCAACAACGCCGGGGGTGTTGTTAATGAGAGCGTTAAGTGTGGCGGCATCCAGACTTTTATCAAACTTCATGTCCAGCACATAACTGCCATGGGACGTAACCCAGAAGCCATCTTTGGCTGCATTGGGACGCAGGTCACCTTGCGCACCGATATCTTCCAGATTCTTCTTTGCTAGCTGCCAGGCAAATGGAATTACTTCGATAGGAATGACAAAGTTCTGGCCGATATAGCTGACCAGCTTACTTGAATCAGCTACGGTAATAAATTCTGTGGCGGCTTTTGCCAGCAGTTTTTCTTTTACCAGATCACTGCCGCGACCTTTTAGCAGGGTTTTGTCCGGGGTGATTTCATCCGCGCCGTCTACATATAGATCAATCTGACGTATATGTTCGAGTGCGACAATTGGTAAATTTAGAGACTGCGCTTTTTGTGCGCTGATGGTAGAGCTTGCCACGGTCGTGATTTTCAAGCCTTCTTCACGTGATAAACGCGCTAGTTCATCAATGAAGTAATTGGCAGTTGAGCCTGTGCCCAGACCAACCAGCATGCCATTTTTTACATATTTTGCTGCTTGCAGTGCGACCAGTTGTTTGTCGTTCATTTCTCTGCCCCTGGTGGTTTTTGTTTTTTGATATTATGACACCATTGTGGCAGTATTTATTGTTGATGCAGTACAAGGCGCACGGATCGCAGAAACCGATATAGTATGCGGTATACAGCGAGGTTGCGAGTACCGCGCAACGCAGTAATGCGCGGCAATAAATACTGCCACAAAGGTGTCATTGCGCTATCTTAACGCGATTTTGAATTGATTAGGCATAAAAAAAGGGAGCTAGTTGCTCCCTTTTTTGAATTTTTTTACCTATTTTAATAAGGTAAAATTTACTTCAAACTTATTTCAGCTTACTTCATTACACGGTTTTTGTATTCGCCGGTACGTGTATCGATCTCGATTCTGTCGCCTTGGCTAACAAACAAAGGTACAGCCACTTCAAAGCCGGTAGCAATTTTAGCTGGTTTCAATACTTTACCTGATGTGTCGCCTTTAACTGCTGGCTCTGTGTAAGTGATTTCACGCACTACAGAGTTTGCAATTTCAACTGAGATAGCTTTGTCGTTATAAAAACGCAGGTCAGCAGCCAAGCCATCTTCCAGGAATGGTAAAACGTCGGTCATGTACTCACCGTCAACGTCGTATTGATTGTAGTCAGCATCCATGAATACATAAGCTGGATCAGCAAAGTATGAATAAGTCACTTCTTTTTTATCCAGAATAACAACTTCAAACTTGTCGCCAGCGTTGTATACGTTTTCGCTAGGAGTGTCAGTAAGCAGGTTTTTGAATTTCATTTTAACTACGGCAGAGTTACGGCCAGATTTGTTGTACTCTGATTTAACAACAACGAGTGGATCGTTGCCTACCATAATCACGTTACCAACGCGGAGTTCTTGTGCTGTTTTCATAGGTTGCCTTACAAATTAAAGGGGACATGCGTAAAACCGGGCATTATATCTTATTGTGATGTAATTTTTCAATATAAATCACCAAGTTAGTTGCAAGGTCCGCTTGCGAGGCCAGAGCGCTGGTTTGCTGTGCTGTAAATGTTTCAAGTGTGCTGATATTGCTTAGGTAATCTTGCCAAGTTGACTCAGTGATTTGCTCTGAAGCCCAGGCGTTATGCATGGCAATCGTGGCTTGTTGTGCCGTATCTTCGCAGCCTGAATAAAAAACATCGAGAAAGGCTTTCAGTTTGATCAGGTGCGTGTCTTCAGTCTGCAGGTAGGGTTGCCAGATAAAAGGCCTGCCAGCCCAGATCGCGCGTATCCAGCTGTCTTCACCGCGTACAAAATTGATATCGCAGCTTGCCAGCAGTTTGTCGTAATCAGCCTGGCTTAAGAACGGCAGCACATGCAGATTTAAATTGTTACGGCTTAAATGCTCGCCTGCGGCGATGGATTCTTTACCGAAGAATTCAGAAATTTTGGGCAATATACTGGTGGCGGGGACATAACAGCTGATTTTTGTCGCTGAATCTGCCATAGCGGATAACAGGTCGCTGATTGGTGCATGCGGGTAGCTGAATAGCGAGATTCTGAGTGCAGTGCTATCCTCATTCAGGTTTAAATTCAGTTGCTGAAAAAAATCGGATTGCAGCTGTTGGTCGGATGCGATTTTTTGATTGTTTTCGACTATAGTATGTTCACGCAATAAACCGCCGGTAGCTTCGGTAAAACCGGGAAAGAAGAAATGGCGTGTCCGGCTGCCATGTTTTGAGTGTCTGGCATGAAAACCTTCGACCCACGGTTCCGCTGACAAGTATTCCAGATTAATCCAGATATTGTCTGGCTGCATCAGCGACAAGTATTCTGCTGGAAGTTCGCAGCCAAAGGCTTCAATCACTACCTCGGCCGCCTGATCAAATGAGGTGTCTGCATCCCAGACAGCTATTGTGATGTTATCAATCAGTTGTGTTCTTTGTGCAGTATCTAATAACGGTATCAACTGTCTGGCGATGTTCAGGTCATCGATCCACAGTCGGATATTAATACCATGTTCATGTTCAAGCTGCTTAGCTAAGCGCCAGCACACGCCGATGTCACCGAAGTTATCGACGATTTTGCAGAATATATCCCAGCGTCTCATGGCTTGAGGTCTGGATCCTTATAGCTGATATCAATCACTTCAAAGGTTTCGTCACCCTTCGGGCTCGTCAGTCGCACGGTGTCGCCGATGGTTCTGCCGAGCATAGCTTTGCCCAGCGGCGATATCCAGCTGATGTAACCTTTTGATGGTGCTAGTTCATCCTTGCCGACAACGCGGTAAACATGTTCAGTTTCGTCATCCAGATTGTATAAAGTGACCCAGGCGCCGAAGAACACTTTCTCCAGATGCTGCTGCTGGCTTGAATCCACGATTTCAGCCAGATCCATGCGCCGCATCAGGTGGCGGCAGCGGCTATCAATCTGGCGCAGGCGTCTTTTGCCGTAAATATAGTCGCCGTTTTCACTGCGGTCACCGTTGCTGGCTGCCCACGACACGGTACGCACCACTTCAGGTCGTTCAATTTTGTAGAGCTGGTGGAATTCTTCCTTGAGCGCAGCAAAGCCTTCTGGCGTGATGTAGTTTTTTTCGTCCGTTGCAGCCATTATTGTTCTTTATCTAGCGGCTGTACATCGGTAACAAAATAAGCCGTATCGCCGAAACAAGTAGTAGGCAAACCTTTATGCTCTTCGTAAATCAGGCGTACGCGCTGGCCTACGGTTTCATTGATTTTTTTCGCCACCATTTTATTTCTGACGGTAAAAAAGAACTTCTCTGCCTGCGTGCCAGGCATGGAAACCAGTATCAATTCACCTTCGTAAGTTTTGCATACCCAGCCTTTTTCCGAGAGCTTTTGCACATAACCGGCACGCTCTCCTGATGAGTAGGTCCAGGACAGTGCCGCCCATATGTACAGAGCAAAAAGTCCGATTGGTATCAATAAAAGCAGGATGAAATATTTAATAAATTTTTTAAATGGAGTGAGCATGTGATGTCTCTGATCTTCTTTGTCTGAATATCTGTATTTTATTTGCCTAATGCCTATTATCCAATAGAATTGTGCAATGTCAGTTAATTCAATTATTTTATGTCCATCCGCGCGTTTAGCGCGCAGTATCCAAAACGACATTACGCAGCAGCAAACGCAGGCAGGTAAGACGCAATGGCATAGCCCGAATGTACAGACGCTATCGCAATGGCTGGAAACTATTATTGAACAAGGTTTGCTTACTGGCGCGATCAATGAAGAGTCACCGCCTTATGCGCTAAGTGCTTTTAACGAACAATTGCTGTGGGAAGAGGTGATTGCGCAATCACTCAAAAAGAATGCTTTCGGTGACTTGTTTGATATTTCCGGTTTGGCTAGTGCAGCGATGGAGGCTAACCGTTATGTCGTTGCTTGGAACATGCATGTGCCGCGTGAACATCAGGCTGAAGAAACACGGCAGTTTCTGCATTGGCAGCGCGCGTTTCAGCAGCGCTGCCGTGAGCTTGGCGCGTTGGAAAACGTGCGTTATGTGGATTGGCAGTTAGCGCATCTGGCGCAAGGTGCCGGTGAGCTGCCGGTCCGTATCGAATTTGGCGGTTTTGACCAGACTGCACCGCAGGAACAGCGTTTGCGCGATATTTTAGCTAGCCGTGGCGTAGAGGTGGTGGAATATGCAACAACTGCGAATACACCGGCACACACGCAGCACGTTCAGCTTGAAAATCAGGACACAGAGTGCCGTGCCGCCGTCGCTTGGGCGCAAGCGCGATTGACAGAAAACCCAACTGCCAGATTGGCCATTGTGACGCCACGCTTGAGTGACGTAAGAAACCAGCTGGCAGATCTGCTGGATGATGTGTTTTATCCATTAAGTATACGTCCCGGTTTGGCCGATATGCCGCGCCACTATAATTTTTCATTAGGCACACCGTTAGCCCAGCAGCCGCTTATTCAGGCGGGTTTAAATCTGCTGCGGCTGATGACCGTGCATCAGTTGCAGCAATCTGATGTAAGTATGCTGCTGCTATCGCCGTTTTGGTCGGCAAGTCACCGGGAGGCCGATGCACGCGCACTGCTGGATGCGAGCATGCGTGAAAAACTGCCTATGCAGTTTAGTCTGTCGCGCTTTGTAGAATTTATACAAGAACAGCAGACAGAAGGCTTGCGCCTCGAATTGCTATTGGCAAATATCAAGGCCGCTCTTGCAATTTCAACCGGTAGAAAACTGCCTGCTGTGCAGTGGGCGCAGACGCTGGATGCAATTCTGAATGCACTGGGCTGGCCCGGTGAGCGTACTATCAACAGTCTTGAGTATCAAGCGCTGAATGCATGGCAGAAAGCTTTACAGCAGCTGGTCAGAATGGATGTGCTGGATAAAAAGCTAGCGGCCAGTGACGCGGTGTATTACCTGCAGCAGATATGTACCGCTCAGGTATTTCAAGCGGAAACCGAGCTTGAACCTGCGATACAGATACTGGGGATCATGGAAGGCCTGAGTGCCCCGGTAGATGCCGTGTGGTGCATGCATATGAACGACCATATCTGGCCGCCGCCTGCACGGCCTAATCCTTTATTGCCTGCATTCATACAACGCGAGGCCGCACTGCCGAATGCAGATAACAATGTGCAGGCAGTCTTTGCAGCAACGATTCAGCAGCGGCTGCTACATTCTGCACAACATATTGTTTTTTCAAGCAGCCGTATGGATGGTGAAAGCCAGCTACGGCCTTCACCGCTGATGCAGGATGTTAGCCTTTTTAATGGCGAAGTCCCTCTAGCCGCTTCGCTGGCCGAACAACTATGTGCTGTTGCCCATGATGCGCTGGAACATATTGATGACCATATTGCGCCCGCAGTTCAGGAGGGTGAACATGTTTCCGGCGGTACTGGATTACTAAAAGCGCAGGCTGTTTGCCCAGCCTGGGCGTTTTATCAGTATCGGGTTGGTGCAAAAGCACTTAAAACACCAACTGCCGGGCTGGATAACATGGATCGCGGTTCACTGGTGCATGGTGTGCTGGAGCAGTTCTGGCGTAAACGCCACTTTGCCGATCTGCGTGATATGAGTGCTGGTGATTTTATGGACGCACTGAGCAAGGCTGTGCGAAACACTATCCAGGCTTTTGCTGCCGAGAGTAGCGTTGCTTCTGCGGCAGTGCTCGAACTCGAATCAGAGCGTTTGCTGCAATTGGTCGGTGACTGGCTGGCGTATGAAAAAGCACGCGCAGTGTCATTCCGCATTGTAGATTGTGAAGTCGGTAAAAAAGTACAGATTTGCGGCATTGAGGTGACCTTGAAAATCGACCGCGTGCACCAGCTTGAAACCAGTGGGCTGGAATTTATTGACTACAAAACCGGGCAGATGCCAAAAATCAAAAGCTGGGGTGAAGACCGCATCACCGAGCCGCAGTTACCTATTTATGCCACTTTTTATGCCGACCCTGCCGAACAGGTGGCAGGCATACATTTTGGCATGGTAAAAACCGCCGAGCATGCTTTTGCCGGTGTTTCGGTCGATAGCTTTGAAGCAGAGCCAAATAAACGCAAGCCGTCATTTACGCAGAACTTTACGGACTGGCAGCAGCTGCTGAGCCATTGGAAAACTGCGATTGAAGCCATTGCAACAGAGCTGCGTGCAGGCGAGGCGGCAGTACGTTTCAGTGATGAAAGTGAGCTGATGTACTGTGAAGTCACACCGCTGCTGCGTCTACCGGAGCGTAAATTGCAATTTGAAAGATTCCAGGAGTTTCAGGAGGCTGAAGAGTGAGCCGAATGAATATTGAACATGACTACAACCTGGAAGCTGATGAGCAGAATCGCCTGCGTGCGCTGGAGCTGACTTCGTTTATTGTCGAAGCTCCTGCGGGTGCGGGTAAAACCGAATTGCTTACACAGCGTTATTTAAAACTGCTGCAAACAGTGAACGAACCCGAAGAAATTATTGCGATT
Organism: Methylotenera sp.; assembly: GCA_036567185.1. GTDB lineage: Bacteria > Pseudomonadota > Gammaproteobacteria > Burkholderiales > Methylophilaceae > Methylotenera. The sequence goes on from DATCVB010000051.1 coordinate 49,779, forward strand.
ACCTTCACCAATAAAGCTGCCGCCGAGATGCGGCTACGCATTCTGGATAGCCTGATGAAGGCGGCCAAGCAGGAAAAACCTGCGCAGTTACACAAGCAGATTACTTATGAATTGAGCCTTAAAGCGCTGCAGTGTTCCGCCTTGCAGAACTGGCAGCTGATTGAAAATCCATCAAGGTTACGCATCTTCACGATTGATAGCCTGTGTGCGCACTTGGCAAGGCAAATGCCGCTCATGAGCCGCTTTGGCTCGCAGCCGCGCGTAGATATTGATGCAACTGCTTTGTATGCGCAAGCCGCTGAGCAGACGCTGGCATTGCTTGAAGATAGCACCCATAGCGAGGTGGTAAAAGCGGCTTTGCGTTATGTGGATAACAATGCCATCCAGCTTAAAAATCTATTAATGAAAATGCTGGAAAAGCGTGACCAATGGCTGCATCACGCACAGTTTGAGGTCGATGCAGCCGCATTGCAGCAGACATTGTGTTATATGGTCGAGCAGGAAATACAGGCCACCGCAGCCGTATTCAATACTCGCTTGCAGGCCGAGCTGATGCCGCTCGCCAGATTTGCTGCCAGTCAGCTAGCGGACGAACACCCGATAAGCGTGTTGGCAGACTGGGATACGCCATTGCCAATTAATGCCGATGGATTGCATGCTTGGCTGGCTGTGTGTGAATTGGTGCTGACTAAAGACAATAGTATCCGGGCTAAGATTGATAAAAATATTGGTTTCCCCGCCGATAAAAAGGATGAAAAAGCGAGCTTCAGTGCGCTGTTGGAATCTATGGCAAGCGACGCCACTATTGCAGATGCATTGGCACGCATCAGAAGCTTGCCAGAAATTTCTACAGATCAGGAGGCATGGCAGATTATCGCTACATTGTCTCAATTGCTGAATCTAGCTGTGGCGCAACTGTGGCTGGTATTCCAGCGCGCAGGTGAAGTGGATTTTGTGGAAATCGCTCACCGTGCAACACGCGCCCTAGGTGATGACTTCGGTGAGCCGACCGAACTGGCGCTCAAGCTGGATTACCAGATTAAGCACCTGCTGGTGGATGAGTTTCAGGATACCAGTCCGAGCCAGATCAAGCTGCTGGAACAACTGACGCTTGGCTGGCAGATGGATGACGGGCGCACTTTGTTTGCCGTGGGCGACCCGATGCAGTCAATTTACCGTTTCCGCAAAGCAAACGTAGGCTTGTTTATTGATGCGGCAGAGCATGGTATCGGTGATATTTATCTGGAGCGTTTGCAGTTGTATCGTAACAACCGCTCATCGCCGGCGATTGTGGAATGGATTAACCAGACTTTTGCACCAATCTTTCCTGAGCATGATGAAGTAATTCAGGGGGCGATCCATTACCGTCCGTTTATAGCAACCAAGGATAATCTGCCGCAGGCCGGCGTAGCAGTGCACCCAATCATCAAACAGGCTGATGAAAGCTCAGAACTTGCGCAGCAGCGCGAAGCTGAGGCAATAATACGCGTGATTCAGGCAGAGCGGCTTGCTAATCCGGATGTGAAAATTGCGGTGCTGGTACGTTCTAAAAAACATCTGGCACCGCTAGTAAGCAAGCTGCGTCGTGAGCATAAAGATATTGCGTTTCAAGCGGTAGAAATTGAGGCGCTGGAAGGTAGGCAGGTGGTGCAGGACTTGCTCGCGCTTACGCATGCGCTGCATCACCGTGCAGACCGTGTGCATTGGCTGGCGATATTACGTGCACCCTGGTGTGGCCTGAGTTTGCATGATATGCATGCGCTGGCAGGGCATAACCATTACAGCACGATCTGGGCACTTATGCATGACCAGGAAATTGTGAGTCGATTATCTGCTGATGGGCAGGCGCGCTTGCTGCATGTGCGCGAGATACTGGATGAAGCCTATGCGAGTCAGGGTCGCATGAATGTGAGTCGCTGGATACGCGGTATATGGCTTATGCTCAATGGCAGCTCCTGTCTGTGGGAGCCGGGTGATGTGGTTGATGTGCAGGCATTCTTCAGTTGTCTGGATGCGCTCGATCACAGTAATCAGTTTTCGCCCGAGCGCATGACGTTCGAGATTACCAAGCTGTTTGCCGCGCCGGATAGTCACGGCGAAAACTTGCAGATGATGACTATACATAAATCAAAAGGGCTTGAATTCGATACGGTGATTCTGCCCGGCTTGGGCGCGACTACCGGCGGCAATAATGGCGATAAACCGCTGGTGCTGTGGGAGGAAATCAGTGTTGGTCATCAGCAGGAGCTGCTGGCCGCCCCGTATATTCCTAAGGGCGCGCGTGATAAGGATAAAGTCAGCCCGTATGATTATCTGGAAGCGCGCGAAAAAGAGCGCGATGCCAATGAGTCGGCACGCGTATTGTATGTTGCGGCAACACGCGTAGAGCGTAAATTGCATCTGGTGGGCGTTGCCAGCCAGAACGCTAAAGGCGAGATTAATCCAACCAGAAATACTTACCTGGATTTACTCTGGAACACAATTGGGCCGGAGTTCGAAGCCCCTATAGACACCGAAGTGAAGGCAGGGAAAATTGCAGATATCGCAGATTTCACACCTTGCCTGGTACGCCTGAAGCAGCCGCATATTCCGGAAGTTTTGCAAACTCCTGAACCTGTGATCCGCATTAATAAACCAAACAACAAGCCGGCAGCGAGCAGTGCAAATATAGATGCTGACATTGGCACGCTGGCACATCGCTATATGGAAATCATTGCACAGCAGGGTTTGGCAGTGTGGCCTTTATCTCGCATCAGTACGTTATTGCCACCGATGCGTCACTGGCTGCGGCAGCAGGGGCATACCGAGAGTCTGGCGCATGAAGCAGCTGTAAAGGTTGAGCAGTTGTTAGCAAGTACATTAACTAGCCCAGAAGGGCAGTGGGTGTTGCAGGCGAGGGAAGGTGCTGCGGTTGAACTGGCGTTGGTGAAGCTGACGGGTGAGGACGCTAAAAAACATATTGTAGACCGTACATTTATAGACAGTGGCGTGCGCTGGATTATCGACTATAAAACGACAGAGTTGAGTGCAGCTGCTTCAATTGAAGCGTTGCAATCAGCTGCAGAGAGCCATCGCAAGCAACTGGAAATTTATACTACATTATTTGCAGATGAAGGATTGCCGCTGAAATGTGCGATATTTTTTATGCACATTGGCAAGCTTGTGCTGCTGACATAGAAATACCCATAGTATATGAAAGCCTAGATTTGGCGTTTTAGTTTTGTCGGGCATGAACTTTAAGCGGTAGCCCAAAATCATACAGACACATGAATTAAAAAGAATGGATAATATAAAAATGCGTGCAATTACTATTTTTGGTTTTGTGATGCTGGTAGCCGGCTGTGCAACAAACCCGCTGGCAGAGCAGCAGAGAGCAACTAAACAGATGGAGTATAAAATCCAGGTGTATGGGCCGGCATGTGAAAAGCTCGGGTTTGCAAAAGATACCGATGCATGGCGTGAGTGCGTACAACGCGAATATGAGCAGACTATTATGCGGCAGCAACGCAATTGGGATTATCCGTACTGGAGTCCGTATTACCATCGTCCGTTCTATTGGCGCTAAAATTAGTTAGCGCTTGGTCACAGGCAATGGATGAATCCACTGTCTGCTGATAATGCGTTTTTAATGCAGTCCGAGCGCCTTGAGTTTCCTGTATAGCGTATTGCGGCTAATATTTAATTGGCGTGCTACTGCAGAAACATTGCCTGAATGCTTTTCCATAGCCTTAACAATTGCATTCATGGTCACATCATCCAGATTCTGGTTATTTAGCGCGATTGCTTCAGACCCTGTTTCAGTTTGGCCCGCAGTTTCAATCTCATCAATAAAATCCTGAGTCAGATGCAACTCGCTGATTGGTGTTCCATCAGCCAGTGCCAGCGCAGTTCTCAGAACATTATGCAGTTGGCGGATGTTGCCTGGCCACGGATGTTGAACAAATATATCCATGACTTCAGGTGTGATTTTTACATCATCCGCATGTTCAATCTGCAAGATAATATTAATCAGTGCGTTCAAGTCTGAACGCTGCCTTAGCGGAGGCAGCGACACGCTGAGGCCATTCAGCCGGTAATAAAGATCGCTGCGGAACTCACCGCTTTCAACTTTTTCCTTAAGTTTTAGGTTGGTTGCACTGACGAGTGCAAAGCTAACGGGAATCGATTTTGTGCTGCCTAAAGGCGTGACGGTGCGCTCCTGCAATACGCGCAGCAATCTGGCCTGCAGTGACAGCGGCATATCACCGATTTCATCCAGAAACAGGGTGCCACCGTTGGCTTGCTCGATCTTGCCCGGGCTGCCTTTGCGTTTTGCGCCGGTAAACGCGCCTTCTTCGTAGCCAAAAAGCTCGGCTTCAATCAGGCCTTCCGGCAGTGCTGCGCAATTGACTGCGATCCACGGGCCTTTGTGCTGGGTGCTGGCTTCATGAATCGCGCGCGCAAATAGTTCTTTGCCGACGCCGGTTTCCCCCTGAATCAGGATAGGAATATCGCGCGACAGCACTTGCTTGACTTGTGCAATTGCGCGCTCAATTTTTGCGTCGCCGCTATTCAGTAAATCCAGATTGGCAGCACTGGTTCTTTTGCTAACCGCTGCTGGTTTAGAGAGCTGCGCTTTTTTATGCAGTAATTCCACCTGTACATATAGTCGTGCGCCGTTGTTCAACCGTAAAGGAATCACCAGCTTATCTGCACTGCCTATCTGTCTTAACAGGTTTTCAATCGACATATCGAACAGCTGGTTAAAGTTCAGCTGTGGCTTCCCTTGCGCAGTATTTAGATGCGTGTGCTGCGTATTTAGGCCAAGCTGGAACTGGCCGCTGCGGTTGGTGGCTACAAGTTCGCCGTGATCGGTGAACATGGCGACACCTTCCCACAGTGTGCCGATAAACTCAGGGCGGGCATGGAAGTGCAGCACCACATCACTCTGGTAACTGGCAAGAAATAGCCGGTTCTCAATCATCTGTGCGGACATTTTCACTAATGCCAGTGTGTGCTGCTGCGATACGTTGTAGTCGTTGGAAACATCCAGTGTCGCGATCAATTGATTCTCCGCACCAAAGATCGGCACCGCAGAGCAGTTGAGCGCGTGGTGGTAGGACATGAAGTGCTCTGCACCCTGAACCGTCAATGCCGACTGTTCAAAGATAGCGGTACCAATAGCGTTAGTGCCGCGCTGGCTTTCGTTCCAGGAAGCGCCGGCAGATAAGGCAAGGCGCTGCTCTTCGCCAAACAGGTGCTGGCTGCCCATGCTATGAAGAATCAGGCCTTCATCATCAGTCAATATGACAACATTGCGCGTATGTGCAATCTGTTCGCTCAGTGTTTCCATCTCCGGCCGCGCCAGTGCCAATAGCTGGTGATTCTGTTCACGTTTACGCGCCAGCTCCTGCGCAGTCACAACTTCGATATTCGATGGCGATTGTGTGTCTATGCCACTGGCAAGGCAGCGCCGCCATGAGCGCTCAATCGCTTCGGTGATGGCGCCTTCCTGCACGTGACCATTGGCCAGAAACTCATTTCTGGCTTGCAGTATGCTAGGTGTGCTGCCTGATGAAGAGGAACTCATTACTTGACCTTATAGCTTAGGTTAATTGTGCATGCGTTAAGTGAACAACTGTCACGTTACAACTGTTCAATTCTGACACAGTGCCAGTATCAAATCTGATCGATATTAAAACGATACCCGTAACTGGAAAATGTTTTTTTCGAAAAAATAGTTGATTGATTTTAAAAGATTTTATCAGTCTATTCGAATCTTGGTAACAAAAAAATACAGTGAAAATATAGTGCTGGCACATCGCTTGCAATACAAGCACTGCTACCAATGTCATTCCAACGGATGAGATTGAGATTAGTCATACAACAATTTAACAGATTTTATATTTTGGGGATGTAAATGAGTCATCAATTTAAACGTAAATTTAGCCTCGCATTAGGCGCGGGTTTGCTTACCGCATTAACTACAACTGCTTTTGCCGCAGATGAGTTATCAAAACTGATGCAGGATGATAACCAATGGGCTGCTCCGCGCAAGGACTACAGCAATACCGGCTACAGTAAACTTGCTCAGGTCAACAAAGGCAACGTCAAGAATCTGAAACTTGCCTGGTCTTTTGCTACGGGTGTAAATCGCGGTCACGAAGGTGCTCCACTGGTAGTGAATGGTGTGATGTATGTGCATACCGCTTTCCCGAACAATATCTATGCACTGGATTTGAATGATAACCAGAAAATTTTATGGTCATATTTTCCTAAGCAAGACCCAGCCATTCAGGCTTTGCTGTGCTGTGATAACGTAAACCGTGGTTTAGGTTACGGAGACGGCAAGATTTTCCTGCAGCAGAACGACGGTAAGCTGGTAGCACTGGATGCAAAAACCGGTAAAACAATCTGGGATGTTCAGGTAACTGACACCAAAGTAGGCGAATCCAATACTAATGCACCACATGTGATTAAAGACAAAGTGATTACCGGCTGTTCAGGCGGCGAGTATGGCGTACGCTGCCACATTACTGCTTACAACATCAAAGACGGTGCTTTGGTATGGCGTGCCTACAGCACCGGATCAGACAAAGATGTGTTGATCGGCGATGATTTCAACAAGGATAACCCGCACTTCAGCGCGCTGTCATTGTATGAAGATGTGAACGGCGGCAACAAGGTTGGTGGTTCATTCAATGCTTTAAGTAAAGATAAACTGAAATTCCCGGAGAAAGATCTGGGCATCAGAACCTGGCTCAAACCACAGGCTAGAAAAGACGGCTATCAGAATGGCGGCGGTGCGACTTGGGGCTGGTATTCATACGACACAAAACTGAACCTGATGTATTACGGTACAGGCAACCCTGGCGTATGGAATCCTGATGTACGTCCTGGTGATAACAAATGGTCGATGACGATTTTTGCACGTGATGTAGATACTGGCGAAGCAAAATGGGGCTATCAGATGACACCGCATGACGAGTGGGATTATGACGGCATGAATGAAACCATTCTGTGGGATTCTAAAGGTAAAAGTCTGGCAACCCATTTTGACCGTAACGGTTTCGCCTATACTTTTGACCGTACCAATGGCTCTTTATTAGTAGCAGAAAAAATGCAGCCATTTGTTAACTGGGCAAAAAGTATTGATATTAAAACCGGTACGCCAATTAAAGATGCGGCTTATTCAACCCATCAGGACTACAACGCAAAAGGTATCTGTCCTTCAGCGCTTGGTGTGAAAGATGAGCAGCCTGCTGCATTCTCACCGAAGACAAAACTGTTCTATGTGCCGATGAACCACGTTTGTATGACTTACGAGCCGGTTGAGTCTAAATATGTTGCTGGTCAGCCATGGGTAGGTGCAACACTCACGATGTTTGCAGGCCCTGACGGCGTAATGGGTGGCTTTATGGCTTGGGATGGCTTAAAAGGCAAACAAGCCTGGTACAACAAAGAGAGATTCTCTGCCTGGGGCGGTGCGTTGGTAACCGGTTCTAATCTGGTGTTCTACGGCACATTGGATCGCTGGATGAAAGCA
>DATCVB010000052.1:0-66522 GCA_036567185.1 Methylotenera sp.
CTGCATATCCGCCCTCTGTGATCTGACGCACTGCTGCTAATTTGAATTCTTCTGGATAACGTTTCGCGCTCATTTTATACACCTTTTTAAGTTGCCATTATTACGGCTCAAAGGTGTCTAGTAAACTAGTGGCGATTCACTATAACGGTGTCTAACAAAGTATGGGAAGTCCAGATTATTTAAAGCACAATACTGCCGCTTGCACTCATAATCAGGTTTGGTGTGGCATCGCGCTAACTTCGACAGTTTTTCAAAAGCCCATAAATGATGAGCTTTTAATTAGCGATTATTTTCATCTCAACTTCTTCATCCTGCACCATCTCAACAACTTCCTCTGTAAACTTCTCAGAGCACTCACTAGTCCATTCAGATTCAGGTACCAGTTCTTTGGTAAACATTGGCAAGAAGCTCATATACATATATCTGCCATCACCAAGCGTTAACACAGGCACCCCGTCTGGATGCTCTACGAGAGTCCATTCATCAGGTATATCCATATCAAGATTAATTGTTACTTGAAGTCTTTTCATATTATTTTCTCTAATAAATCCAGGGTATTGACTAATTAAATCGGGGTATTATCTAATTAAACTCTGGGTAGTTCAGGATAATTTATCCAGGCTGAGCGGGAAGCATTAACAGTTTTTTAGTAGTAATTCAGGGGGAGAAATCGGATGCTGATCGATAGTGATAAGACTTAAACGTGATCTTTGATAAGCCTCTGCTTTAGACTTAACTCTAATGACTCCTCACATGCTTAATATCTACTGTACTTCTATTACTTCCATTTCAGTATCGTACTCTTTAACCATATCTAAAATTTTGTCGGCGAAACCATCTTCGTAATCAGTAGACCAAGTTGCATCTTCATCAGCACTATCGGTCACCACTGGCGTAAAGGTCATATCCATAAATTTACCATTACCCATATCTAATGCCAAAATACCATCTGGATGCTCAACTACATCCCAATCATCAGGAACTTCCATACCCAAGGTAATCGTGATATTTACTTTTTTCATTTTAAAAGTCCTTATAAATTAACTGGAATAGTTAAAACGCATTGTAACGCACGCAAGGCTTTCTATGGCTGAATACAAAATAACTTAAAGATAGTGATTGGCTTACTCTAAGGCGTAGCATGGACAAACTATTTCATAAATAATTACAAATAACACGCTATGAATTTGATTGCTAACGAGATATAGGGATGTGGTGAGTTACAAAACTAATTGAGAAGGCGTTATATGAACTGATTCATGGAACGGATATAGGTCGAAATAACCATTAGGGTCAGCAATTTACATTAAAAATGGCTTAACTCACCTGAATGTTAATGTTTTGCCAATAGCGCCACTGCCTGCGCACGCTTGCTTACATTTAATTTTTGGTAAATTCTTTTAAGATGACTTTTTACTGTGTTTTGAGTGATATTTAGAATTGTGGCTATTTCCTGATTAGTTTTACCGGCTTTAATCCACTCAATTACTTCCAGTTCCCTCTCTGTCAGCGATGACATATTGAACGGCAGGCTTATTTTTGCAAGAGGTTTCACCGGCCCTAAGTGCTGAATTTTTCTTAGCACATGGTCAATATGCGGCATCATAAAATCCATCACTGTATTTTTAATCTGAAACTTATTATATTTACTAAAAAACACGTACAGGCAATCATTCCCGCCACGCAGATCGCTGACACCAAATACCAGCAATGAGTTAAGTTCTTGAGATAAATCTGGGAACACCTTGCGGAATTTACAATCAAACTCACTGGTGCCGAAATTATTGAGTGCGTAAAAATGACGATCATTATCCAGCCACAGTTGGTATAGATAGACCATGCACTGATTTACCTCTTTAGAGGATCCCATCACCGCATGCGTATTAAATCCATCTACATTAGAAGTTACATCATATTGAAGTTTGGCATCAATACCTTCGTTAAAATCACCCCAAATAGCCAGCAGTGCTTCATGAGGGATAAACTCTGCAACTGAGTTTTGTAACCAGACAAAGAAATCTATATGCTTTTTTACCTTATTAGAACGCTGGATAGCTGAAAACAATCTGTCTAGATAGTAACTTTTAACCTCTATGTCCATTTTGATTTACCAATTGAGCACTAATGTTCATTTGCTAAGTACACGCAAAATAGATGCCACAGTAAAAAAGGTATAAATAACAATAATTTACAAAAGTTGTTGTTAAAAAATTAGTGGAAAATGTTGCTTATTCGTCCGTTGTGTCAATTTTATGACAGTTATTAAGAAGATATAATTTTCATGGTTTATTCAAAGCTACGGCATCTTTAAAGCATAGATTGCGGGTAAATTACGCCACCATCCATAAGCATCCATACCATAACCAAAAACATAACGGTCTGGCACTTCAAGGCCGACAAAGTCAGCAGAAACTGGTTTCACCTGATTAAGCTGTTTTTCTACTAAAACAGCACAGAGTACTTTTGCAGCACCTAACTCAAAACATTTATCCTGAATCGCTTTCAACGTAATGCCTTCATCCAGAATATCATCTACCAGCAATATGGTGCGATTGGTTAGATCAAGCTTAGGCAATGCCTCCCAAGTCAAGGATCTGCCTACGGTTGCATTCTGGTAGCGGCTGGCATGTACATAATCCAGCTCGAGTGGGAAATCGAACTGTGTTAATAACTGTCCGGCAAAAACAATTCCGCCACTCACGACACATAGTACTATCGGTTTTTCATGCTGAAGCGTGCTGGATATTTCTTCGCCCAACCGGCTGATTGCAGCAGCAATCACTTCAGATGAATGGATCAGCTCTGCCTGCTCAAGTAATTGCTGTGGTTGTGGTGTGCTCAATTTATCGCCTGCCGGGAAATATTGTTTAATGAATCTTCTCTAGCTTGCTGCAGAAAAACTTTTAATGAAGCGTTAGCTGCTCGGGCTGAACAGATTTGACTGGGTTTATATCCGTTTGAATTTGCGGACTATATTCCTCTACCCAAACTGCCAATTCCTTTTTCAAAAGATTTTCATCGGAATTGGTCGCGCCTTCAATCCATTTCAATAGCCGCTTCACCCATGCTGTGTCAGATTTTCTAGCCTGTGCAATGCGGAGTTTTTCATGTGGTGTTGGCATGGTATGTTCATCATCTGCCAGCAATTCTTCATACAGTTTCTCGCCTGGGCGTAATCCTACATACTCAACTTTGATCTCATCCGGCTGCAGACCAGATAGCCTGATCATATCTGCCGCGAGCGAGGCAATTTTAACCGGCTCACCCATATCCAGCACAAAAATCTCGCCACCCTTGCCCATCAGTCCAGCTTGCATTACCAATTGCGCAGCCTCCGGGATCGACATAAAGTAACGCGTAATTTCCGGGTGGGTAATCGTGACGGGGCCACCTTTAGCAATCTGCTCACGGAATTTCGGAATAACACTGCCACTACTGCCTAATACATTGCCAAAACGTACAATCACAAAACGGGTACCTGTTGCATTCTCAGCAAGGTTATCCTGCAAGCCCTGACAGACCATTTCTGCGAGGCGCTTACTTGCACCCATCACATTCGTTGGGTTCACTGCCTTATCTGTTGAAATCAAAACAAACTTTGCCACGTCAGCTTCTTTACATGCCTGGGCTAAAGTATGTGTGCCGATTACATTATTCGATAATGCTTCCCAAACATTACCGGTTTCCATCATTGGTACATGTTTATAGGCTGCCGCATGAAACACAACAGATGGCTTGTATTCAGCAAGCAAATTAGCAAGCCTAGTCTTGTTTTTAACATCGGTCGTTACATACACCAGCTTAGTTGGTAACTTTTGAGCACTCAGCTCCTGCTCAAGTTGATAAAGCGAGAACTCAGAGATATCCAAGCAAATTAATATAATGGGGTTGAATTTCACAACCTGCCGACAAAGTTCTGAGCCGATCGATCCACCTGCGCCAGTGACCATTACGGTTTGATGATCAATTAATTTCTGTAATCCTGAATTATCAAGTTTTACTGCATCCCGGCCCAGCAAATCTTCAACATCTACTTTACGAATCTGCGACACGCTCACCTTACCGCTAATCAGATCATCAATCGCTGGTACTGTAAGCACCTCCAAGCCTAGCTGGTTGGCCAGCTCAATCGCCTGCCTGCGTTTCTGGTGATGTGCCGACGGCATGGCAACGATCACATGATCAACATTTAATCGCTTGCTAACTACAGCAAGGTCATTGATTTTACCTTTAATCTTTACACCAAAAACCTCACGGCCCAGCATGCTGCTATCATCGTCCAACAGCCCTACTACTTGCCATTGTGGGCTTCGTGCCAGATCTTTAACCAAAGCAACTGCCGCTTCACCTGCACCCAGCACAATCACCGGATTGCCTTGCTTCAGGGTAACGCCGTAAAGCTGGTGTTCTTTCCAAGCACGATAAACAAAACGACTGCCGCCCATCATCAGAATCAGTAATATCGGGTCTAAAATAATGACTGAACGCGGAATCACGATGCCAGTTTGCAACATAAATAGCGCAGCGATTATCAGAGCTGTTGCAGATGCCACAGCAAGAAAAATGCGTTTAAGATCAGAGACACTTGCAAAGCGCCAAACACCACGATAGAGCCCAAACGCAATAAACACAGCGGCCTGCAAAGACACTACCCAACTTAATGATTGCAGCATACTAATAGTAAACTCTTCAGGAATTGCAAAATTAAAACGCAATAGATAGGCGCTAAACCATGCAATGGTTGCCACAACAACATCGTGCAGCAATGCAAAAAAAGTACGGGGATTAATCGGTGTTTTATTCATTTAGCTTCTTTATATTGAGACTTTTGTCGCCTGTGAAGTCTCTTATTAGATTTAACCAGCTATATATTCTAATGCTGTATACCTTCTCTTCTCAAAACTTTTAAAAAAGTAAGAATAATAATTTTTATATCCATTAAGAGAGATTGCTGCTGCATATATTCAACATCCAGCTTGACCTTTTCCGGTATTGGCAATTCATCACGACCATTCACTTGCGCCCACCCTGTTAAACCTGGCACTAGCTCATGCACACCATACTGGGTTCGCAGAGCAATTAAATCATCCTGATTAAACAATGCAGGTCGCGGGCCAACAAAACTCATATCAGCATGCAAGATACTCCATAGCTGCGGCAATTCATCCAAGCTCGATTTACGTAAAAAAGATCCAATCGGCGTTAAAAACTGATCAGGATTACCTAGCAAATGGGTTGCTACCGCCGGCGTATCAATCTGCATAGTGCGAAACTTGGGCATTTTAAAAATTTTGTTGTTGCGTCCAACACGGTCAGACCAGTAAATAACGGGGCCGACAGAAGTAATGCGCACCATCAGCGCTACAAACAATATAGGTACCAGCAAAAGCAGTAATGCAAACAGCGACAAACATAAATCAAAAAAACGCTTCATTATTTATCCGTATTAAGTAAATCAATAGCCGTTACCTGTAATCCATCAGCAACAGAAAAAGGCGGAGTCCAGCCAAGCATTGTACTTGCCTTGGTAATATCTAACTGCAAATTTCCGCATAGCCGCTGCGCCACAGCCCGCTTACCTAACAAATTAGCACAGACCTCAATAAACTTTTGCGGCACTGGCAAAAGTCGCGCTTTCACCCTTAATGCGACCGCACAACAGCGCAAAAGCTCTGTAGTAGATAGATCATGACAATCAGACACCAGAAACACCTGATTGGCCGCTGCCGGGTGATCAATACAGCGCATAATCATGCTCACCAGATTACCTACATAGACAAAGCTGCGTTTATTGTGAATAGCACCCAGCGGCAGCGGAACGCCACGTTTAACAGCACGCATCATGCTTGCAAAATTTGCTTTCACGCCAGCACCATAAACCAGAGGCGGCCTGATGATCACCACTTCCATTCCCGTTTCTTGCGCTATTTTTAACAAGCCCTGCTCAGCTTCAAGCTTTGATAATCCGTAAGCATCCTGAGGATTAGGTGCAACATCTTCCACAAATGGTTTGCCAGCTTCAGTATGCTCACCATTTACTTTGACTGAGCTAATGAAAATAAAACGTTTAACACCAGCACTCGCAGCCTGCCTTGCAAGATTAAGCGTACCGTCAACATTGACTTTACGAAACTCAGCCAGCGGATCAACCGATGTGTCGTTCATCACATGCACACGTGCGGCAAGGTGAATCACCACTTCACGTCCCGATAATGCTTCAGTCCAATCGGTTCGACCATAGATCGATGGTATAAGAATTTTTTTATCTATTTTGTCATCAAGCACTGTGTCTGTGCGCATGGCACAGTTAATCGATAGCCCTTCGCTAACTAAATAATGCGTCAAATAGCGCCCGACAAATCCATTTGCACCAGTAATTAGAACTTTAGATCGATTCACTACTTACGTTTCCCTAAAACACTTAAAAGCACGCATGATAAAAAGAAAAACACTTTATCCCTGAATCGTCTTCGGCATTGATAAAAATGCAAGCCAAGATACAGCAAACCTGAACGATTGCCATGCGACCAGCGCTTTACAAACGCATCGTTAGCCAAGCCAACGACTTGAGATATTTTAGATGCTTGAGAAAATCCCCATCCACTGATGACTTTATTGAAGCGGTGCAAAAATGCCTTTAGACCAGCATTTACACCAACCTGATTATGCGCATGCTGGCGATATAATATTCCAGAGAAATCATCAATTACCCACTGATAACCGTTTGCCCTTGCATAAGCGTAAAACAGCCAGTCATGCAAACCTATCGACTGCACCTCACCCCATTTAAGCATAAGATTTCTCTGCATTTCGATCACTAATTTCTGGCTAAGTACATAAGTACAGCCTGGACCAGCGGCCTCAAAAAGAAAGTCCCACTTTGCCTGTGACTGGGATTTTTTAATCAGCAGCTGGCGACCGTCCGACCAAAAAGCGGTCGCATTGCTGGAATACGCATCAGCACTTGCTGTCGCAAGCACATCACAAGCTCTACTGAGTTTATTATTTAACCAAATATCATCCTGGTCAGCTAAAGCAATGTAATCAAAATCCGTAAAATTAACATCTTTAAGCAGACGATAAAAATTCGGGGCCGCGCCGCCAAAGTGCAGACCATGCGGCAGGACGACAATTCGCCTATCTCTCGACGCCAAATTATCAACTAACGCTTCAGTGCCGTCGCTTGATTTATCGACACTTACAAACAGCGTAATATCAACGCCTTCTTGCGCAAAAATTGATGTAATTTGCTCCTGAATCCAGGTGCTCCCATTATAGGCTGCCAAAATCACCGCAATAGAACGCATACTTTATGCTCCCCCAGAAGCAGAGCGCCAATTTTTGTTATATTTACGCCAGAGCAAGTATGATAATGGAAATACAAGCAAAACCTGCACACTGAGCATGACAATTACCACGCCATTGACAGAGAAAAATTTAGCAGCATAAATTGATCCCGGTAAAATCAGCATGGCGCCTGCTAACGAAACCCATGCTAAAGGCTCCCTCTTGAAAGAACGCAACTGCGAAGAAAAAGCGCTATTGATATGGTAAAAAAACACAAAGCCTAACAAACCGATAAATGGCCAAAAAGGCAGCACTCTCGCAAAATACGCTGTATTTGAGACCCAATAATGCGTGGTCATTATAACGAATGCGCCAGCAAAAAAAACAATCACTGAGTGTCTGAGATCCTTTTTGAATAAATGATCAAGAATCTCCCATTCCCGCCTCGCCACTGCCTGGGCTAACGCAGGCACTCTGCGCGCAATCCATGACTGCGAGACGATTGCAAGCATATTAACTATTGCTAATGATAGCCCCATCTGCCCAGCCACTACCGGATTCTGGTAATAGAATAAAATCGGTGTCGCTAATTGAGACATAAAGAATACACTGATCCAATTTAAACCGATTCTCCATTGCAAAGGAAAAATCTCACGGTTCCAGTCAAACGAACTACTGCTAATGACTGCAAAAACTGACTGTATTAAATAAATGCGTTTTTTAATGAGCCAGATAGCGACCACCAGCACAGAACAAAGCGGCACCATTACTGTCGCCCACAACCAGCCTCCGGACAACAGCACTAACCAGCAAGCAATAGCACCTAACACACCCTGCATCAGCTTGATTTTATAAACCTCAGCAATCTCACCACTACCCTCTACTACCGCGAAAAATGGCAAAGTCAGCATGCTGCACGCGGTCATTGATACCAATAAAAGCCATGGCCATAACCATGTTTCCATTAGCACAGCATGGGAAGTTTTATGGCTGAAAATATAATATCCCACACTTAAAGATACGATAAAAAACGCCATCGCAAAATAAATATAAACCTTAACAGAGCGAGAGAAAAATGATGTAAAAGCTGAAACAGCTTCTCCTGCGACTCGTCCTTGTGGCAACCAGTGCAGCTTAACAAACATGTAGGCAGTCACTTGGACCAAAGCTGTAGCTAGTCCCATTTCGAACACTGAATAGAGTGCTGCTATGCTCAGAAAGGTGTAATACCAACCCTGCTGCTCTTGTGTCAAGGTAAAACCGATCACAAGCACAGTTAAAAGGCCGGCAAAGCCCTGCCATACCCTTTGGGCAACAATTAAAGACAAACCACTTTTAAACATAGAGGTAACTTGGATTAACTTTTTAACGACCATTGTGAGTAAACACAATACTGCCTGACTGCTTTACTAAAATAGTCAGACTTCCATAGAGGAGAATGCAGCATTACATTAACATTGAAGCCCAGTTTGTCGGCGAGAGATTTTAACGAAATTTCGTCGTAAAAAACTTTATGATCTGGATCAGAAGATTGCCCTTTAACGCCTGGTACACCTATTAGAAAAACCGCATCTTGACGCATTACTCGCTTAATTTCCGTAAGCAAAGGGTTAGGATCAAGGATGTGTTCCAAAACGTTATCAAGCAGAACAGAGTCAAAACTACCATCTTCAAATGGTAATTTATCAATAGACATCTCATACGCTTCGCAACCGCGTTGCTTGCAAAATTCCACGCTTAATGGATTAATGTCCACCCCGACAGAATTGGGATGATAAACCAGCATATCTCCAATGCCGCAGCCGATGTCAAGCAACTTGCCTTTTAAGTAGCGATTGAGTTTTGGGTAAAGGTAATAATTTCGATAAATTCCTGCAATAAGACTTCTGCTTTGAAGATATTCGAAGTACTGCTTGTTGTTCGTCATAATTATTGCTCAAATTCAATGTTACAAGTGAGATATAAGTTTCATGTAATTTTCAGCCCAATTTTTTGATGCTAGATACAGATCGAGTTGTCTGTAAGATTCGCAGCTTTTTCTTCTGTAATGCAAAGTATCGTGCACTAAACTTTCAATTTTCTCGACACAATCAATAACATCATTTACATCATAATAAATGCCAGAGGCACCTAGTGCGGAGCGTGAATATCCTAACGATGGAACTATAACAGGGAGCCCGAAACTCATCGCTTCTACTAGTGGGTTGCCAAATGTCTCTGATTCAGAGGGAAAAATAAAAAGGTGTGAGTTCAAATAATAATGCTGTAATTCTTGCTGCGATATCTCACCTAGATTAAAAATAGCAGCTTTTTGAATTGTAATCTTTTGTAGGTAATCTGCTGCTCCAGGTAAGCTCTCGTCAATAGTAATCATAATCTTGTGGCGTAAACCTGCATAAGTTAGCCATGATGAAAGTTTAATAAGAAAGTCGTGATTCTTATGAGGGTAAAAACGACTAACGTATAAAATTACCGTCTCAGCACCTAAAGTTTCAACTCTAGTGGCTATTAAACTTTCAATGTCACATTTTGATTGGTTTGAGAAATTTTTACTAATTGGATTAGCAATTACTTCAATGTTTCGCTTAAATCCGCCCCATTTGTTTTTAAACTGTTCAAAAACAAAAGGACTTTGCACTACAACGGTATCCACATTCTTCAATGTAAGCCAGAATATAAATCTTTTTAGTAGCTCTATCCATCTTTTAATCAATGGAAGCTTGTTCAAAAGGCCATCGTCAAAAAGATAAGGGTGATGTAATAAAACTACCTTCTTAATCTTAACCGGGGATAGCAAATAGTTTCCAAAAGCCAACATACTTTGAATCTTGCAAGTTCGAACTAACTTAGGAATGAATACAAAATCAAGATAAATTCTGAATATCATGGTCTTCAATATGTTATTGAACCGGTGAAGTTTTATGATGCTTACAGTTTCATTAGAATCCAGCATTTTATATTCTGCTATATTGGGTACTATCACAAAAATTTTACCGTTACCGCCTTTTAAACCCTTTAGTTCAGAAATCAGATTCAACGATATATTTTTGGGGCCTGCTCCTGCCTGATTGTATAAATTTATTAAAAACAAAGAGCCTCCCCTATACGATAACTATTTCAAATTTCCAGAATATTTCAAACATAAAAATACAAAAGCTATCGAACTGGTTTACCTCCTAAATGCAGGCGTAAAATTTCAAAAACCATCATCAATTTCAAGCACCAGAATACTAAACCTGCAAACACAACATCTTTTATATTATTACCTTCGTCATTTATCAGCACGCCAATATATCTAACTGGAGGAACCAAATGACGCAGAATATATAACACTAACCTTTTCTGTCGTTTAGCGGTGACATACCCACCTCCGGCAACCCTTCTGGATTTAGCTAATATTTCTCTAAAACTGCTACGTGCAGGGTGCATTACTAGAACATCATCAGAAAAAACAATTCCTAAACCAAGCGCTGTAGCACGCTTATTCCATTCAATATCACCACCTGAATATAAGGCCGAATCAAAGTTGCCGACTTGATCAAATGCAGTCTTCTTAACAAAAAGATTTGCGGTAACAGAAACACCTTTCTTAACATTGCGTTTCTGATTAAAAGCTGTAATCGACTCGAATTCCCATGCAAACACGGAACCACCAGATTCCATAAAAATGTTCACCGGGCCTGTTATCCTGTCCACATAACCTTCAGCACTCATCATACTCACCGCATTAGCTATCCAATTAATGTCAGGAATACAATCCGAGTCAGTAAAACCGATTATTTGTCCTTTTGAGATGGCTAAACCAGCGTTTCTTGCGGCATAAGATCCAGGTTTTATTTCATTGATTAATGTTGTGCTAACAGGACAAATCAGATCATCTGGAACCAAATCGTCAGCATTATTGTTAACTACAATTACTTCAAAACTTGAGCTCGGATAGGTTTGCAGACATAGTGCCTTTAAGCATAACTGTAATCTCGCCCAATCTTTGTATGTTGGAATAATTATGGATACATACGGCAATCGATTTTGATTCATGTTAACCCTGTTACAAACATCAAGAATTAATTAATAAGTGGTGAATTATCCAATATAACGTTTTTACCAACTACGTTTTTTTCTAACTAATTCTATAACCCAGCAACCCCTCATTAATAAAAAATTTGCCGACAATTACATAAACGAGGCTTATTAAATCTTGCAGTAAAAGTAGTACTTTTACTTGGAAAAAATAATTATTCTAAGAAAAGTTTCACATAGTACTATCTAGACGCTGCAAAGATTGCAATGATTCACCATCCTCACTCAGCTTGATTGCAATCGCACCATATTGTTTTATAGCTTGAAATGTTCTGCGACTCAGCAGAAGCGTAAAAATTGCAGCCACCGTATTTATTTGTCCATCAAGTAAATAATCAAACACCAATATCATGAACACGAGTAAGAAATTAATCGCAGAGAAATAATTGAGGTATTCGACAGGCTCTTTTTTCATAGATCGGCCAAGCCAACTTAAAAAACCAGCCTCTCTACAAATCAGACTATTGGCAAGCATAATCTGAAACACAATAAAAGAAGGAATAAGCAGTGCAATCAGTGGGTTAACTACCAACAATAGCAGAAATCCGACTAGAATAATCAATAAATTTGTATATGCATTTAATGATAACTTGTACACTCTTTTCAAACCTTGACGCTTTTTTTGATGTTCCTGGCTTGGATAAATTTGCTGAAAATTAAATTTTAAGCCTCCTCGCACAACCATTCTATGTGATAACAATCCCAAAAAAATAGCAAGAAAATATAGAAAAAAAGTAGCTGCTGTCATTGAAAGGAGCCAAATTGTACGTGTTTCTTCTGAGATATACCCCTGAAGATATATAGGGATATCTTCACTGCCCATAATAATTAATATTTTTAATGGGATGAACAAAGAAAACACTTGCGCAAGCTCTGACAGAGCCCTATAAATAACAGCACGCAAACTTTCAGAAAAAGCACGGCGCAAAAAAATATGTGCGAAACAACGTTGTAGTAGAAAATGTGAGTAAAGTAATTTTAAAAACATAAAATGAGGGTGTCCGATATTTTGTGTAGGCGGAGATCTGGTCACTACTACTAAGGCATCCTCTCCTCGAACTGTATCTTAAATCTGTTTAGGGAAGATTTCCAATCCATGGGTGACAATGGCCACTTTTCACTGATGTTTTGCAAGTCAAGATAGAACAGCTTCATCAGTGATTCATCATTCGGAAATGAGCCGCGGCTCTTGGTGTTTTTGCACAAATACATATCAACTGATTCAATAGCATTCTTAGTGTAGATCACCCGTCTGATCTCTGGCGGATAATCGAAGAACGGGATGATGCGCTGCCAGTTGCTGCGCTACGTCTTGACAATGGATGGATACACATCATTCATTTGCTGCTTAAAGTCGACGAATGCCGTATCGGGTTGCTAGAAAAGTACACAGAGTTCTTTTTTTGAATGTCACGTAGCATCCTCGAAAATTTCGTGGCTTATGGGCACTGATATCCGAATTTCTCAATCTCAAAACGACAAAGCTCAGTAATGAGGGCTTTAGCGTTTGGCGCTTGTGAAAACATTTCACTCGTTGAGGCATTGCGAGGACGATATTGCCCCTTCGCTTTGATTTGGGCAAAAATTTCTGCGAGGCCTTTGAGTTCTGGGAACTTTTGCTCGAGTTTTAATATGTCTTGATGTATTGATTCATACCTAATGTAAAAGTCAATAACTTCATTCCCGCCAATGAAATACTGCTCCAAATTATCTTTAAAACTCTCTCTATGAGAGAGGCAAAAGTTTTCAAAATCGACTGATGAGTATTCAGTCGGTTTTTTTCTCCAAAAATATCTAGACACAGCCATGTCGTAGGGATTGCGCACGATAGAAATCTTGAACGACTGAGTCCATAAAGCGTGGCCTAATCGTTGTTTGGCTAATTTTGTGGATATGTGATTCCAATATTTCTTTGTTCTGCGGCGTCGGATGAAATCTTTAAGGGAGCTCGAGTCTAAAGTCATTAAACTTTCTAGAGGAGTCATAAAAGAATTCTGCGCCCCTCTAAAACCAAGATTATTACGAGTGATTTCATCATCTTTGGAGATAGGCGTTATTATTGAATTTTGGTCAGCAAATTTCGAAAGCGCTATTTCAAAAGAGGTTCCTGCCACTTTTCGAGGCTTTAAGAATAAGATTTTGGGGTCTGTGAGTAGTATCAATTAATTCTCGTTAATCTTCTAAATCAATCTCTCGGCTACCATCGTTGTTGAGAAATTTGAGTAGTGCTTACAACCATCGCAGCACTAATATCTAATTGTGTTGAGAGAATATGGCTGTCTATACTTTTTGTCAATTGACTTCGCGAAGTATGCTACGGCTCTTTTTTAAGATATCCCGCTTGTCCTGTGCACGCACAAGTTCCGCACGTAATCTCAGGTTCTCACGTCGGACTTCATCCAGTTCAGCTTTGTCCTTCTTCTGATCAGATGGACTTGATGCTCGCACCCATTTGTAAAGACTTTGTGCAGTGACGCCTAATCGTTTAGCAACATCAGTAACCCTTTAGCCACGTTCAACTACTTGTCTTACTGCTTCAGATTTAAATTCCTCAGCAAACCGTTCCCCTTCGTTTAGTTTAACGGTGTCTAACAAAGTATGGGAAGTCCAGTCTAGTGGCGATTCATTTCAGTATAACTACTAGCATCAATAATCCCTCATCGATTAGAAATAATATGAATCACTCTCATAATTAATGATTTAATTTTTATTAAGAATTGTATAAAGAAGGATCCCTGATATCTAGAAATCCAAGTTAGAGTAATGTTTTGTAAAACTCCATCAGATCGCGTTAACTCAAAAAGAGTTAGCATCAATATTTTTTTCTTAACTTCCTTATCTACAAAACATATGTCAGATACTTTTATAAGTGATGCATATGGATTGTTATCAATGGTCTTAATAGCACGATAATCAATACCTTTAAATTGCACATCATAATACTCAGCAAGAAATAATAAATCTGTACTTGAGTGATCAATAAACTGAGCTAATTCTTCACGCAATACAGGACGAGTGCCAATTTTATATTTTTTTTCTACATCTCTTAACGATCTTAATAACCTTACACTATCGACTGTAGGTATATTGTCCTTCTCAGGGTAATTTTCCATTCGATAGTCTTGCATTATAGACATCGACTCTACACTTATAGACTCATTAAATGCTACTGCTGGTAAACGATTTAGAGTCTTTTCATGCTCAGGTAAGACTCGATAAATAAAATCAGATACAACATCATTCCGATACAAAGCGTCTCGCTCATACGCAATTACAGTTGGTTTTTTATCAAAGCAGGTTTCAATATTTTCCAAAATTTCACGAACGCAAAGAGATTGTGGAGGCGGAAAACTTCCGGAGGCTTTTAATCGCTGTTGAACATGAGAAATATATTGCTTAGAAGGCTGACGAACATAAACTAAAATATCAATATCATCTGTAATTTGATGTAGACGATTTTTAAATAAATTTATTTTGTCTAGATTTTCAAAACCTCTAAAAATAGCTTCTCCAGAGAGAATCACTGATTTTGGTTTTATTTTATCAATTTGATTTTTTATGCGTTGCCAATTTTGATCAGCATCACGTAACACCAAGTCTGCATTATCTTTATAAATAGCCCTGTATCTACGAGGAATGTTTTCATGCTCATTTAAAAAAATACTTATAAAATTATGATTATTAGTACTTATATTCACTTTAGGATAAAGAACTCCTAACGCTAACAGGTTATCCCTATTCTGAGCCATAAAAGTCTGAATAGAGGTTGAACCTGTTTTAGGCATGCCCAAATGTAATATAAGCTTCATTATTTTAGTTATCCAATTTGAATCATTTTAATTAATTTTAAAAACACCAATTAACAAACTTACAAAGAGTAAAGATTGTTAATTGCTAAACAATTACTGAGAATTGGTTGGATTGACCTGAATTAAAAACGAGATTAGATCTAAAAGGAACAATTAACAACAATCGTTGTGATCTGTTGTAAGAGGCGAATCATACTAATCTTTTCATACAGAACACATAAGTTATGGAGGTAACATAATTATTCAGAGTTGTTCATATCAAGAAATTTGAACTTCATAATCTTTAATTAGCCTAGCCATTTCATAAACTCTTGACCTAGCTGTATTTTTATCAACCGCCCCGTTTTCCAGAGCATTAGCATCATCTGTATAAGTCATCGTGAACTGCTTATTAATCCAAGCCTTTACTTCTTCGTCATTTTTTATAAATGTTTCAATTGCAAAAGCCATTTCCAATCCAGAAACGTTATACCAAAACGCAAATTCAGAATGATTAAGTGCATCCAAAAATTTTACATTATGCCTAACTTCAAGAACTTTTTTTAATTTATCATTACTCCAGATAGCTGAATTGGGGAAAGATTTAGCCAGAATAGATAATGCATATAAATTAAATGCATGATATCCAACTGATTTTAAATATAAGCGTTTAAATCTTATTCTATTTAATAATCTTCTTTTAAGTTCTAGTAAGAAAATTTTTCTGCCACTAAGCAAGTAATTCCAATACGTCGCCATGGCGGATGAGTGAAAAATCACACCATCTTTATACAATTTCATGCAACCTAAAACACTCTCAACAAATTTCCCAACACGATACTGCGCTAAATCTGATTTATATAACATAGACCCAGCTGCTGCAAACCACAATTGATGGTTAAATGTAACATCGAACGAAAGAATATGACCATCAATGTCCACTCGCTTCCATATATTTAAACGATCATCCCACGGATGAAGTGAAAAAATTTCATCAGCCAATTCATAATAATCATTGCGATCAAATGCAATAGATGCCTTAATCAAAGCTTCAATTACCCATGCCTGCCCAATAAGACCATTACATTTATCTTTTCCCTGCTTATTTCTAAAGAAAAAAGTTTTGTTACCAGGTCTGGCTTGAATACTAAAAAAATAGTTAGCTGCTTTTTCAGCAGCAATTTTATATTTTTCATCTCCAATCCTTGAATATAGTTCAGATAACAAAAAAAGATAATGTGCGGTATTGCGAACCGGAGTTTCAGGATCATAGTATGGGCCATTGTGACCTGATGGAAATGAGCCATCTTTTGACTGCAATAGCAAAGCTGCATCAGCTGAAGCAATGAGAATTTCGCTAATTTTTTTAATTTGCAAAAAATAAACCTCTGGAATTTAGATCAAACGATGTACTTGTATTTTCTTAAAATCGACTCAGAAAACCCCAAGCTTTCTAAATTAAGGTTTGATTGTTGATGTTGATTTTTAATAAAATTTAAAGATTTTTGATCAAACAATAATGATTCATTATCTGGAAATAGAGATAAAAATTTATTGTTTAAAAATAAAACTTTTCTTAAATATATGAAAAACTTATATTCAGATTTATTTAATGATTTTTGTGAAAACCTATTTAAAAATCTCAGTAAATATAGTGTCGCATTATTGAGGTTTTGATTTTCTCTTCTTAGATCAATTCTACTTTCGTTATTAACACCTATAAATTTGAATAATTCATCGAGAAATTGCTGGGGATTCTCTTGTAAGTCTTCAAAAAGAAATAGCTTTACATTATCTTTACCAAAGAGATTTGCGTAGATATTGTAAGTTTGGAAATAATCTGCCGCATTAATATAACTCTTACCCAATTCTGACTCTAAAAATTTATCAAATTTAATATCCAATCCAAAGTGTTGTATATCATGCTTATATACTGATTGAATCCACTTTGTTTGTTCTCTTATTACCATTAAAATTTTTGCATTTGGATATGTTGTTTTGAGTCTATCTGCCATCATTACGAGGTCATGAGAAATTATCTCAAGCTCCGATTTAATGGCTACGGTCTTTCTATCAAGCAAAAGAGATTTAAATCTGCCAAGTGAATAATTTTCATCGCTATCTATATTTATAATATTCTGAGATCCAGATAACCATCTTATGTAATTATATTTTTGATAAAAATACGGATCATAAGAAAAATAACGGCTTTTAAGATTCAAATTAATTTGTGAATGACCAGCAAAAATACTTTGTAGAAAAGTTGATCCGGTTCTCATTCCACCTATATGAATAACCAAATTTGTGGCTGTCATAACTCCATTAAACCTTTCACAAAATTAATTCAATAAAATCTTAAAACTCACCAGTAAATTTCTTGATATCTCTCAACTGCCTTTTAGTCGGCCGCCCTGCTCCACGATCTCGTTGTGCAAACTCATTTTCACCGGTAAGTTTTGCGTTTTCACGCTTACTGATACTGGCTTGGGTTTCTGCATATAGCAACGCAGCCTCAGGTGCACCTTTGCGTATATTTGATAGAGCCAGCACATCTACTTCAATTTCAAGATCCCGGTTGCGAATATGCACAATCTGCCCTGTTTTCACTTCTTTAGCCGGCTTTACGCGGTCACCGTCAACATGCACTTTCCCGGTTTCTATAGCTGCGGTAGCTAGGCTGCGTGTTTTGAAAAACCTTGCAGCCCATAGCCATTTATCCAGCCTGCATTTAATATCGTCTTCATTTGCCATAGTGAGTGATTAACTGTTTGATTAAACTAAAAATCAACGATCTGTTTTGGGCAAATTAGCTTCCAGTGTCTGTTTAAAGCTGCGCAGTACAGTTTCAGCCAAGCTATTTAATTCCTGCAAACTGCGGCCTGTGAGGTGCTGTATGCCATCGGCGACGTTATTCATGGTAGCAATATGGAATTGACCATCAATAACTGCCTGAATCACTTCATCACTTAGCATAAGGTGTCGCATATTACGCTCAGGAATCAACACACCCTGCTTACCATCAAGGCCGATTTCCTTACACACTCTGAAGTAACCTTCAATTTTTTCATTCAAGCCGCCAATCGGCAGCACTTCACCGTGCTGATTCAGCGCGCCGGTTACGGCAATGCCCTGCCTGATTGGTAATTGTGCCAGGGACGATAGCAGCGCAAAAAGTTCCGCGCAGGAGGCTGAATCACCATCTACGCCAGAATACTCTTGCTCAAATACAAGAGACGCTGTCATATTCAGCGGGTTTAATTGTGCAAAATTAGTATGCAGCCAGCTTTGCAGAATCATCACACCTTTGTCATGTGTGGGGCCGCTCATTCTGACTTCACGGTCAATGGTGAGTACACCGCGACTACCTGCATAGCAATTAGCCGAAATGCGCACTGGGGAGCCAAAGCTCGCTTCTGAAAGGTCAATATGCGTCAGGCCGTTAATCTGCCCGATACACTCGCCGTAAACGCTGATAATCAATTCTTTATCAACGATTGAATCACGCATGTGCGATTCAATATAGCTATGACGCGCATATTTACGCTGGATTGCTGATTTCACGTCTTCGATACCCACCAATGCCGCGCCGCGCTGTTCCGCTGCCACTGAACTTTCAAGCAGCAGTTTTTCCAGCACACCAAATTTAGTACTGAGCCTAGTTTGGTCTTCAATCAATCTGTGCATGGCTTGCAGTAAACCCGCAACGGCTTCTGCAGTGAAGTGGCGACAATGGTGCTGTTGGCATTTGTATGCGATAAAGGCAGCGTAGGCAGCATAGTGTTCTATATTGGCTTTCACCTGATCAGCGAACTCGATCTTGATCGGGAAGTAGTCAAAGAAATCCGGCGTGATACCTAGCAGTTCGTAATAATCTTCACGCGTTGCAATCAATACGATTTTCACAGAAACCGGTATTGCCGCCTGCGCATTGATCAAACTGCTGCCCTGATTACTGCTGCTGGTAAGGTCTTCAATCTGTAACGCGCCATTACGCAAAAAACGATGCAGTTTTTCAAGGATGTGCGAGCCATTTTGTTCATCGGCCAGAATGTCACGCAGGTGTAGCAGCAAAGCACCGGCATCGGCACGTAACAGATTACCGGCTCGCAAACGCATAAAGTCGGGAATATTGCTGGCTTCGCTGGCACTTTCCACGCCGCCAAACAAAGATTGCAAGCTAGGGTCATTGTCATACAAAACCGGCGCATGCTGGCCGGCGTGATGCTCGACCAGTAAATTGGTGCGGTAACGCCCGAAAAAGCCCTCATTCATGAGCGCTTCAAGGTTACTTTCACCCTCTGCGCTTGGATTGGACTGCCATGCCTCCAGGGTATCCAGAATATCCTGCTGTAGCGCATTGAAATAATGTGCAGGAATTTTGTCAGCAGCAATTAGAGTCAGGCTGGCTTTAACCGTAGCCAATTGGCCTTCAATAAAAATCTGTAACGGCGCCATGGAATTCTGCTGCGCTTTGGCTTCCAGCAAACTTGGCAAATCCTTGGCAAATATACGCACAAAGTTGTCCATGGCCTGTTTAAGCTGTGTACCCGCACCTGCCGGCAACTTCAAAAACAGCGGCTTACCGTTGCCATCAAACTGATATAAAGCAACCAGATCACTAGCTACCGGTGATTTTGCCGCAGCTTCATGCATCATATTAAGCATCAAGGTAGTTCGGCCGGAGCCAGGCTCACCCAACGCCAGCAGATTAAAGCCCGGATGCTGGATACTTAATCCAAATTCAGCCGCTTTTTTAGCTTCAGCCTGCGTTACCCAAGCCTGGTATTGCGCCCCGGTGTGTCCATCAACAATCAATTCTGATGTATCAGCAAAGCTAAATTGCTTAGCATCAATGTTTAACGTAAGTTGTTGAGGTGTCAGTGTATTTTGCATATTTTATATTTACATCATGTTGTTCACATGATGGATAAGTTAATTGTTTTGCAACGGTCTTTATTCCGTCGTTTTATTTCATTGCTTTGATTCTGATGCTTTGTTCCAGCGCTCTCTTGCATCATCATCAGATGACTTGGCTTCTACCCAGCGCTCTCCGGATGGGGTCGCTTCTTTTTTCCAGAATGGTGCTTCGGTTTTCAAATAATCCATCACAAACTCACAGGCTGCAAAGGCTTCACCGCGATGACCGCCGCTTACCGCCACCAGCACAATCTGGTCACAAGGCTGCAATGTACCTACACGATGAATGATGAGTACATCAATAATGTTCCAGCGCGCTTTGACCTGAGTGATGATGGCTTCTAATGACTTTTCAGTCATGCCCGGATAATGCTCCAGCGTTAACTGCGAAACCTCATCGCCTTCATTGATATCGCGTACCTGACCGACAAAACTGACCACAGCACCGACATCTTTGCGCGCCTTACGTAACTGATTAATTTCAAAGCCGGCATCAAAATCTTCTGTTTGTACACGTACAGTCATATCAGATTCAGTATAGATTAACCACCGGTAACCGGCGGGAAAAATGCTACTTCATCACCATTGGCAATGGTTGCATTGTCATGCACCAGCTCATGGTTGATGGCTGCACGTACTTTCAGCTTACCCATCAGCATCTGCCCCCATACATCGCCACGCTTGGCTAAAAGAGCTTTGAGTTTCAAAACTGTCCACGGACCGTCCGCATCGGCAAGCTCAAGATCTTCAGTTGAATACTTGAGCGTTTCTTTAAGTCTTGCAAAGTAAAATAATTTAATTTTCATATAGTTACTGATTATATTTAATCTTCTTTATCATCGATTACATCCAGCACATCCACTGGCTGATTAGTCAGCTCCACACGCTCGATCTGTGCAAAACGCTGCGTAATTTTCTGGCTGGAAATATGCACATCCTGCGCATTTTCATGCGCCTGACGAATATTATCGGCCAGTTTTTTCATACGCACATCAAAGCGGCCAAAATCTTTACTGAGCTTACCCAGCGCCTCTTTAATCACATGCACCTGCTTGCGTGTTTCCACATCTTTGAGCACAGCACGCGCAGTATTGAGTACTGCCATCAAGGTTGTAGGTGATACCACCCACACACGCTTGTTCATGGCGTATTCAATGACATCATTATGGTGTGCATGCAGCTCGGCAAACACCGCCTCTGCCGGAATAAACATCACCGCGCCATCTGACGTTACATTTGAAATAATATACTTGCTCGCAATATCATCTACATGTTTTTTAACGTCCAGCTTGAACTGCTTCTCGGCTAACAGCTTTTCAGCCTCAGTCAGCTTTTTATCAAACATGCGATGGTAATTTTCCAGCGGGAACTTACTGTCTACGGCAACGGTACCGGTTGGTTCCGGTAAGAATAAAGCGCAGTCAGCACGAGTGCCATTTTCAAACGTATGCTGCATGGCAAAAGAATTCACCGGCAACACATTGCGCACCAGCCCTTCCAGCTGCACCTCGCCGAATGCGCCGCGCGAACGTTTATCCCCCAGCAATTCCTGCAGACTAACTACGTTGGTGGTCAGACCATCGATTTTCTTTTGCGCTTCATCAATGGTTGCCAATCGCGCCATCACATCCATAAAGGTCTGGTTAGTTTTCTTGAAGCCTTCATCCAATCGCTCTGACACTTTGCCGCCGATTTGTTCCAAACGACCATCCACTGATTTAGTTAACGCTTCAATGCTTGAAGTTAACTGCAAAGTGGCATTACGCATCGTGGTTTGAATCAGTTCCTGCTCGGCTTTACCCTGCTCTGCCAGCGTTGTATGTAGCTTCTCTAGCACGGTTTCACGCGTCTGCGACAAACTATTATTCTGCGCCAACTGCAAAGCCTGCATAGCATCGCGTGTGGCCTGCAATTCGGCAGCCACACTGCTGCGCAGGCGCTCGTTCATCTCACTTGATGCAGCACCCAATCGATCGCCAAGCTTGTTGAGGCCATCGTTAAAATCCATTAGCATGGCGCGGTGCTTTTCTTCCAGCTGCTGCAGAATCACGATGTTATTATCCAGCTGACTATCACGCCAGATTTTCCATAACAATAAGGCAAGAACAGCGATTGCGACAATTAAAATGAGTGTTTGTATCATAGCGTCAGATTATACCTTATGCTTAGTCATTGGCGCGCGCTGCTTACTGCGGGCTAGGCAGTATTTAATTTAGTGATAATTAACCTAATTTCTCTAAAAACTATTTCTAAAATACTGTACTTTATCATTCAGTGCGTAAAGCCTCGTCATTCATGACGAGGATGTCTGCGCTAGTTTTGTATTAAATTTGACAACTAATGATTGCATGATAATTTGTAATGCATGAAACGTATGCAAGGCTACAAATTCGAACTTATGCCGAACGGGGAACAAACCCGTTTGATGCGTCAATGCGCAGGCTGCAGCCGTTTTATCTATAACAAAGCCTTGGCATGGCAGAATCAACAGTATCAGGCGGATAACAGCTTCAAATTCAGCTACACGAAGATTGCCAATCTGTTGCCACAATGGAAGAGCGAACTGCCTTGGCTAAAAGATGCTCCCAGCCAGATCCTGCAACAATCACTCAAGCACCTGGAGTCAGGCTTCAGAAACTTCTTTGCCAAGCGCGCCGACATTCCTCGCTGCAAAAAGAAAGGCATCAGCGACAGTTTTAGATTTCCGCAGGGCTTCAAGCTTGAACAGCACAACAACCGCATTTTTCTCCCCAAGCTAGGCTGGATACGCTACCGCAACAGCCGTGAAGTAATAGGTACGGTGAAGAACATCACCGTATCCCAGAAATGTGGCAAATGGTACGCCAGTATTCAGACCGAGCGAAAAGTAGAACAGCCGATACATCCATCTACAACAGCCGTTGGAATAGATGTCGGCATTGCCAGATTCGCCACACTCAGTAACGGAGATATTTTTGCAACGATAAACAGCTTCAAACAACAGCAAGAAAAACTTGCGCGTTATCAACGCGCCCTAGCCCGCAAGATTAAATTCAGCCATAATTGGAACAAACAGAAAGGCAGAATCACCAAGCTTCACAGTACCATTGCCAATATCCGGAAAGACAGCTTGCACAAAGCAACGACTATGATCAGCCAAAAACACGCCATGATAGTGATCGAAGCTTTGCAGGTGAGGAATATGAGCAAAAGTGCCAAAGGCACGATTGAAGCCAAAGGACGGAACGTCAAAGCCAAATCAGGCTTGAACCGTTCTATCCTGGATCAGGGCTGGTTTGAATTCAGGCGTCAGCTTGAATACAAGCAGGCGTGGGCTGGCGGGAGAGTGCTAGCGATTAATCCGCGCTATACTAGCCAGCACTGTAGCTGTTGTGGACACATCGCCAAGGAGAACCGTCAGTCACAGGCAAAATTCTCCTGTGTCAGTTGCGGTTACGAGGTCAACGCTGATCTGAATGCAGCGAAGAATATATTAGCGGCAGGGTATGCCGTGTTAGCGTGTGGAGAGATGGTGCAGCAAGACCGCTCTGTGAAGCACGAACCCGCCGAAGGTATCCGGAAGTCATCGCGTGAACCTGAACGGATCCCCGCTCTTTAGAGCAGGGTGGATGTCAAGCCAAACTTGCGCATAACAAACTAAAATACATAGGCAAACCGTGAACAAATTAGTCCTATTCATCAATCAATGGCTTGCCAGCATAACGCGCAAGCTGCACAACAACTTTTATCTATACTTAAGTGCGTTGCTGACAGTGTTTGTGCTGGTTGATGCCAGCGTATTGCATATTGGTGAAAACATGCGCGACAAAGCTTTTGACCTGATGGTTAAAAATCGCATAATAGTCCCCAAGCCTGACCCGGACATTGTAATTGTCGACATCAACGAAGCCTCACTTAGCGCCATGGCCGGCGAATACGGGCGCTGGCCATGGCCGCGTCAGGTATTGGGTGAGTTTCTGGAAAATATCGAGGCACAGCATCCCAAAGCCGTGGTATTTGACATACTGTTCAGCGACGCGGATGTGTACAACCCAGACAGTGATGCCTATTTTAATGAGGTCATTGCCAGCACTGAAAATACGTTCTTCCCAATGTTGCGCCTGGCGCAGGAAAGTGACCATTTAAGCACCATAACACCCGACATGATTCCGGGCATCAAATATGTACAGCCGGAAGACGGCACGGCAGCAAAAGAAAAGCAGCCGATTGCTATTGTATTACCGCATTTTGAAGCGGCACTGAACACAGAGCACCTGGGCACGCACAACATCTACCCGGATAAAGACGGCATCGTACGCGAGTATCGCCTTTGGCACGATGAAAATGGCTGGATTTTGCCATCATTGCCATTAGCGGTAGGTAATTTTGCGCCAGTGATCCCGTCATCACCATCGCAGAACATCCTTATCAACTGGCGCGGCAAACCATTTACCTATCAATATGTGTCATTCAGTGATGTATATGCCGATATGGCAAGTAAAGTTAAAAAACGCCCGGCAGATGAGTTTAAAAACAAAATTGTCATTATCGGTTCTACTGCACCATCTTTATTTGACCTCAAAGCAACCGCTATGGCCAAGGCACATCCCGGTGTGGAAATTCTGGCAACGGCTATTGATAACGTCAGGCACAACGATGACCTGAAAGTATGGCGCGGTAAGATTCCCTATGTGCTGATGAGCCTGATACTGATCTGGCTGACTGCCCTTGCATTTTTCCGCAACATGGATCGCGACAAACTGACGACCGTTTTCAGCAGCAGCCAGATCACACTGCTCGCACTTTCCTATACTGCGATTAATCTGACCAATACTTACCTGGACTTTACCGGGCCAATTACCTGGGCGGTGATGTATTTCAGTGTGGCAAAAATATATGCACTTGCCAATGACCGCGCCATGCAGCGCATGTTAGCCAGCGATGTTGAATCAGGTAAAAAAGGCTCTAGCGTTCTGCTTATGCCTATCATTATTGAAAGCCAGTTTCCGTTTACAGATAGCATGCTTAAAAAATTAAGGCATACCATCGAACTGCAATTGCAGAGACCGGCTACTGTGGAATTTTTAAAGGGTACACAAAGCGGTATCTGGGGCCTATTCAGCGATATGATTGTTGTAAGTTGGGCTTACGCGCATGACGATAACGATGAATCTGCCAAAGTTCAGCAAGATGCTTCTGTACTTTGCGCGCAATTAAGCCACTTATTGCAAAATTCCGGTATGCCGGGTGATGTTACAGTGCGTTATACGCAACATATAGGTGCTTTAAATACAGAAAAACCAATGGCAAGCCAATGGCGTGGCTTGTTCGCGCAAGCGATTATTAAATTAGATATTTTGGAGAGAGAACAATAATGAAATTAAATTTCAAAGCAATATTCATTGCAGCATGCCTGCTACCGGCACTTTATGGGTCGGCTGCTCTGGCTGCAGAAGTCGGCACAGCGTTAAAAAACGATACGCTACGCAAGGAACCTTATGCCGATGCTAAAACCGCCGGCAGTTTCAAGCGTGGAGAAAACCTGCAGATATTAAAAAAACAAGGTGCTTGGCTGCAAGTAAAAACCACAAAAACTACAGGCTGGGTGCGTTTATTATCAGTTAAACGCGGCACATCAACTGCTGGCAACCAGACTGCCGGCATACTGGCTGCGGCAAGTGGCCGTGCAGGTACAGGACAAGTAGTATCCACCACCGGTGTGCGCGGCCTGAGCGAGCAAGAGCTTAAAGCCGCAAAGTTTAATGAATCCGAAATAAAAACCATGGAAAGCTACACACTAAGTGCAAATGACGGTCGCAATTTTGCCAATGCCGGCAAACTTAAGCCAATTGCATTTGCCAACTTAAAAGCTGCGAAAGGTACCGCACAATGAAAATCCAGATGAAAACATTGATGAATACATTGATGAAAAATACCAATCAAAATCAGAATGCCATGCTTAATCACCCAACAGTCACGACACATAAAAGCCTGCTGATTTCAGCACTGCTGGCAAGTATTCTAGGTTTATCAAGCATGCAAAGCTTTGCATTTGATCTCAAAGGCGTTTTAAAAGAAGCCGCCGAAAAAGAGTTTGGCCAAAGCCAAGAAGCACCGGCTACGGATGCGTCGCAAACCCAAACACCTGCAACCAGTTCAACAGCAGGTGATGTTACCGCCGAGACCAAACCCAGCGAACCGGAATTCAACTGGAAAAACCCCAGTACAGAAGAAGAAATAACATTAGGGCGCGAAATTGCCGGTAATTTACTAGGCGCTGCACCATTGGTGAAAGATACAGCACTGCAAAAATACGTTAATTCTGTTGGCCGCTGGGTTGCCTCTCAATCTGAGCGCCCTGAACTGCCATGGCGCTTTGGCGTTATAGAAAGTGAAGATATCAATGCTTTTGCAGCACCAGGTGGCTATATCATGTTGACCAAAGGCCTGTATCGCAAACTGACTAACGAAGCACAATTGGCTGGCGTGTTAGGCCATGAAATCGGTCATGTTGTGAAAAAGCACCAGCTCAAAGTTTTACAAAAGCAGCAATTGCTGAATATGGGCGCTGGCTTTTTAAGCAGTAAATATGCAAAAGACAATAAACTGGTGAGCAAGGCGATAGGTACTGGTGCCGAAATCAGCGCACGCAGCCTGGATAAATCAGCCGAGTTTGAAGCTGACAGACTTGGTTTAAGCTATGCCGCACGTGCCGGCTACGAACCTTATGGTTTAACCGAAGTATTGCAGACCATCGGCCAAACCAATAAAAACGACGGTAGTGTTACCTTGTTATTCAAAACCCACCCGCACCCAGATGACAGACTTGTTGCATTAGGTGATGCAATTGGCAATAAACTGGATAACATTAAAAGTGGTAAAACGCTCGAAAATCGGTTTTATCAGCTCAAAAATTAACACTTGATAATTATGTTGTATTTACTTGATTAAGGTATTTGACATCTCAATTTTTAAGGCGAAGAATTAACCTGTAAAGTTTATATTAAAGGTTAATCATGGCAGAAAAACAAAGAGCGTCAAATACCGGAAAACCCGGCTACAAATCGCCAGCATCATCCGCATACAGAGCAACAAAAATACGTCAGGTTACATCAGGTGACGTGGCTCCAGAACATGATGCGCAAGAGATTGAGGCATTTGTAGTCCAGGAAACAGTATCAGCGGCACGTGAATCAAAAACTACTGCGGTTTTGGATATTATTAATCGCATATCTAGTGGAAAAGATAAAGCAGACTTGCCAAGTGCGCTTAAAACCATCATGGAAGGTGCTTCACCGGATGATGCTCTAGCACTTGGAAAAGCTATCAGTGATATCAGAAATTCCAGCACCCGGAAATCACGTGAACAGTTAGATAATGCGCTGGCTAAAGACTGGCGTGAAGGTGCCTACCCTTACAAAAATCTGCTTTCCAGAAAGTCTTATGAACAGCAGAAATATCACCTGCAAGTTGAACTGCTTAAACTGCAGGCTTGGGTTAAAGAAACTGGCCAACGCGTTGTTATTCTTTTTGAAGGCCGCGATGCCGCAGGTAAGGGAGGCGCAATCAAACGGTTTATGGAGCACCTCAACCCGCGCGGTGCACGTGTAGTTGCTCTGGAAAAACCAAGCGAAGTAGAACGCGGCCAATGGTATTTCCAACGTTATGTGTCTCAATTACCGACTGCCGGTGAAATCGTCATGTTTGACCGTTCCTGGTACAACCGTGCCGGTGTTGAACGCGTGATGGGATTCTGCAATAACGATGAATATATCGAGTTTATGCGTCAGGCGCCCGAGTTTGAACGCAATCTGAGCCGCAGCGGTATTCATCTGATCAAATTCTGGTTTTCAGTAAGCAAGAAAGAACAGCGCAGAAGATTCAAAGAACGTGAACTGCATCCGCTCAAGCAATGGAAATTAAGTCCTATCGACCTTGCCTCTTTAGATAAATGGGACGATTACACCAAAGCAAAAGAAGCTATGTTTTTTCATACGGACACCGCCGACTCACCTTGGACCGTGATCAAGTCAGATTGTAAAAAACGTGCGCGTTTGAACGCCATGCGCTATGTATTACATAAGCTGCCCTATTCCAACAAAGACATTACTGCGATTGGTAGCTTAGACCCGTTACTGGTTGGACGTGCGCATATCGTTTATGAGCAGGGGGAGCACAATCAGGCATTGCTGTAATTGATATTTTCTAGACGAAATGTAATTCTTGAATGAACCTAAAGCAATGAAAAGACTAGCGGTCTTTCCATTGCTTTTCCATCTCGATAAACATAAAAGATGCTGTCCACGTGATTAGTACCAGCCCGGTTAAAGCTTCCAGACCGGCTAAGAAACGTATATCACCAGTGGCGACAATGTCACCGAATCCAAGTGTCGTGAAATTTACAAACGAAAAATAGGCACAATCCATCAAACTATTGTCAAAGCGACCAATCAGCGTGCCAAACCCAGCTTGGTTCACCATAAAGTAGTAACCAAAAGCAAATACAAATATTTCAATCACATGCGCAATCAATGCGCCCGAAACACCAATGAGTACGCGTAAACGATGTTGAATAGGAATCTTGGGTGTTATCAATGAAAGCTTGTTCAATGCTTCAAAATGAATTAATACAACAATTGCAACCAGGGCGGCATTTAGTATAAAAGCAGCGATCATTTCAGGCTTTCAAAATTAGTTAAATCAAATCGTGCACACCTAAATCAAATCACGTGCACGAAGTTCCGCCTTGATGTACGCATAGTAGATAGGCGCAGCAACCACACCTACCAAGCCAAACGCTGCTTCCATACACAACATCGCAATCAACAGTTCCCATGCGTTAGCGCGTATCTGGGTGCCGACAATACGTGCATTCAGAAAGTATTCAAATTTATGAATAATTACCAAATAGAGTAAAGAGCCGATAGCAACGCCTAGGGACTGACTCAAACTTACAATGACAATGACCGCATTTGAAATCAAATTGCCAATTACCGGAATCAAGCCCACGATAAAAGTAATGGCGATCATGGTTTTAATCAACGGCAAATGCACCCCGGCCATAGGCAGCACAACGGCAAGGTACATTGCAGTAAAAAAAGTATTCACAGCAGAAATACGGATTTGTGCAAAAACAACGCGGCGAAATGAATCACTGAACAAATTAGCACGCGTAGCCAGCGCACGTGCAAACGGCTTGTAGTGATCAACAGTTACCGCCTCACGCAGTGCGATAATACCGCCGATAATCATGCCGATAATAATATGTACGGTTACACGGCCAGCTTCTTTACCGACCACCTGTAGCTGATCAGCATGCGTACGCAACCAGGTGGTCACCAACTCTTTGAATGCAATCGCATCCGCCGGTAAATGTTCTAATACCCAGCCCGGCAAAATTTTGCGCGAATCCTCCAGTATTTGCGCCATTTTTGCCAACAGCACAGTAATGCTGCCGGCATCTGATCGTAAAAAAGCAACGAGACTGGCACCAGCTAAAGCAAGCAGGCTCACGATAACAAACACCAGAATTCCCACTGCCCAGATTTTTGAATAATTACTTGGCCGCTTGCTTGGAAAACGATGCGCAATATAAGGAGTAATGATATGCACCAGCTGAAATACCAGCAGGCCGGCAATAAGCGCTGGTAGCAGACTGAATTTAACAACAAAAAACAAGGTGAAGGCAGCCAGAATCCAAGCTGATTTTTCATGGATAGTTACCGACCCATGTGCGCTTTTAATCATAAATTATCATTACCTTCTGTTAAATGGGATCTTTGATCCCCTTGTTTAATGTTAAATTGGTTTAATCTGGTTTAATTTTAATTAATTAAATCTATTTAAAAAATTTACAACCTCATGCTTTGGCAAAGTAACTTCTAAATCTACATGCTCGTTAAACGCTTTATTCAAAATACTGCCATTACATTTGCTTAATGCACGGGTCAAAGCATCCATCTGATTATATTGAATTGTAAGCGCTACCGTTTGCATTTCAACAAAGTCACCAACTTTGGCTGCGTCCAACGCTAACTTTGCAGTGCCGCCATAAGCGCGTGCCAGCCCGCCTGTGCCTAAATTAATACCGCCATAATACCGAATCACCGCAACACAGGCATTAATTAGCTCACGCCCCTCAATCAGCTTGAGTACAGGCATACCCGCAGTACCGGAAGGCTCACCTGCATCAGAAAATCGCTGCACAATACCCTGCTCGGTTTTAATACGGAATGCATAAGCCAAGTGGTGCGCATTTTGATGCTGGGTTGCAAATGCACGCAGCGCAGCGCCGACTTCCCGCTCAGTTGTACACTGCACTACCATTGCAATAAAGCGTGATTTATTAATGGTCTGCTCAGCAAACCCGGTCTGTAATATGACTTGCAACTACTTACGTCCGCCTAATATGCTGCCTAAAACACCGCGCACGATCTGGCGCCCTAACTCAGATCCTACCGTACGTGCCACACTTATTGCGGCAGCCTCTAACACACCGTCAGAGCGTCTAGCTGCAGGTTTTTTCTTATCGCTGCTGCCGCCGAATAACCCTCCCCAATCAAAACTGTCATCAGGGTCTTCTTCGGTAGAGGATTCTGCTGCGCGTCCTTTTAATATTTCATAAGCAGATTCACGATCTACAGGCTTCTCATAAAAACTGAAAACATTTGAAGACCTGATCACCTGACTGCGTTCAGCATCAGTTGCGGGGCCGATACGGCCACCCGGCGGGCAGATAAACGTGCGTTCAACCGGAGTAGGTATACCCTTTTCATCCAAGAATGAAACCAAAGCCTCGCCAACACCTAGCTCAGTAATTGCAGTCGCAACATCGAGCCCCGCATTCGCTCTGAAAGTAGTTGCAGCAGATTTAACCGCTTTCTGGTCACGCGGCGTGAAAGCGCGTAAAGCATGCTGTACGCGGTTACCCAACTGCCCTAACACAACATCCGGAATGTCCAATGGGTTCTGACTTACAAAGTAAACACCGACACCTTTAGATCGAATCAAACGCACCACTTGCTCAATTTTCTCTAGCAAAGCTGCCGGCGCATCATTAAATAACAAATGCGCTTCATCAAAGAAAAACACCAGCTTGGGTTTTTCCAGATCGCCAGCCTCAGGTAACTTTTCAAACAACTCCGACAACAGCCACAACAGCAAAGTCGCATAAATACGCGGTGAATTAAAAAGCTTGTCGCTGGCCAGAATATTAATAATGCCGTGACCATTCGCATCAGTCTGCATCAAGTCATCCAGATTCAGTGCAGGCTCACCAAACAGGCGATCCGCACCTTCGGTCTCCAGCTGTAACAATGCGCGCTGAATTGCCCCTGCACTAGCTGCTGAAATATTGCCATACTGCGCTTGATATTGCGCTGCATTTTCTGAAGTATGCTGCATCATGGCGCGCAGATCTTTGAGGTCCAGCAACAGCCAGCCGTTGTCATCGGCAATTTTAAAGATTGCATTCAACACCCCTGCCTGCACATCGTTCAGATTAAGCAATCGGCCTAATAACAATGGGCCCATTTCGGCAATCGTAGTACGAACCGAATGTCCTTTCTCGCCAAACACATCCCAGAACGTCACTGGAGATTTGGCATAACCGAAGTCATTGAGTTCCAATTGCTGAACGCGTGCTTCAATTTTGGCATTGCCGCCGCCTGCCTGCGACATACCGGATAAGTCACCTTTCACATCTGCCATAAATACCGGTACACCGAGCTTTGAAAAGCCTTCTGCTAACGTCTGCAGTGTCACCGTTTTACCTGTGCCGGTTGCCCCGGCGATTAGACCATGACGGTTGGCCATTTTAGGCAGGATGTAACTTGATACTTTGTTGTTTTTAGCGATCAGTATTGGTTCAGACATATAAACTC
Organism: Methylotenera sp.; assembly: GCA_036567185.1. Taxonomy (GTDB): domain Bacteria; phylum Pseudomonadota; class Gammaproteobacteria; order Burkholderiales; family Methylophilaceae; genus Methylotenera. The sequence continues at coordinate 31,934 of DATCVB010000052.1, forward strand.
TCTAAGGTAGTGTTATAGGTTAGTGATATGTTAAGTTAATTATCTTTGCTTATTATTTACATAGCAGGTTTAAAAGTCACCTTTACGCGCCCGGTCCATGATTTCCAGCAACACGGTTTCCAGTTCCTGCGCGGATTTTCTTGCACGTTCAGTCGGGTTTTTAATACTTTTTAAATCATAGGTCGGACGGTCCATGGCAATATAAAGTTTTAATTTATTATTCGCATCCGGTTTTTCATAGATCGCAATACGACACGGGGCAAATACCAGAAATTCCGGATGATCCAGAATGATTTCCGTACCCATACTTAAATTACAGAATGAGCGCACATCTTTCATGCCTTGTGGGTCAACACCGCGCAGTTTCATATGTTCGCCAATAGGAAAGTTCGCCGGATTCACGAAATTAAGACCCTCAGACAGACTTTTCAAGCTATCAATCACATCCTGATAACTTACACCGTCATTCACTGCCAGCTCATAAATTGCCGTACTTGGATCAATCGCCGGCATGCCTGGCCTGACTTTACCGATCATTTCATTGTTAGCAACAGCCACTGATTTATTTGCGGCACATGCCGTGATAGACAGCAGCAGTATTGCCATTACCAGTTTTAGATAAAAGCTCGAATCACTGTAAGTTCGCAGCATGTTTACCATCCTATATATATGATGTTAATTTTAAACGACGGTTAATCACTTATTTTCAACGCAGCGTTCACTGCCGCACGATTAAAATGCGGTGCGATCAGCTCTATAAAGCTATACATATATCCACGTAAAAATGCATCTTTACGCACCCCTAGATAAGTAGTACTGTCTGAGAATAGATGACTGACATCTATTCTGGTTAAATTTGTATCCCGCTCAGGGTCATAAGCCATATTAGCCAGCAAGCCAACACCTAATCCTAAACTGACATAAGTTTTAATCACATCCGCATCGATTGCAGTCAACACAACATTCGGTGTTAATCCGGCATCACTAAATGTCTTGGATACCAGTGTACCGCCGGTAAACGCAAAGTCATAAGTAATGAGAGGATATGAAGCCAGCTTTTCTAAAGTTAAAAGACCACCGGTTACCAGCGGGTGGTCATGCGGTACAACCACACAACGGTTCCAATGATAGCAAGGTAAACATAATAACTCGCTATAGCCGCTAATGGACTCTGTAGCTATACCAATGTCGGCTTCGCCGGAAACGACCTGCTCGGCTACCTGACTAGGATTACCCTGATGGATATTGAGTTTTACCCCCGGATGTTTGGCCATAAACGCTTTTACCGCTGCCGGTAGTTTATAGCGCGCCTGGGTATGGGTAGTAGCAATTGTGAACGTGCCTAACTCCACATCGCTGAATTCATCGCCAACGCGTTTAATGTTTTCAATATCGCGCATCACTTGCGATGCAAGATTGAGAATCTGCTCACCCGGTTCAGTTAGTCCGGTTAAGCGTTTGCCATTACGTTTAAAAATCTGCAGACCGAGCTCTTCTTCTATGAGCTGAATCTGCTTACTGACACCGGGTTGAGACGTGTACAATGCTTCAGCGGCATTGGTGATATTCAAGCCATGTTTTACAACCTCGTGTAAATATCGCAACTGATGCAGCTTCATCATTCCACCCTCTGCGCCACCATCATTCGGCAACACTTATATAATTAAATAATATATATATAGAATAACATATTCTTAAAAAAAACATTTAATCATTGGTATAGTGCGCACCTGAATTAGAAATCAATAACGGATACTCCATATGGAATTTGGTTACATTATTTCCGGCTTTGCTGTAGGTATGCTAGTGGGCATTACAGGGGTTGGCGGCGGCTCTCTGATGACGCCATTACTGGTGTTTCTGTTTGGCTTTAAACCGGCGATTGCTGTTGGCACAGATTTACTCTATGCAGCTATTACCAAAACCGGAGGCGTATTTGTACACCATAACACGCACAAATCTGTAGATTGGCGCGTTGTTATCTGGATGTCTCTGGGCAGCTTACCAGCTGCTGTTGCAACCATATTTTTGATTAAGCATCTAATCAAAATCGAGAAAGATATTACCGGGATTATTACCTTTACATTAGGTGTCGCACTCATACTGACTGCAATTGCAGTATTGATTCGCAGCTATTTGACCCGAAAAAAAATACGTGAAATTGAAGATAGCCTCATCAGCAGCGGCCGTTTCAAGAAAATTCAAATACCTGCAACTATCTTTACTGGCATAATATTGGGTGTGCTGGTCACGATTTCTTCAGTAGGTGCCGGGGCGTTGGGCACGATAGCAATTTTGTTCCTGTACCCTAAAATGAGCACATTAAAAGTCGTAGGTACCGACTTGGCGCATGCAATTCCTTTAACAGCCGTCGCAGGTTTTGGTCACTGGTCATTAGGCCACGTGGACTTCGCATTACTAGGTACATTACTTATCGGTTCGCTGCCCGGCATTTGGGTAGGCAGTCATTTAAGTGTAAAAATTCCGGAAAAAGTGTTACGCCCTTTGTTGGCAGCATTACTACTGATTATTGGTTTGAAGTTTGTTTTTGTTTAACGAAATTTAGTTTAAAGAAGTCTTAATACACATGTATAAATATGATGAAATAGATCAGCAGATTGTTGATGAGCGCGTAACCCAATATCGCGACCAAGTACGCCGTTACTTGGCAGGTGAACTATCTGAGGATGAGTTCCGCCCTTTGCGTCTGCAAAATGGCTTGTATATTCAGCGCCATGCGCCTATGCTGCGTATTGCTGTGCCTTACGGCATGCTCTCGAGCAAACAATTACGCAAATTAGGCGATATTGCAAAAAAATTCGACAAAGGCTATGGCCATTTCAGTACACGCCAGAACTTACAGCTCAACTGGCCAAAACTGGAAGACACACCAGATATTCTGGCTGAACTTGCTACCGTTGAAATGCATGCCATTCAAACATCTGGTAATTGCATCCGCAATATTACAACTGATCAATTCGTCGGCATTGCGCCAGATGAAGTGATTGACCCACGTGCTATCGCAGAAATCATGCGCCAGTGGAGTACTTTCCATCCTGAATTCGCATTGCTGCCACGCAAATTCAAAATTGCAGTTTCCGGCACGCAGCAAGACCGTGCGATTGTGCAGGCACATGACATCGGCCTGGAATTCTACCGTGATGCAAACAATCAAGTTGCAATCAAGGTTTGGGTTGGCGGCGGCTTGGGTCGTACACCAATCTTAGGCTCAGTCATCCGTGAACATCTGGACTGGCAGCATGCCCTCACCTACTGCGAAGCGATTATCCGTGTATACAACCTGCATGGCCGTCGTGACAACATGTACAAAGCGCGCATCAAAATTCTATCAAAGGCGATAGGCATCAATGAATTCCGCAATCAGGTAGAAGCTGAATGGACGCACCTCAAGGACGGCCCTAACACGATTACCGAAACTGAGTTGGCACGTGTTTCCAAGCATTTTGAAGCAATGCCTTATGAGGCCCTGCCGGATCAGGACGCTGGTTTTGATGTTGCGGTTGCAAGTAACCCAGCCTTTGCGGCATGGGTGAAACGCAGCATACATCCGCACAAGCAGCCAGGTTATCGCGCAGTAACGCTTTCACTTAAACCGCACGGCCAAGCACCTGGCGACATCACGTCTGAACAGATGTGGGCAGTTGCCGATCTGGCTGATCAATACAGCTTCGGTGAGTTACGTTCTTCACACGAACAGAATCTGATTCTGGCTGATGTGAAGTTAAGTGATTTATACGCCGTATGGGAAAAAGCAAAAGCCAATGGTCTGGCAACGCCGAATATCGGTTTACTGACAGATATCATCTGCTGCCCGGGCGGTGACTTCTGCTCATTGGCCAATGCCAAGAGCATTCCGATTGCCAAAGCAATTCAAATGCAATTTGATGATCTTGATTACCTGCATGACATCGGTGACATTGAGCTCAATATCTCAGGCTGCATGAATGCCTGCGGCCACCACCACGTTGGTCATATCGGTATTCTTGGTGTAGATAAAGATGGTTCTGAATGGTATCAGGTCACTATCGGCGGCAAACAAGGTAATGATGCCAGCATAGGTAGCGTCATCGGGCCATCATTCTCCGCTGAAGAAATGCCAGGCATGGTGCAGAAACTGATTGAGGTTTACATTAAAGAACGTACTCCTGAAGAGCGTTTCATCGACACCGTTCGCCGCATTGGCGCTGTACCTTTCAAAAAACATGTTTATGCAAAAGATGAGGTGTCAGCATGAACAATTTAGTTAAAATCGAAAATGGCACCGCCGCTATTGCAAATGATGACTGGACATTGGTTCAGCTTCCGGCAACTCAGGTTGAAGAGCGCATACAGGCAGGTAAAGTTGTTTTATTCAAACTTACCGGTGAAAGCACCGTAACAGAACAGCAGATTGCAGATACAGACATTCCCGCAAGCGGTAAAATTATCGTTCCTTTGAGCGTATATGTTGAGCGCAATAACGAACTGGCAAGCCGCATCGCGCAAGGTGAAGTAGGCGTATGGCTAGCCACACACGAACTGCTTGAATACTTGATACAGCAACAAGCTGATTTGAACGTATTACCTATCATCGCTGTGTTCGTTGAGCGTTTCGCTGACGGTCGTATTTTCTCACTAGGTACGCTGCTGCGTACTCGCTATGGCTTTAAAAACGAATTGCGTGCGTTTGGTGACGTATTGCGCGACCAGCTTTTCTTCCTGAAGCGCAGCGGCTATAACAGCTTTGTGATCCGTCAGGATCGTTCCGCACAAGAAGCGATTGCCAGCCTGAATGACTTCAGCAAGCCATATCAAGGTGCGGTAGACGAACCTCAACCTGTATTCAGACGTTACAACCGAGGTATTTGATGGCTACTGACATTGATTTAGGCCAGGTTGTCATGCTAAAACCTGGTGCGAACAACCCGGCAACCAAGCCTGCTTTAACTGACGAATTAGTCGCCAGCGTTAATCGCAAGGCAGATGAAGTTCATGCCTTACTCAGTGCTGCTGCCAGCGAGTTCGGTGCCGGCAAGATCACTTTTGCCAACAGCTTTGGTGCGGAAGATATGGTACTGACCGATATCATCCTGAATCATGCGGCTAAAGACAGTGCATTAAGTATAGAGATTTTTTCGTTGGATACCGGCCGTCTGCCAGTAGAGACCTATGACCTGATGGCGGCGACAGAAAAACATTACAATACGAAACTTAAAGTGTTTTTCCCAAGTGCTGACAAAGTTGAGACTTACGTTAATACAAATGGCATTAATGCCTTTTATGAGTCCATCGATTTGCGTAAAGCCTGCTGCTATATGCGTAAAGTCGAGCCATTACAGCGCGCACTTAAAGGCAAGAAAGCATGGATTACCGGTATGCGTGCAGAACAGTCTGCAACGCGTGTAAATTTACCTGTGCGTGAATTTGACAGCGGCAATCAGCTGGAGAAATTCAATCCGCTAAGCGATTGGACAGAAAAAGAAGTCTGGGCTTATATTCGCCTGCACGAAGTACCGTACAATAGACTGCATGACCAGTTTTACCCGAGCATAGGCTGTGCGCCCTGCACACGTCCAGTAGCAATGGGTGAGGATGTTCGTGCCGGTCGCTGGTGGTGGGAAGACCCAAACAGCAAAGAATGCGGACTGCACGTTAAGAAGTAATTTAATAAGTAATAATTTAAAAATTTATTGGCATTTTCTGTGATTACACAGATATTGAAGTACACAACATGACGACAACTAAGAAACCTTTATCCCATTTAGACTGGCTCGAATCCGAAGCGATTTACATCCTGCGCGAAGTTGCAGGCCAATGTTCAAACCCGGTGCTGTTATTTTCAGGCGGCAAAGATTCACTCTGTATTTTACGTCTGGCGGAAAAAGCATTCCGTCCCGGTAAATTTCCGTTTCCATTGATGCACATCGACACCGGTCATAACTACAAGGAAGTGATTGATTTCCGTGACCAACGTGCTGCAGAGCTCGGCGAGCGCCTGATTGTGCGTTCTGTTGAAGATTCAATGAAACGCGGCACTGTCGTGCTTAAATCACCGGATGAACCACGCAATAAACACCAGTCAGTCACTTTGCTTGAGTCAATTGAAGAATTTGGTTTCGACTGCTGTATCGGCGGTGCCCGTCGCGATGAAGAAAAAGCCCGCGCCAAAGAACGTATCATGAGCTTCCGTGATGAGTTCGGCCAATGGGATCCTAAAAATCAGCGTCCGGAACTTTGGGATCTCTACAACGCGCGTTCACATAAAGGTGAAAACATCCGTGCTTTCCCGATCTCGAACTGGACAGAAATGGACGTTTGGCAGTATATCGAGCGTGAAAAACTAGAGTTACCAAGCATATACTTCGCGCATCAGCGTGATGTCGTGATGCGCGGTGGCGCTATCGTGCCGATTAATGTACCGCTGACAAATGGCGAGGTCATTAACCCACCTAAAGCCGGTGAAGAAGTGATTAACATGCAAGTGCGTTTCAGAACCGTTGGCGATATTACCTGTACAGCACCGGTAATCAGTAACGCTGATAACGTATCCAAGATCGTACTGGAAACTGCAACTACAACCATTACCGAGCGTGGTGCAACGCGCCTGGATGACCAGACTTCAGATGCCTCTATGGAACAACGCAAAAAAGAAGGTTACTTCTAAAAAATACTACCTAAATCAATTTATTGAGCACATTGCCGCGTTACGCGACACTTCGCACGATTACTCAATAAGCCGCTTTATCTAGCATTTTTGATAATTTGAAAACTAAATATATGAATACACAACACAACGACTCCAACCATAACGATAGTCTTTTGCGCTTCATGACTTGCGGTAGCGTAGATGATGGCAAAAGCACTTTAATCGGCCGTTTGCTTTTTGACACCAAAACGATTCTGGCGGATACGCTCTCGCAAATTGAGCGTACATCACAAAAACGCGGTATGGAAGCAGTTGACCTGTCATTACTGACAGATGGCTTGCAAGCTGAGCGTGAGCAAGGTATTACCATTGACGTAGCTTACCGCTATTTCAGCACCGGCACTCGTAAGTACATCATTGCGGATGCACCTGGCCATGAGCAATACACACGCAACATGGTGACAGCGGCTTCTACAGCAAACCTGGCGATTATTCTGATTGATGCGCGTAAAGGTGTATTGACGCAGACACGTCGCCATAGCTATCTGGCGCACCTGGTCGGCATTCCACACATCGTAGTGGCTGTGAACAAAATGGATCTGATTAACTATGATCAGGCGGCCTATGACAAAATCTGTGCTGATTACCTGGCTTTCGCAAACGAAATCGGTTTAGCACAAAGCAAAATCGCAGCCGGTAACGATATCAGCTTCATACCGATGTCTGCACTGAACGGTGACATGCTGGTAGACCGCCTGGACAATATGCCTTGGTATACAGGCCAAACCATGCTGGAAAAACTGGAAGCTGCACCTACAGCTCATTCTGAACACGCAGAACCATTCCGTTTCCCGGTACAGTTCGTATGCCGTCCACACGCTTCAGATAATCATGATCTTCATGACTTCCGCGGCTTTATGGGTCGTATTGAATCAGGCGAGATCGCCGTGGGTGATGCAGTGACAGTATTGCCAAATGGCTATACTTCAAAAGTTAAAGCGATTCAATTAGGTGAAGAAAAACTGCAATCTGCTACCACAGAACAAAGTATCACTTTATTGCTGGAAGATGAAATCGACACTTCGCGCGGTGACATGATTGTGAAATCAAGCGATGTAAAAGAACCGGTAAAACAAATTGAAGCTTTTGTATGCTGGTTATCAGAAACACCAATGTCGACTGCACGTACCTATATCGTGCGCCACACCACGCGTGAATCTAAAGCCAAGGTTGGCACCATTAGCTACAAGGTAGATGTAAACACGCTGGAACAGCAGGCAACTGCTGACCTTAAAATGAATGATATCGCTCGCATCAGCTTCAAACTGGCGCAGCCACTAATGGTTGATAGCTATGCTGATAACCGCAGTACCGGTGCTTTTATCATTATTGATGAATCGACTAACAACACGGTAGGCGCCGGCATGATTGTTTAATGATTTCATATAAAAACTCCACATTGACTGCGTTGCGCTCGCTTGCCGTACCGAAAATGTACTGTCTACGCTCACGCGCCTTGTCACTGCGGTTTTTTATATGAAATAAGAGAAGAAAATTAACAAGATTTCTTATAAAATAACGTTTTAGCTATTAAAGCTGTAAAGGATTAAAAATGACTTATGTCGTCACCGAAAATTGCATTCAATGTAAATTCACTGATTGCGTTGATGTATGCCCAGTTGATTGCTTTGTAGAAGGCCCTAACTTTTTAGCAATTAACCCGGACGAGTGTATCGATTGCACATTATGTGTTGCAGAATGCCCGGCAGAAGCCATCTTTGCAGAAGATGACGTACCGGAAGACCAGCAGGACTTTATTGCACTGAATGCGCGTCTGGCAAAAATATGGCCAGTGATTACTTCTCGTAAAGAAGCGCTGGAAGATGCTGATGCAATGAATGGTGTTCCAGAAAAACGCGATTTACTGATCGAGTAAATATAAGCTAGATCAAACCCAAAGGAGGCTTCTGCCTCCTTTAATTTTTTGATCTAACACTTTGCATAAACAAATGACCGCTCCACTCAAATACCTGCAGCATTATTCTGTAACACTGCAAGATAAGATCAGGCAGCTGCACGATCAAAATCAGCTTGGCGACTATATTGCGCAACGCTACCCGCAGTCGCACAGCGTTCAGACTGATAAAGCATTGTATGAATACAGCTCTGAAATAAAGCAGGCTTACCTGCGCAATGCGCCGCTACTGGACAAGGTGCATTACGACAATAGATTAAGCATAGAACATCATGCGCTGGGTCTTAACACTGCGATATCACGTATACAGGGCGGCAAGCTGAAAGCAAAAAAAGAAATCCGCATTTCTTCGTTTTTCAAAGAAACCCCGGCCGAATTTCTACGCATGATCGTCGTGCATGAACTGGCTCATCTTAAAGAGCGTAACCACGATAAAGCGTTTTACCAGTTATGCCAATACATGGAACCCAACTACCACCAGTATGAGTTTGACTGCCGGGTTTACCTGTTTTGGAAAAGCAATAATAAAATCACGACTGGCTAGCCCAGAGCTTGCTTTTGCGTATCATGAGCCAACCGATCAACAGATAACAAGCCATCGCGATAGCAAGCCCTGAAGGCGCATACCAGACCAGCGGCACTATCAGGCCAGCCGATACGGTAGACAGCAGCATTTGTATAAAAGCCTGCCCGGAAGCTGCAGTGCCGCGGATTTTAGGATGACGATCTAATGCTGCGAGCGAGAGTATCGGCATCGCCAGTGCCATGCCTACATTAAATAATGCAATTGGGGCAATGTTATAAACCGGCTCGGTCGGCAGCATAAAACAAACCAGCAAGTTCAGTATGACCATCAGAAACATCCACCAATAAGCCGCTTTAATGACTTTGCTTTGCGCATACCTACCAGCTGCACGCTTAGCCATATAAGAACCCAGTACCATGCCGCACACGGTTGGAATAAACATCCAGCCGAACTGATGATCACCTAGACCCAGATGTTTTACGAGAAATATCGGACTCGCTAACACGTACACAAAGAAGCCGGCAAAATTAGCGCCCAAGGCAAACACCACATAATTGAATTCTTTATCGCCAAAAATTACACGGTAATCTTTAATCACCTGCTTAGCTGATAGTGGCACACGCTTACCTGCCGGCATAGTTTCAGGCAAATAACGCATCGCTGCCAGCAGGCTGACACCTGAGTACAAGGCGAGAAATATAAAAATCGCCTGCCAGTGGATGCCCAATAACAACCCGCCAATGATTGGCGCTACAGCAGGCGCAATGCCAAACAACATCTGTACCGTCGCCATGACACGCTGCGCTTGCGGGCCTGCAAACAGGTCACGCACCATCGCCCTTGCAACTACGTTACCGGCACCGCCTGACAGCCCCTGTAATGCGCGAAAGAACCATAATGTTTCAATATTAGTTGCAAACGCACAGCCAATCGACGCAATGACAAAAACACCCAAGCCCCACTTGATGGCGGAAATACGCCCTATTGAATCAGAAATGGCACCATGCCATAGCGTCATGAGCGCATAAGGCAATAGATAAAACGTAAGACTCTGCTGCAACTGTAATGATGTTGCCTGAAAGTCATTTTCCAGAACCGGAAACGCAGGCAAATAGGTATCAATCGCAAACGGTGCCAGTGCAGCCAGACTCGCAAGGACGACAGATAAAAACAATGGTGATGTTTGGCTTTTCAAAATGTTTTCTCAAATAAAAAACGCGCTACAGACATATCAGCAGCGCGTTCAATTTAACCATAACTTATTAGTGTATGGTTAACCTAAGTAATAAATTATGGCAGTGCGTGGAACTCATCTGTGAGCTCTTTAAGCTCACCTGCAATAATTCTCTTAGAGTTTTTATCGTTACGGAACAAAATCGGCTGTGCCGCAATGACCGGGTTCTGCGCATCTTCAATCGCTTTTTCAATCAAGTGATGGTGCGGTGATTTACTGCATACCGGGTCGGCCGCTTCAGCATCGCCTGTGAGCAGGAATGACTGGCAACGGCAGCCGCCTAGGTCATTTGCTTTCTCGGAACAACTGCGACAAGGTTCTTTCATCCAGTCGTCACCGCGATATTTGTTGAATGCCGGTGAATCTTTCCAGCTCCAGCCCAGATCTGTGTCTTTTACGTTCGGGAACTTCATGTTTGGCAGAACACGTGCTGAGTGACATGGCAATACATCGCCATTGGCAGTTACGATCATGAACACTTCACCCCAGCCGTTCATGCATTTTTTCGGGCGATCAGAGAAGTAATCCGGAACTACGAAGAAAATCTTCATCTTGCTGCCAGACTTTTCCCTGAACTCGTTGGTGATGCGTTCAGCCTCTTCAACCTGCTCTCGGGTTGGCATTAACTGGCTGCGATTGACTAATGACCAGCCATAATATTGTGTATTTGCCAGCTCTATATACTCTGCTCCAAGTGCATCAGCCATTTCAAGAATTTCTTTCATATGGCCAATGTTGTAACGGTGTATCACCACATTGAGCACCATTGGGTAACCATGACCTTTGATCATAGCTGCTACTTTTTTCTTCAACTCGAATGTTTTGGTATTGGTGATGAAATTGTTAATCTCCTCAGTAATATCGTGCATTGAAAGCTGAATATGATCTAAGCCACCATCCTTGAAAGCCTGAATGCGCTTCTCGGTTAAACCGACACCGGAAGTAATCAGGTTGCTGTAATAACCCAGCTTCTTCGCTTCAATTACAATATCTTCAATATCATCGCGCAGCAGTGGTTCACCACCTGAAATTCCCAACTGAATTGCACCCAATTTACGTGCATCGCGCAATGCCTGTATCCATTGCTCAGTGGTGAGCTCATTTTGTGTATGCTTATCGTAATCAGTAGGGTTGTAACAAAATGCACAATGCAGCGGGCAACGATATGTCACCTCAGCTAGCAACCACAAAGGTTGTGTTTGTGTAGCGCTGGCAGCAACACCGTTATTGGTAGCGGCATGCACAGTTTTTTGTACTACTGATTCACCTAAAGAGGCTTGTGTCATTTTGTTACTCCTAAACTCGCAGGATTTTATCCCTCTGTATTACTAATTTTTACTAAACTTTACGCAGCCAGCCCTTGCTGACCGCGAGTTCAAACATGCCGATAATGTCACTTTCAATATCATCAGCATCAGGAAATGTAGCTTTCAAATCTGCCACAATATCCCCTACTGTTGCCTTGCCATCTACGCGCTTTAATACTTCTCCGGCGCCTCCATGTAGTTTGACCATGCCTTCAGGGAAAAGTATCACATAACTATTCTGGGCTTCTTCCCACTGAAAACGGTGGTGATGAGAAAGTGCGTAAATGTCAGGGTGTTGTATTTGAATATCCATAATGATTATTCTTAGCTCACGTTCATGACAGGCTGGCGTAGGTAATCACGGCCTTCAACTTTGATATCTGCAGATTGCAGCATAATCGCATCAGCCATCACCCACAACACGTCCAGCTTGAATTGCAGAATTTCCAGAGCGCGCATTTGCATTTCACGGCTTTGTCCAAAGTAATCCAGCGTCACTTGCAGGCCTTGCTCAACATCACGGCGCGCTTGTGTCAGACGATTTTTGAAGTATTGCATACCTTCCGGATTAATCCATGGATACATATCAGGCCATGAATCAATGCGCTGTTGATGAATGTGTGGCGCAAACAGCTCTGTCAGGCTAGAACATACAGACTCTTGCCAAGGACGTTGTTTTGCAAAGTTGATATAGGCATCCACTGCAAATTTAGTGCCTGGCGCAACTAGCTTCAAAGACATCACTTCTTCACGCGTCAAACCTACAGCATGACCTAAATGGATCCATGCTTCGATACCACCCTCACCGCCTTCGGCGATCTGGCCGCTGCCATCGTGATCGAAAATACGTTGAATCCAGCCGCGACGCAATTCACGGTCAGGACAATTTGAAAGAATCGCTGCATCCTTCATCGGGATAGCAATCTGATAATAATAACGGTTTGCTACCCAAGCCTGCATTTGCTGTTGTGATAATTTACCCTCATACATCAGTACATGAATTGGGTGGTAAATATGATAACCCTTACCTTTTTCACGTAATTTAGCTTCAAACTCTTCTTTGCTCCATGGTGCCAATTTTTCAGTCATTTTGTTTTTCCTTTAATTAAAAATTCAAAGCTCTATATGATTCAACGAGATTTGAGTTTTTTATAAAATAATGTCCATACCATCATAGGCGACTTCAATTTTGTGTTCAGTCAAAATTGCACGCTCGGCAGAATCTTCACGCAAAATAGGGTTGGTATTGTTGATGTGTATCAAAACTTTGCGCACATCACCGAATTTATCCAGATCCTCAATCATGCCCTTTGGCCCTGATTGTGGGTTGTGACCAATACTGCGTGCAGTTTTTGTCATCAAGCCTAAATCAAGCATCTCGGTATCGGTCCAGAATGTACCGTCGACCATAATGCAATCCGCTTGATTCATGAGTTCTGGAAGATGTGGCTCAATTTCAGCCAAACCCGGTGAGTACCAGCATTTTTTACCGGTACTGATTTCTTCAATCAATACACCGATCGTGTCACCTGGCTGCGGATTATTGCGGTGTGGTGAGTACGGTGGTGCAGCACTCTTCAATGCAACTGTCGTGAATTTAAGATTAGGGACATTCGGGATAGTGAAGCTGGCTTTACCGTCAATTGGCACATCATGGTGATTAATACCGCAGTAATGTCCCAATATATTCAAGATTTGATTACCACTGGTTAAATCACCATACACGGCTTCAGTACAGTAGATTTCACGCTTGACGGTACCTTCGCGCAACATGTACAAACCTGTGGTGTGGTCAATCTGCGCATCAATCAGTACAATTGCCTGAATACCGGTATCGCGCACTGCACGACCCGGCTGCAATGGCGCAAAGTCCTGTATTTGCTGTAACACATCAGGTGATGCGTTGAACAAGACCCAGTTAACACCATCACCACTCACGCAGATTGATGATTGTGTACGTTTGGTTGCCTTTATCGTACCTTTACGTAAACCATCACAATTAAAACAGTTACAGTTCCACTGCGGAAAACCACCACCGGCCCCTGCGCCTAATACATGTATATGCATATCAATCTACAATTCTTTAAAAACAGTTGTTTAACATTTAATATTTTATAAAAAACCAACTAGATCATTATGATAATTAGCTTTTTATAAAACAAAGCTCTCTCATTTAAGTAGCAGAGCCTTTTATAAAAAAAGGCTGTCTTGCGGCAGCCTTTTTTTCAATTAACGTATGCGCTAATTATTTGTTCATTACGTACATTGTTACTTCAAAGCCAAAACGCATTTCTGTAGCAGCTGGTTTAGTCCACATAATAAAATTCCTTAAAGTTAATTGTTAGTTTGTTTTTCGCGGCAACTAATTCGTTACAACGTGAGAAGCATTGTGCGCCTTGTTAGCAATCTGCAACACTGAGAAGTTACGGAATAAGTACTAAGTAAATTCATGATGCCTAGACCGTAAAATCATTACTGGCAGGGGCGCTGCCGAAGACTTTAGGCCTGGTTTTTAGCTTCTGTTACGATTTCTTCTAATGCAGACAAGAACTTAGCGTTCTCAGAAAATAAACCGACACTCACTCTCAGGTACTCGGGCATTTCATAATTGGCAACAGGCCGCACAATGATGCCTTTTTGCAGCAATTTCTGGTTATAGCTTGCTGCGTCGCCTACTTTAACGCTGATAAAATTCGCGAAAGATGGAATGTATTCCAGACCCAGCTTATCAAAACCCTGCTTTAATTGCGCCATACCAGCCTGATTCAGTGCATAAGTGCGTTCTACAAAATCATCATCTGCCAACGAAGCAACAGCTGCAGCTTGTGCAATGCTATTCACGTTAAATGGCTGACGCACACGGTTCATCATATCGGCAATATCAGCGTGACATAAGCCAAACCCGATACGCAGCCCGGCAAGACCATAAGCCTTGGATAAAGTGCGTGAAATGATTAAGTTATGAAACTCCGGTAACCATTGAATCGCTTCAGATTTAAGAGCCGCTGGCAAATACTCATCATAAGCCTCATCCAGTACGACCAATATGTTTTTAGGCACCTGTTTCAGGAAAACATAAAGCTCGTCTTTACCTAATAATGTCCCTGTCGGGTTATTAGGATTAGCAATAAAAATCATGTGCGTATTGGCTGTAATGGCTTTGAGCATTGCATCCAGATCATGGCCATAATTTTTTGCCGGCACTACGACACCCGTCGCGCCCATAGCCTGCGTTACCAGCGGATAAACTGCAAATGCGTGCTGAGAGTGGATGGTTTCGCTGTCATTGGTCAAAAAAGCGCGCGCTGCAAGCTCCAGAATATCGTTAGAGCCATTGCCAAATACAATCTGGTTATGTGCCACATTAAATTTTTTGCTCACCGCATCGCGCAGCAAAAAGCTGTTGCCATCAGGATAACGCGCAATATCAAGAATCGCTTCCTGTATTGCGTATTCAGCTTTAGGGCTGATGCCTAACGGGTTTTCATTGGAAGCCAGCTTGACGATATCTTCTACCTGCAGCCCCATTTCACGGGCAAGTTCAGTGATAGGTTTACCGCCTTGATAGGGCGCGATGTTGCGAATATAGGCTGGTGCTTGAATAGTCATATTGAAAATCAGTATGTAATTGGTAGTTAAACTTGAAACGCTTTTGCGGTGTTATATGACTGCGACAGGATACGAACCTAAATGTTTCAGATACGATGCACGGCCTTCAATTTCCTTGATTGCCGCGGCTACATGTGTGCTGTGCGCATGACCCTCAATATCCACGTAAAACACATACTCCCACATGCCGACTTTTGATGGGCGTGACTCAAGCTTGGTCATGCTCACGCCATGCTCGGCTAGCGGTGTCAGCAGCCCAAGAATCGCGCCTGGCTGATTTTTGGTAGCCATCACCAGCGAGGTTTTGTCTTGACCTGATGGCGCAACATCGTGACTTGAAATCACTAAAAAGCGCGTGGTATTTTTAGGATCGTCTTCTATATTCTCTGCGAGCACATTTAAATTAAACAACTCCGCTGCACGCTTGCTGGCAATTGCTGCCACCGGAGTATTTTCAGTAGTCACCAGATCATGTGCCATCTGTGCAGCAAGCGCGTTACTCACTACAGCCTCACGCGTTACATTAGGCATTACGCGGTTAAGCCACTCATGGCACTGCGAAAGCGATTGCGCATGAGAAAAGATATGCGTAATTTTACTCAGATCAGTTTGCGCAGACAGCAAGCAATGATGAATTGGAATCGTCACCTCACCGCAAATCTTCAACGGACTGCTCAACAATAAATCCAGTGTCAAACCAACGGCACCTTCATTAGAATTTTCTACCGGAACGATGCCGTAATCCGCCTGGCCTGACTCTACAGTACGAAACACTTCATCAATTGAGCCGCAGACAACAGCGCTTCGGCCCTGCCCAAACTGCTTAAGCGCAGCCTCTTCGCTATAAGTGCCTAATGGGCCGAGGAACGCTACGGTGAGCTCTTTTTCCAGCGCGCGGCAGTTAGACATAATACTGCGGAAAATATTGGTCACTGCTTCAGCCGGCAACGGACCATTATTATGCTCCATTAAACGCCTGAGTACCTGGGCCTCACGTTCCGGACGATAAATGACGCCATCATCCTTGAGTTCTCCGATGTGGCGGGCATGGCTGGCCCTATCATTGACGAGTTTAAGTATCTGCTCATCAATAGCATCAATTTGATCACGGTGCTGCTTCAGTTTGTTTGATGGCTGTAAGTCTGACATGGTTAGTGTGCGCTTTCAAAGGCTTTCATATAGCTGACCAAGGCTTGCACGCCCTCAATCGGCATCGCATTATAAATAGACGCGCGCATGCCACCTACCATACGGTGACCTTTCAGCTGCAGCAGGCCATTCGCTTCGGCACCCTTCAGGAACGCATCGTTTAACGACTCATCTTTGAGGAAAAAAGGAATATTCATACGTGAACGGTTGTTAATCGCAACATTGTTCATATAAAAATCAGTACTATCGATATAGTCATAAAGTAAATTTGCCTTGGCAATATTTACTTTCTCGATCGCGGCTACGCCGCCCTGCTCCAGCAGCCACTCGAATACCAGGCCAGCGATGTAAATACTGTAAGTAGGCGGCGTATTAATCATGGACTGATTTTCAGCCTGCGTTTTCCAGTTGAATACTGCCGGCGTCAAAGGCGATGCTTTACCCAGCAGATCTTCACGCACAATGACGATACACAAACCTGCGGGGCCAATATTTTTCTGAGCACCGCCGTAAATAACACCGTACTGACTTACATCAATCGGTCTGGACAAGATGTGTGATGACATATCAGCTACAATCGGCACATCACCAGCGTCAGGCAAACCATCAAACTCAACGCCGTTAATGGTTTCATTGGTACAGATATGTAGATACTGTGCGTTTTTATTTAATTTCCAGCTATCAAACGCCGGCACATGCGTAAACTTTTCAGCTTCGCTGCTTGCAACTACATTAATCTTGCCATAAGCATTCGCATCTTCAACGCTGCGTTTAGACCATGAGCCAGTGACTACATAATCCGCCTCACCGCCATTGAGCAGATTCATCGGAATCACGGCATTCTCGGCAATCGCGCCACCTTGCAAAAACAGAACTTTGTAGTTCTGTGGAATATTCAACAAGGTGCGTAAATCTGCCTCGGTTTTGCCCAGAATACTGGTAAATTCCTTACCGCGATGAGACATTTCCATCACACTCATACCGGAACCATGCCAATCCAGCATCTCTGCCTGCGCACGTTGCAGAACCGGTTTTGGCAATACAGCAGGACCCGCCGAGAAATTATAAATTTGTGTCATTTATTACTTAAACCTTATTTTTAATTACAGATAAGTTTAGAAAATCAAAATCACTTATTGATCTTGCTGCTCTGTACCATCGACAGCAGCATCATCTGCACCGTCTTCTGCAATACCGTCAATAACATCTTCAGCGCTCTCATCATCATCTGTTTCAACTATTTTTTCGATGCCAGAAAGTTTTTCGCCTTCACCCAGGTTAATCAGCGTTACACCTTGCGTTGCACGGCCTAATTCACGAATCTCTTTCACACGCGTACGAATCAACACGCCGCCCGTAGTAATCAGCATGATTTCATCTTCATCATTAACGAGTTTAGCTGCCACTACCAAGCCATTACGCTCACTTACCGCAATTGCTTTAACGCCTTGCGTACCACGTCCGGAATGGCGGAAATCTGCCAATACTGTACGTTTTCCATAGCCGTTTTCAGTAGCAACCAGCACCGTTTGCTGATCATTTTCAGCAATCAGCAATGACAGAACCTGCTGTTCCGGTGCGAGTTTCATACCGCGTACACCACGTGTGGCGCGACCCATTTCACGTACTTCTTCTTCGTCAAACCAAACTGCTTTGCCGCCGTTAGAAACCAGAATAATGTCATCGCTACCGTTAGTAATTTCCGCACCAATCAGGTAATCGCCTTCATCCAGATTAATCGCAATAATGCCGGATTTACGCGGGTTGGCAAATTCTGTCAACGCAGTTTTCTTAACGGTACCCAATGAAGTCGCCATAAAGATAAAGCGATTTTCATCAAACTCTTTCACAGAAAGAATGGCGTTGATTTTCTCGCCTTCTTCTAACGGGAACAAGTTAATGATAGGTTTGCCACGACTAGTGCGGCTACCTTGTGGCACTTCGTAGACTTTAAGCCAATAGACACGGCCGCGGCTAGAGAAGCACAGGATGTAATCATGGGTATTAGCCACGAACATCTTATCGATGAAGTCATCTTCCTTGGTTGCTGCGGCCTGTTTGCCACGACCACCACGTTTTTGTGAACGGTACTCATCCAGCGGCTGTGACTTGATATAACCGGTATGTGACAATGTCACCACCACGTCTTGCGGTGTAATCAAGTCTTCTAGCGACAGATCCTGCGCATTGGCTACGATTTCACTACGGCGTTTATCACCGAACTGCCTTCTGATTTCAGTCAGCTCGTCACTGATAATGGTAGTAACGCGTGATGCATTGGCTAAAATATCCAGCAAGTCTGCAATCACATCCATGACTTCTTTATATTCATTAACAATCTTATCCTGCTCAAGGCCAGTCAGGCGTTGTAAGCGCATTTGCAGAATTTCCTGCGCCTGTACATCACTCAGTTTGTAACCGTTAGGCGTTAAACCAAAGTCAACACTCAAGCCATCCGGACGTGCAGCTTCCATCGCAGCACGTCGCAACATTTCTTCAACCACTGGTGAATTCCATGCCTTGGCCATCAGGTCTTTTTTAGCTTCTGGCGGTGTTGGTGCGGCTTTGATAATTGCAATCATCTCATCGACGTTTGCAAGCGCCACAGCCAGACCTTCCAGCACATGGCCACGTTCACGCGCTTTACGCAGTTCAAATACGGTACGACGTGTAACGACTTCACGGCGATGTCTCAGGAATGCTTCCAGCATCTGCTTGAGGTTAAGCAAGCGCGGCTGGCCATCGAGCAAGGCCACCATGTTCATACCAAACGTGTCTTGCAGCTGGGTTTGCTTATAGAGGTTATTCAGCACGACTTCCGGCACTTCGCCGCGTTTGAGTTCAATCACTACGCGCATACCTGATTTATCAGATTCATCGCGCAGATCAGAAATACCGTCAATTTTCTTCTCGTTAACTAGCTCGGCGATTTTCTCAATCAGCGTTTTCTTGTTCACCTGGTACGGAAGCTCGTCAATAATAATAGACTGACGGCCACCAGCTTTATCCATGTCTTCAAAGTGGGTGCGACCACGCATCACTACACGGCCACGGCCGGTACGATAACCCTCTTTCACGCCGACAGTACCGTAAATAATACCTGCGGTCGGGAAGTCAGGCGCCGGCACCAGCTCAATCAGCTCATCAACCGTTGTTTCAGGATTTTTAAGCAGCGCAAAACAGGCATCCAGCACTTCGTTGATATTGTGTGGCGGAATATTGGTAGCCATACCTACCGCAATACCAGAACTGCCATTAATCAGCAGGTTAGGGATACGCGCCGGCATGATGAATGGTTCATGTTCAGAACCATCATAGTTAGGGCCGAAATCAACAGTTTCTTTATCAATATCTGCTAATAATTCATGTGCGATTTTCGCCATACGGATTTCGGTATAACGCATCGCCGCAGCATTGTCGCCATCTACAGAACCGAAGTTACCCTGGCCATCTACCAGCATATAGCGCAAGGAGAAGTCCTGCGCCATACGCACGATCGTGTCATAAACAGCTGTATCACCGTGCGGATGGTATTTACCGATTACATCGCCGACAATACGTGCGGACTTTTTGTAAGGTTTATTGTAATCATTTGATAACTCATGCATCGCAAATAAAACACGACGGTGTACCGGCTTTAAACCGTCGCGCACATCTGGTAATGCACGGCCTACAATTACGCTCATCGCATAATCAAGGTAAGACCGACGCATTTCATCTTCTAAACTAATCGGTAGGGTTTCTTTAGCGAATTGATCCATATTTCGACTGACTTTTAATGGTTTTTATATGAGGCAAATTTTAGCATGATTAGCGCGTAAATTAACGGTTTTGAGCATAGTTTTAGCATTGTTTATGGCGTAAAAAAATCAGGATAAAGTTACCCTGATTTTTTAATGTAGTGCGTTACAAATAACTAGCAAATAAAGACGTGATTTATAGGCTTAACTACCTATTTAGTCAGCAGCGCTAAATCAGCTTTCAAATCCTCAATATGCTCTAAGCCGACCGCAACCCTCACCAAACCGTCGGTAATACCTGCAATTACACGCGCTTCAGGTGTTATGCGGCTATGCGTTGTAGAAGCTGGATGTGTAATCGTGCTTTTCGCGTCGCCCAGATTAGCGGTGATTGAAATCAATTGCGTAGCATCAATCAGCGCCCAGGCAGCTTCTTGCGGCGTTTGCCCTGCTTTAGCCTTCACCTCAAACGTAACAATGCCGCCGCCGCTGCTTTGCTGACGCATTGCCAGCGCATGCTGCGGATGTGATGCCAGACCTGGAAAATGCACACGCGCCACCTGCGGCTGCGCTTCTAACCAAGTTGCCAACGCAAGTGCATTTTTAGCATGTGCCTCCATACGCACATGCAACGTTTCAAGCCCTTTTAAAAATACCCAGGCATTGAATGCACTCATCGTAACGCCGGCCGTACGCAAAAAGCCATAGACTGGCTCCATTAAGGTTTTAGAACCTAATACAGCACCACCCAGGCAGCGTCCTTGACCATCAATATACTTGGTCGCAGAGTGGATAATGATATCAGCCCCCAATGCCAAAGGCCTCTGTATAGCCGGTGTGCAGAAACAATTATCAACCACCAGATGCGCGCCTGCTGAGTGGGCAATATCAGCCAACACCTGAATATCGCAAACTTCAGTCATTGGGTTGGAAGGTGTTTCCACAAAAAACAGCTTGGTTTTTTCCGTAACCGCTGCCTGCCACTCATCAGGGTCAGTCAGTGAAACAAACGTTACATTCAGACCCCAGCGTTTGAGTATATTGCCAAACAACTGCACGCTAGTACCAAAGATACTGCGCGATGCCACTACATGGTCACCAGCCGAACACAAACCCATAACACAGGCCAAAATAGCAGACATGCCACTAGAAGTAGCAACGCACTGCTCTGCACCTTCAAGCGCAGCCAGTTTATTCTGAAACATGGTCACGGTCGGGTTGGTAAAGCGAGAATAAATATTTCCGGGCTCGGTACCACCAAAACGCGCGGCAGCCTGTGCAGCACTTACAAATCGGAAGCTGGAGTTCATAAAAAGTGCTTCGGAGTTTTCTCCGTATTCCGTCATTTCACTACCGGCACGCACACTTAATGTCTCAGGATGGTATTGTATTTTGCTCATGTTGTTGTTCTCAATATGTCTGAATAATAAAAAACCCGTTAAAGCGCTAAGCTAAAACGGGTCTTTTTTACTCGCTTTAGCTGTATTTATAATGCGCCCGCAAGCTGAGTGTGGCCTTGATTAATGTTGGCAAACTCAAATCAGCGCAATTTCATGTTAGTACTCCGCCTAAACAGAGTCAAGTGCTAACAGTGTAAATAATTGAGAATACTTAAGCACTCTCTTCCACTTGCAGGTCATTGGTATTGATCAGATTCAAATCGAGCTGCGTAATGGAATTTGCCGGTTTTTGACCTTTCTTGCCATCAGCGCGTGCAGATTCAATTTTCGCCAGATAGGCCTCTGTGATGTCACCTGTTACATATTTGCCATCAAAGCATGAACAGTCAAAATCCTTAATGTTTGGATTTCTGAATTTAACGTCAGCAATCAAAGCATCCAGGTCCTGATAAATAAGTGCATCGGCACCGATTTCTTTACAGATTTCTTCATCGCTACGGCCGGTTGCCAGCAGTTCATCGCGGCTAGGCATATCAATGCCGTACACATTAGGAAAGCGTACCGGAGGTGCCGCAGAAGCGAAATAAACCTTATTGGCACCGGCATCACGCGCCATCTGCACAATTTGCTGAGAAGTAGTACCGCGTACGATTGAGTCATCTACCAGCAATACATTTTTGCCCTTGAATTCGATACCGATAGGATTCAGTTTTTGACGTACAGATTTCTTTCTCAATGCCTGCCCAGGCATAATGAAGGTACGACCAATGTAACGGTTTTTGATAAAACCTTCACGATAATCCAAACCTAAAGCCAAACCAACCTGCAATGCGCTTGGGCGGCTTGTATCCGGGATTGGGATAACAACGTCGATATGTTTATCAGGCCACTCACGTTTGATTTTGTCAGCAAGGCTCTTGCCCATATCCAGACGTGTTTGATACACAGACACACCGTCAATCACAGAATCCGGACGTGCCAGATAAACATATTCAAAAATACACGGATTCAGTTTTGCATCCTCTGCGCATTGACGAGAATAGAAGTTTCCTTCCATATCAATAAATACAGCCTCACCCGGCTCAACATCACGCACAATCTGAAAGCCCAGCACATCGAGTGCCACACTCTCTGATGCCACGATATACTCTGTGCCTTTATCGGTCTCGCTTTTACCAATCACTAATGGACGTATGCCATTAGGATCACGGAACGCAAGCAAGCCAAAGTTGGCAATCATAGCCACTACACCATAAGCACCTTTGCAACGCTTATGCACAGCGGCAACTGCATCAAAAACCATGTCTGTGTTAAGCACAGCATTGCGTGATGTTTTTTCAATCTCATGCGCCAGTACGTTAAGCAAAACTTCTGAATCAGAATTGGTATTGATATGACGTAAATCCTGACGGAACATTTCAGATTTCAGTTGTTCAGAATTAGTCAGGTTACCGTTATGTCCCAGCACAATACCGAATGGAGAGTTAACGTAGAAAGGTTGTGCCTCGGCCGCATTTGAAGAACCGGCAGTCGGATAGCGCACATGCGCAATACCGGCATTTCCTGTTAAGTTACGCATATGGCGGGTTTGAAACACATCTTTCACCAAGCCATTGTTTTTATGCATAAAAAACGTATTGCCATCACAGGTAACAATGCCTGCTGCATCTTGCCCCCTGTGTTGTAGCACCAGCAAACCATCATATAACAACTGATTAACTGGGTTTTTACCAACGATGCCTATAATTCCACACATGTATTGAACCTTAACTGATAAATTGCGTATTTAAAATAGTAAATTCTTTAGTCGTATTTAACATGCTTGGCCATTCCATCAGGTAGCCAAGGCAACATACTGATGACCAGCGCCTCAATTGGTGAACTGAACATCGCATTTTTCCATCTTGTATCTTTTGGCAACTCGGTGAGCCCGGCCAGAAACACCAGAATACAAATAATCAACAGGCCTCTGAATACACCGAAGAAAGCGCCTAACAAGCGATCAAACCATCCCAGACCAATTTTTTTGAACACGGCTGAAATCGCTATAGCAAGTAAAGTCGAGAGTAAAAGTGTTGCTAAAAAAAGCACCAAAAAAGCGGCCAGTATACGCAGTGACTCCGTAGGAATATCTGCCGGCATCAAAGGCAGTAATTGGCTAGTATAAGTCCTGCCTACATAAAATGCAGCCACCCAGCCAAGAATTGACAATACTTCTTTGACCATACCGCGCATTACGCTAAATATGACTGACAATCCTATGATTGTGAGTACTGCATAATCAAAAGCCGTCATCGTTTCTTATCTCAATTGCGATTGACCAGCGCGGTCAAAATAAATACTTAACACCCTGTTCATCCAGGCTTTATTCATTACCAATGACTATACCGGACAGTCCTATTGCTTTAATCTTGGCTAACGCAGCAACTGCATCTTCACGAGAATTAAAATTACCTGCTTTAAGACGCAGACTATCGCCTTTAGGCGTTTTAACTTTTTCGGTATGCGTGCTAAAGCCGGCTTGCTTTAACTGCTCCTGCAATCGCTTCACATTATCAACATCAGAATAGACACCAACTTGAACTGTAAATGACTCTTGAGGTTTGATGGCTGCTTGTGTTTGTGCTTTGCCAGCGTCAGGAGTCTTTACTGCTACTTTCTTTTCAGGCTGAGGTGCTATAGCTGTATTAATTTGAGTTTCTTTAACAGGTTTATTCTCTATCTGTTTAACTACAACAGGCTCCGTGACAGGCTCTATGAAATCTGGAACTTTATCATCGGAAACAGATTCATCTGAGTTAAGTGCCTTAACATCTGCAACATCTTGTGACACTGGTTGCTGATTTAGCGGGCTTGTATCCATTGGCATCGTAATTTTTATAGGCTCCTGCTGTGCTAAAAGCGCACGATCCTGCAGCACCTGCGGCAAAATAATGACCATCAACAGCACAAGCGCTATTGCACCTACCAGACGGCGGCGCGCCCTTTTCTTTAGCGTCAGCTCCTGCTCATTAGGTAAATCAGGTGGCATTACTGCTTCCTTCAAAAATGGGTATTTGTATCATCGTTTAGGTACTGCATTACGTTTGAAACGGTAAAGAAGGAACCAAACACGACTATTTTATCATTTTCGTTTCTATCTATACAGACTTCTGTATCAATGCATGCTTGTTTGCAGGCAGTGGACGCTGAATCGAACCTCTTGATTTTAGCCTGTGGCACCGCATCAAGAACCACCATAATCACTGTATCTACAGGCGTGCTGCGACTATGATCAATGCCCGCAATGTACCAAAAATCAATCTCATCTTTTACAGCATTTACAACGCCTTTAATATCTTTATCAGCCAGCATTGCAAACACCGCGATTGTTTTGCCAGATTTTACACCAGCTTTATTTTGAGATTGCACTCTGTGTGCTTTTAGATTTTTTGCGAGTGCTTCTGCCGCATGCGGGTTGTGCGCCACATCCAGAATCAGCCAGGGAGATTTTGAAACAGTCTGAAAACGGCCGGCGAGCTTAACTTCTGCCATCGCATTTGCTATTGCCTCGCTTTTAACAGGCAAAGTCGACTGTAATGATTCTACAGCAGCAATTGCACACGAGGCGTTCATGAGTTGATAGCCGCCTTCCAGAGCCGGCAATGGCAAGCTATACCTGACTTTTTGATTATCCAGATAATTCCAGCCAGTGGCTGTAGCTTCAAAATCAAACGCATGCTTAATGCACTTAAAATCTGCACCTACTTTATGCGCATAAGCAATCAGGCTCGCCGGTGGATTTAGATCGCCGCAGATTGCCGCAACAGCAGGTCTATACACACCGGCTTTTTCAGCGCCTATACTTTCGCGCGTGTCACCCAGAAACTCCTGATGATCAATATCAATACTGGTCACCACAGCACTATCAGGCTCAAATGCATTAACTGCATCCAGACGTCCGCCCAAGCCAATCTCCAGCACTGCAATATCGATTTCAGCTTGAGCAAAATGCCATACTGCGGCAAGCGTCCCCACCTCGAAGTAGGTCAGCGCAATTTCATCACTGTCATTATCAAGACCTAATCTGGCTTGCTCGACTGCGGTAAATGCCACACAAAGGTCTTTATCACTTGCCTCATTGCCATTAACGCGCACTCTCTCGTTATAACGCAACAAATGGGGAGAAGTATAGCAACCAACCTGATATCCGGCCTGCTTGTAAATCTCCGCCAGCATTGCACAAGTTGAGCCCTTGCCATTGGTTCCGGCTACAGTAATGATTTTAAAGTTTGGTTTTAATGCCAGACGCTGAATAACCAAGTTGACTCGCTCCAACCCCATTGCAATCGCTTTGGGATGGAGCTGTTCAATATGACTTAACCATGCAGCCAGGTTTCTTTGTGCCATGTTTGATGCCATTTTTATGCCAGGCCTTTAGACATGCAATTCTATCTTGGTCCTCGCAGACACTTTCAGGATATTCACATAAAAAACAAATTTAACTGGCAGCATGCGCAATTTATAGTGGAGTATGGTTAGGCAGCTGCTGGCAGGCGCATTAAATTAGATAAAATTGCAGCAAGCCTATTACGCATTTCACGACGATCAATAATCAAATCGATTGCACCGTGCTCAACCAGGAATTCAGCACGCTGAAAACCATCTGGTAAGGTTTCGCGAACTGTCTGCTCAATCACACGCGGACCAGCAAAACCAATCAATGCCTGCGGCTCAGCCACGATCAAATCACCCAGCATAGCAAAACTTGCTGATACGCCACCCATTGTTGGATCAGTCAATACTGAGATAAAAGGCAAGCCTGCATTACTTAATTGCGTAAGTGCTGCGCTGGTCTTAGCCATCTGCATCAGGGATAACAAGCCTTCCTGCATACGCGCACCGCCACTGGCTGATATACATACAAATGCCATCTTGTTATCAATAGCTGTCTGCACACCACGCACAAAGCGTTCGCCAACAACAGAGCCCATTGAACCACCCATAAATTTGAACTCAAATGCTGCAGCAACTACCGGCACGCCTTTGATTGCACCTTGCATTACAATCAATGCATCTTTTTCATTGACTGCTTTTTGTGATTCTTTAATACGCTCTGCATAACTTTTGCTGTCTTTAAATTTCAGCGGGTCGATTGGCTGCACATTAGCACCAATTTCAAATTGACCTTCAGCATCCAACAGCTGTACCAGGCGCGCACGGGCACCAATACGGTTGTGGTAGCTGCATTTTGGACAGACTTCAGAATTATCTTCCAGATCTTTACGATATAGCACTGACTGACATGATGGACACTTGATCCACAAGCCTTCAGGAACAGTTTTCTTATCAGCACCAACAACACGCTTAATCTTTTGCGGTAATTTATTTAACCAGCCCATTGTGTATCCTTTATTTTTTAGCAGCATCCACTGCTGTTTTTAATTCAGTCATGAGGGTAGCAACGTTATCTAGCAAATTGTCGTCATTTGACGCTTCAATCGTTTGCACCATGCGGCTACCGACAACGACAGCATCTGCAATAGCCGCAGTTGCTTTTGCTGTAGCAGCATCACGAATACCAAAACCTACACCTACCGGCAAATCTGTCTGCTTGCGAATTGAGGCAACACGTTCTGAAACTTCTTCAATATTCAAATTCGCAGCACCTGTTACACCTTTAAGTGAAACATAATAAACAAAACCGCTCGCCTGATTCACGATTAACTCGACGCGTTTCTGTTCAGTAGTCGGAGATAATAAAAACACCGGATCAATATCACGTGCGCGCAATTCTTTAACAAAGCCGCCACACTCTTCAGGCGGATAATCAACAGTAATGACCCCATCAACATCTGCAGCTTTAGCGCGATCAGCAAATGCCGTTGCGCCTATCGCTTCAATCGGGTTTGCATAACCCATCAGAATAATTGGTGTTTTCTGGTCAGTCTGACGAAATGTTTTGACCATATCCAGCACTGCGGTCAAACCAACTTTATGCACCAATGCGCGCTCACTCGCACGTTGAATCACTGGGCCGTCAGCCATAGGGTCTGAAAAAGGCACTCCTAGTTCAATCATATCTGCACCGTGCTTTACCAGCGTGTGCATTAAATTGACGGTATGCTTCGGATGAGGGTCGCCGGCCGTAATGTAAGGAATTAAAGCTGTTTTACCTTGCTGTTTTAAGGTAGCAAAAGTTGATTGAATACGTGACATAAATGTTTATTAATACTTTAAAAAATTTGAAAATACAAAGTTCTAAACTGGGAAAAATGCCGTACGTCGCAGCATTCTGACATATGGTTTTCCAAGTATTTTGTAGCTGGAAAATCAAAATCATTACGCTGCGAAATTTGCATTTTACAAAGTGATGTTTGCAAGTTTGGCTACAGTATTGATATCTTTATCACCACGGCCAGATAAGTTAACCAGAATAATTTGATCCTTGCTCATGGTTTTAGCCAGCTTCTCGGCATAAGCTAAGGCATGGCTAGACTCCAGCGCAGGAATAATACCTTCCGTGCGGCAAAGATTATGGAAAGCGGCCATTGCTTCATCGTCGGTGATTGCAACATATTCGGCACGTTTGATATCTTTTAGCCACGCATGTTCTGGTCCTACACCCGGATAATCCAGACCGGCAGAAACAGAGTGCGTTTCAATAATCTGGCCATCGGCATCCTGCATCAGATAAGTGCGATTACCATGTAACACACCTACCGGACTATTAGCTGTCAATGGTGCCGCATGCATGCCAGTCTCAAGACCGTGCCCGGCAGCTTCAACGCCGATCAAGCGTACATCAGGCACATCAATATAAGGATAGAAAATACCCATCGCATTAGAACCGCCACCTACGCAGGCAACAACAGCATCTGGCTGGTGACCAACCATTTCCATCATTTGCACTTTAGCTTCATCACCAATAACTGCCTGGAAGTCACGCACCATCATCGGGTAAGGGTGTGGACCTGCCACAGTACCGATGATATAGAAAGTATTGTGCACATTAGTTACCCAATCGCGCATCGCTTCGTTCAAGGCATCTTTAAGTGTTTTAGAGCCACTTTCAACCGGCACTACAGTAGCGCCGAGCAATTTCATTCTGAATACATTCGGCGCCTGACGTTTTACATCTTCGCTGCCCATGTAGACTACACACTCAAGGCCTAAACGCGCTGCGATCGTTGCTGTCGCCACACCATGCTGGCCAGCACCGGTTTCAGCAATCACACGCGGCTTACCCATGCGTTTAGCCAGCAATGCCTGACCAATAGTGTTGTTAATTTTATGTGCGCCGGTATGGTTCAGATCTTCACGTTTAAGATAGATCTGCGCCCCACCCACTTTATCGGATAATCGTTTAGCATGATAAATCGGACTGGGGCGACCAACAAAATGTTTTAAATCATAATGATACTCAGCCAGAAACTCTGGGTCATGACGATACTTCTCGTACATCACACGTAGTTCTTCAAGCGCTTCAACCAAAGTTTCTGCTACAAACGTACCACCATATTGTCCAAAATGCCCACGTGCATCCGGCATGTCATATAACTGCATTATTCAATCTCCAAAAAACCAGTGCGTTTAGACCTAATTTATATAAACCTGTTGCATAAATGCAGCAATTTTAGCTGCATCTTTAATACCTTTTGATATTTCCACACCACCGCTCACATCTACCGCGTATGGTTTAACCTGATTGATTGCCTGCGCTACATTTTGCGCATTCAAACCACCGGCCAGTATGATTGGTTTGTCCAGTGCTGCAGGGATAAGGTTCCAATCAAATACATGACCGGTACCACCGGCAACACCATCGGTAAAAGTATCCAGCAGCAATGCTTTCGATGCGAAAAAATCTTTCGCACATTGTACCAAATTTGTGTCGGACTTGACGCGTATTGCCTTGATAAATGGCAAGCCGTAACTTGCACACTCCTGTGGCGTTTCATCGCCGTGGAATTGCAGCAGATCTAATTTGACCTGTGAAATAACCTCACGCACAAAACTAGGCTCTGCATTCACAAACAATCCGACCACAGTAACAAAAGCCGGGATTTTATTTGCAATTTCAATAGCTTGCGAAATTTCTACGTTACGCGGGCTAGGCTCATAAAAAACCAAGCCTATCGCATCTACACCATGCTCTACTGCATTCAGTGCATCTTCAACACGTGTGATACCGCAAATTTTAACTCGTACTCTCAATCCATTATCCCTATTGCTGATGCCAAGCCATAAAATGCCATTGTAACGCTAAATCAACACATGCAAGCGATCTGACGAGCCGGTTATAGGCAACCCCCACTTTGCATCATATCCCACACCGGTCAAATAAAGCCCGTTGGGTGAAAATGTGGGTGGTGATAATGTGCGGTCACGTTTTTGCAGCAACTCTTTGATATAGCTTGGCGAATGAGCACCCTTGCCGATATAGATCAGCGCTCCAATCATATTTCTTACCTGATGCTGCAAAAAGGCATTGGCGGAAAAAGAAAATATAAAATAACGCCCTGAAACCTGCACATCTACCTGTGTCATAGTTCTGATCGGTGATTTTGCCTGGCATTCTGATGCACGAAAGGCACTGAAATCATGTTCGCCGATTAAATAGCTCGCACCCTCCTGCATTGCAGCAAAATCCAGCGGCAAATGAAACCACCCAGCTTTCTCTGCCATCAAGGCAGTAGCGACCGGCGCGTTATACAGCAAATATTGGTAGCTGCGGCTGAACGCCGAAAACCGTGCATGAAATTCCTCATCAACAATATGCGCCCATTCAACCCTTACCGTATCCGGCAAATGTGCATTCACACCGCGCACCCAGGCAGATAATGGCCGCTCAGCCTGCGTTTCGAAATGCACAACTTGAGACAGAGCATGCACGCCGGTGTCAGTACGTCCCGCTGCATGCACGCGAATAGGTTGCTGTGCAATAGCCGCAATCGCAGATTCTAATACGTCCTGCACGCCGCAGGCTGATGGCTGGCTCTGCCAGCCACAAAATCGTGATCCATCATAAGATAACCCTAGCGCAACCCTCATGCAAAGCCTCGATAAATCATAAAGACACACAATGCTGATAACAAAACCATCATCAACTTATCAATCAAACTAAAGGGCAGCTTCTGAAATGACACTACATTAGTTTGTGGCAAATACTTTATGTATTCGTCAATCTGATCCAGATGCTTGAAGCTGAAACTACCGTTATCTTTCGCAGCAAGCTCTTCCACATAATCTAATGTCAGCATCAATCTTGCTGCAAAGCGTTCGACATTTAAACCTATTAAATTGAATGGTGACAAGAGCATATACAAGCCCAGCATCATTTGCTCCCTGGGACTGCTAGTCAACAATAAGCTCAATGCTGCCAATGCTATCAACAGCTTCTCAATTTGTACCAGCCCTGATTGTAAGCCTTCGAAAGTCGGTGCAAAGTGAACGGGGAAATTTGGAATCAATTCCCCAGGGGTACCGAATGCATAAATGATAAATATAGATAAAAAGAGCCAGCGCATGCGTCGCACTGCATGCAGAAATGTCTGAACTTTCAAGCTAAAAACCATGATAAAGAAAAACAGCATAATAAAAAATAGCATGGTGCTATTGGCCATAGCAATGAGCAATAACACTAATATAAAACACAAAATTTTTATTAATGGATGCATGTATCGGTTAATTTATATTGGTTAATTTTTTCAAAACTCACTATTGCTGAATCATACTATCGTTAGTCATCACCACTGTTTGTTATTGAATAAAAAAGCCGAGCATATCGCTCGGCTTTTTTGATACCCAATCAAACTAGGCCAGACTTGCCAATAGCTTTTCAGCGGTTGAACGCTGCTGAGGCCCGCCTTCTTTAAGCACCTCATCTAATAAATCACGGGCACCCTCGATATCTTCCATGTCGATGTAAACCTTGACCAAGTCCAGCTTGATATCAATATCTGGATTTTCGTTTTCAACTGCTACCTCTGCTACAAACTCAGCTACCGGCATATCAGTTGCAACTTGCGGAGCGTCAGGCACCGGAGGCTGGCTGTCACTGAGATCCAGACTGATAGCAGAGAAGTCAAAATTATTAGCATCATTCTGGCTTACGATACTGACTTCTTTATCAAGCGCTGGCAGCGCTTGCTCATCTACTAACGGAAAATCAAATGAAATTTCTTCTGATTTTTTATCATCAGCGACTAGATTTGAAGTATCTTCAGTATCAAAATTTAAACTAATGCCTTCCAACGCATTCACTTCGGTCTTTTCTTCATTAAGCTCTGCTGCCGGCGCGCCAAAATCTTCAAAGTTAAAATCAGCGGAATCAAGTGCGCCAGACTCCGTCTTCTGCTCTTCATCAGGAGTTACGGCATCAGCAAAGCCTTCAAAATTAAAATCAGAGGATTCAGCTGCCACTTCCGGAGCTTCTGCTGCCGTAGTGAAGTTAAAATCCAAACTATCTAAAGCGCTAGATTCTTCAGCTGGAGCCGCTGCCGTAAGTTCAATTTCATCATTAGCTGATGAAGCTGGCAATTCAAATACAGGCTCACTCTCCTGCTGACTCGCAGTATCTAATGCAGGTTGTTCATTAACAGTCGCAGGTTCTTCAGTGCCTAAAGTAAATGAACCTAACTCTGGGAAATCAAAGTCCATGGAGTTATCTGCCGCCGGCTTACTCTCTGCAACAGCAATATTATCTGCACTTGCAGTGACTGTTGAATCTTCTACAGCGTTAGTAGAAAGCTCACTATTCAAGCCACCTAAATCAAAAGAGTCTTTTTGTAATGTATCTTGATCAAATTTAATTTGACCCAACTCATCCTGACTAGATGATGAGCTCTGCATATCTAATGAAGACTCGACTTCGTTATCGGATTTTAGTTTATCGAATGAGAAATCCAGATCATTACCAACACCCACATCGGCAACAACTGCATCAATATTACTTACCACAGGTTTAGCTGCTGCTAATGAAGGCGTTACCTGGCTAATATCATAAAGTGGATTATCAGGCTCAACTGTAATGCCTAACTCAGCCACTTTTGCCCAAGTAGGGTCATCTGCACCTAAAGTAGTGTAAAGCTCGCCGGCAATTGCCTCAAATGCAGAAACATCTTTTCTGGCAGCGTACATTTCCAGTAACTTCAAATGCAACTCATAGCGTTTAGGCTCTTTTGAAATAGCATCTTTCAGTATCTCTTCAGCCTGCGCATCGCGGCCATAAGCCATGTAAACTTCGGCCTCTGCAATCGGGTCAACATCGTTGGTATCGATCATGCCACCGTCGGCACTTTGTGCAAAATCTGTTAAAAATGAAGTATCTGCTGAGCTTGTAGCATTGCCGGTAGTATTGCCGAATACTGTATTTGCACGCAGACCGCCGGAAGTCAAAATGCCGCGCTCAAAACTATCAAGATCTCTTCTGCGTTTGTTGCGTAAGTACAACCAGCCCGCTCCTAACAAAGCTACGCCTCCTGCACCGCCCAACATGAATAGATTCACGCTCTCTAGCAGACCAGTCAGGAACGACGGCTCTTCTTCTGGCGCAGGCTGCACTGGTGCTTTTACAACAGCAGGTGCTGTAGCTTCAGGCGCCGGAGTTGCTGCAGGCTCAACTGTTGCTACAGGGGCTGATTCTGTCACGGCTGTCGGCGTTGCTGCATCTGCAGCAGCCGGGGCTGGTTCTGGAGTAGCTGCAGGCTGCTTACTTTCCGCTACGTCAGCATTTTTTTGCATATCAGCCATGGTTTGGCTTTTCAAAGCCAATAGCTTTTGCATATCAGCAACTTGAGCTTCTAAAGCCGTTGTTCGGTCATGTGCTTCTTTCAGAGCTTTTTCACGCGCGGTTGCTTCTTCCTGCAACGCTAAAACTTTCGCATCTGCCTCTGCACTGCCTTTGCCACCTTGCGCAGTGACTTTACCGCCGGCTGACAATTTAACAACATCTTGAGGACCAGATTTGATTGGCGCCGCCTTATCTTCCGCTGTCGCTATTTTGCCTGATGCTGACTGCTTCTGCTCGACCTCTTCAGTGACTGGGGCAGCTACAACATTACCCGCTAAACTATTTTTATACGCATTCCAGTTTGAAGCATGTACTTTTATTTCATTTTTAGCTTGCCTTGAATCAACAGCAGCAAATTCTTCTTTAGATGGCACTTTTATAATCTGGCCAACTTTCAATCGATTCATATTGCCATCGGTAAAGGCACTTTTATTAGCCTCAAATAAACCAACCATCACCTGGTCAAGACTCACGCCTTCAGTCGAAACTTCTTTAGCAATTGAACTTAATGTATCCCCACGCTGAGTGGTCAACTCAGTAGAATCATTTACAGCTACTGTAGTTTCTTTTTGAGCGCTTTGACTAGTGTTAGAGCTTGGAGCGGA
This sequence comes from Methylotenera sp., assembly GCA_036567185.1. Lineage (GTDB taxonomy): Bacteria > Pseudomonadota > Gammaproteobacteria > Burkholderiales > Methylophilaceae > Methylotenera. The sequence continues at coordinate 65,898 of DATCVB010000052.1, forward strand.
GGCTTTTTTCTTTGATTTACTTTTATCGACCAAGCGTTGCGGCACTTCATACATCCCCGCATTGGCGTCAATGGAAACATTGGCGCCGGGTGCTGTATAAGGCTTATTGATAGCAGATTTTGTTACAGGCTCTTCATTAACAGCCTGTTTATATCCAGGAGGATCAAGCAGGATGGTGTACTCACGCAACAGGCGGCCTGATGCCCAGTCAACCTGAATCAGCATATCAAGGTATGGATCATCAATAGGCTGTAGTGATCTCAGTCTTAATACTGGAGATCCATCTGGATTTTTAGCAAGTTCAACCTTGATACTGCTATGTACACCAAGCCGCGGAATGCCTTGTACGGCATAAGCCTCTTCTGATGCAATTGTGGCTGTTAGAGATGAGAGCTCGTCCGGCGTTACCGACAACAGGTCAATTTGAGCTTTAAGCGGTTCCCCCAAGCCTGAATCCACATTGAGCTTCCCCAAGCCCGCCGCAAATCCATAAATCGGCATAAATGCCAGGCACACCGCTAATGATATTTTATTTATTTTAGACTTATGCACATTGCTACCTTTAATCGAACTGATTTCTGCAATATGAAAATAACATCAAATAGTTAGCTATGCAAGCTCATAA
>DATCVB010000053.1:0-34289 GCA_036567185.1 Methylotenera sp.
TGTCGTCAGCCATCGCATAATTCCGGTTGGATGCTCGGCGTGCTCATCGTGATGTGCAGCTACTGTTGTACTCATAAGTTTCTCCTGTACCTAAACTTGCAATTATTGACGCGCGGCTTTAACTTGTGATGGCTGAACAACATCGCCAACACTGTTGCCAAGTGCATTACGTTCGTAGGTGATAACCGCTGCGATTTCGGTATCGTTCAGAGTGCCTTTCCATGCAGGCATCATGCGAATACCGTTTAAAACGCGATCCATGTGACTATCTGGCAGGTATTTACCGTCAGCACCAAAAATCGGTGATGTTGCTACCTTGCTATCAGTTAATGCCGGGAAAGCCGGAGGGATGCCTGCGCCTGAGACCTGATGGCACACGGCACAGTTTTTCTCATAAACGCCTTTACCTTCTGCGATTAGATCTTCTTTTGTCCACTCTTTGTCAGAGCCGGCAGCAGCTTGTGCAATTTCTGCCTGCTTGGCAGCTACCCACACTTTGTATTCTTCTTTTGGCAGTGCATCAACGACGACAGGCATGTAGCCATGACCTTTACCGCACAGTTCTTTACACTGGCCGCGGTAAGTGCCTGGTTTATCAACCTGTACCCATGTTTCACGGATAAAGCCGGGAACAGCAAGGCGTGAAGAACCAAACTGCGGCACCCACCAGTTATGCAACACGTCTGAAGATGTCATGAGGATGCGCACTTTAGCGCCAACAGGTAACACCAGACGATTATCAACATCGAGCAGGTATGGTTTGGCAGGATCATCAACCGGAGCAACGGTGCCATCTACCTGATCTTGCGGTGTAGACAAGTTACTTACGAACTTAATGCCTTTAGCTTCTTCCAGACCGGCTTGGATGCCCTTGTCGGTATTACCCATGTATTCGTATTGCCAGCGCCATTGTGAGCCGGTGACTTTAATCACCATGTCAGATTCGTTGCGGGTGTCTTCCATCATGACCACACTGTGGTAAGCGGGAATGCCCATAATGACGAAGTCAATCAGCAACAGGATAACGAATGGAATGAGTGTCCAGAAAATTTCAGTTGCTGTTGAAGGTGCTTTATCTGCAACGGCCTTGAAACCAGCACTCTTGCGGTGCTTTATCAGTGAGTAAATCATAATTGCCAGAACCACGACAAAAATCACAGCGACAATCACCATGAATTTATTGTGCACGTGCAGCGTGTCAAGCGCCATTGGCGTCACCGGTTCAGGGAAATTCCAGCTGTAATCAGCGAATACCTGTGGTGACGTCAGTAAAAACAGCAGACAGAAACTTAACTTCTTCATTGCTTGCCTTAACATACCTTCTCCCAAAGCAAAAACTATTTAGACGATGTTTAATTGTTGTTTAAGTTGTCTGGCGACCGTTATGCGCTGTTCATTGTCCATATAGCGACTGCCAAACTCTATTTCTTTACCATGAGAGCCGATGAAGATACTACATGTCCCATCCATGCTATTGCGCAGGGTAACTCTTGCCCAATAACGCTGAAAAGTGAATTTCTCCGAATTCTTGTAACTATGTTTTTCTACAACCACCTCATTACCTACCAGCGAGACACTTTCATAATCTCCGTAATGGAGATAAACATGGTGTAGCGCATATGCAAAAGCTAAAACTTCAAAACCGGCAAAAGGCAATACAAGCCATGCTCCTGATAATGAAACCCCTAGCGCGACGGTCATGGTAATTATCACAATGCTGATAAAAAGCCACACTAACCCTCTTGGTGTAAGCGAGTTATTTGGCTTGGCTACTATGATGTTGCCGTCAGAACTAAAAACAGTCATACATTACCTGTGAGCTATCGAGGATGACCTGCATACACATTTTTGACGTGCGTCAATTTGACGCATGTCAAAAGCTAACATAAAAATAGGCTAGTCTCAAGTACTTTTGTTACAGATTTGAAACAAATATATAACTATTGGAAAGGAATTTATACAATTTAATTACAAGTAGAGGCGTGTGTAGTGAAGGCTTATATGTTTGATTTTTCGGATGGCTAACTTTCAATAATGCTTTGAAAGTTAGCGCCAGATTGGGTTATATCCAGATTTGGAAATAGAGAGCGTTACAGTGAAAGCTTTAAATGCTGGCATCAGCGAGCTAAGGCTTAAGAATACTAAATATTAAAGACGCGACTTGATGAAATGTTTTGCTGCGATCCAGATTGTAGGTAGTGTAGGTACGATAATTAACGCCAAGGCAACCAGTGAAAAGTTGGCTTTCACCCATGGATGGTTGCCAACCAGAAAACCTAAGCCGGTCAGGCCGCATACCCAGAGTATGCCGCCGATAATATTGTAAAAAGCAAACTTCGGATAAGTCATGTCAGCAACCCCTGCGACAAATGGGGTAAAAGTGCGGATAAAAGGCAGAAAACGGCCGACAACAATCGTGATCGGCCCGTATTTTTCATAAAAATCATGCGTTTTATTAAAAGCATCTTTGTTGAACCAGCGCGAGTTCTCCCAAGACCAAACTTTTGGCCCAAACCATCTGCCTATGGAGTAATTTGCTGCATCGCCGGCAATTGCAGCGATTGTCAGTAAAATCATCAGTGCCGGCAAGCTCATGCCGCCAATCGCCGCGATTGCGCCCGCAACAAACAATAGTGAGTCACCGGGCAAAAACGGCATGGCAACAACGCCGGTTTCTATAAAAATGATCGCGAACAGGATGGCGTAAATCCAGATGCCATAAGAGGCAGCGACTGCTTCCAGATGTTTATCAAGGTGTAAAAATATGTCGATGATGCTGGCGAAATCCATTGTCAGTTTCTTTTATAGTTTTTATCAGTGATTGAGTAATTTTTTTGTTACGCAGGAAAGTAATTTGATAACAAATATCGGAGCATAGTTTGGGTAAATAAAGTTAATCGTCATCTTCCAGAATGCGCTTGCCTTCGTCTTCAATATCTTCAAACTGGCCGCGATAAACTGCCCACCAGAGTCCCGCAAGTACTACGAGCGCCATGATCACAGAGAGTGGTATCAGTACAAATAGGATGTCCATATCAAACCTTTGGAGTAGTTTTACTGGTGGTTAATTCCGCAGTTGAAAACTTGGTTAAACGCAAAGCATTAACAACAACGATCAGTGAGCTGACTGCCATGCCTAGGCCAGCCAGCCAAGCTGACAGTATGCCAAAGAAAGCAAGTGGTATGCTGATTAAATTGTACACAATTGCCCAGGCGATATTCTCTTTGATGATTTTCATCGTATGCTTGGCGTGGCGTATAAGATAAGGGACCTGGCTGATATCGCCGTTTAAAAAGATATAGTCCGCATGTGCCAGAGTGAGCGGTACGCCTTTGCCCATAGCGATGGAAACATGCGCACTTGCCAGTATCGGGCCGTCGTTGAGGCCATCCCCCACCATCAGTACTTTTTTACCCTGTTGTTTGAGGGCTTGCAGGCGAATCAATTTGTCTTCCGGGTTGCACCCGGATTGGTAATGTGAAATACCGATTTCTTTTGCCGTATTTTCTACCGCATCGGAACGGTCGCCGGACAGCAGTTCTATATTGATGCCGGCGTCACTCAACTGCTGTATGGTTTGCGCCGCATGCGGCTTAATCGCTTCCTGCAGCGTGAAACTTGCCAGCCAGCCGTTGTTGTCAGCCAGATGTACCTGTTGCGTGTGCAGGTCAACTTCATCCACATTGCAGAATTTGGCTGAGCCTAACTTTAGCTGCCCGCTGATCAGTTCAGGCTCAGCAAAAGCAGTATTTGCTGTAAAGTTTTTGATGCTCGCACTGACGCCGGCACCGATGGTTTCCTGAATACTATCTAACTCCAGTGCAAGCGCTGTTTGCTGCTGTGTCTGATAAGCATTGAACAGTGCCCGTGAAACCGGATGGAATGAATGTCGTGCCACTGCCGCAGCTAAAGCGATCGCGCTGGTTTCTGATAAGCCTGCCTTATGCTGAATGGCTTTGATCTCGATGTGGTCTTCAGTCAGCGTACCGGTTTTATCAAAAATAACTGTATCGATATCGGCAATGTTTTCAATCGCCTGCAAGCGCTTAATCAGAATGCCACGCTTTACGAATGCGCTGGCGCTGGAAAGCATGGCGGCAGGCGTCGCTAAAGAAAGTGCGCACGGGCAGGTCACGATCAGTACGGCAGCAGCGGTCATGAGTGCGCGGCCACGGTCAACATCCCATAGCAGCGCAGCAGCAACTGCGGCACTGAAAATCACAAAAATCAGAAATGGCCGTGCAACACGGTCTGCCAGTTTCGATAATCTGGGTTTTTCAATCGCGGCCTGATTAATCAGGTTCACAATCTGGCCATACTTGGTGGAAGCGCCGATCGCTTCCAGTATGATATCTACTGGCTGACGCAGGTTGTAGCTGCCGGCAATCACATCATCGCCCTGATTTTTATGTATCGGCGTTGATTCACCGGTGAGTAAGGATTCATCAACACTGGTGCTGCCGCTGGAAAGCTTGCCATCACCCGGAAAAGCCTCGCCCAGATTGACGCGCACGATATCGCCAATTTTGAGCTTGGTATTTAATACGCGGGTGTAGGAGCCGTCTGCATTTTGGCGTTCTGTATTTTCAGGAATGCGACTTACTAGTGATTCAAGAGCGCCCATTGTTTTGCGGTGCAGTTTTACTTCAATCAGGCGTGCTGAAAGCAGAAAGAACACGAACATAGTCAGTGAGTCGAAATAAACGGTGTGTCCCCACCAGCTATTTGGCTCAAAAGTCGCGGCTGAACTGACAACAAAAGTAATGACAATGCCAAGCGCAACTGGCAGGTCCATGCTGATCTGTTTCATTCTCATGTCGCGCAGTGCGTTACTGAAAAATGAACTGCTGGAGAATAATAATACCGGCAGGCTGAGTAGCCACGATGCCCAGTTAAGCAGATGTAATATGTCTGCCGAAATTTCACCCGGTTCAGTGAAATAAGTCGGGCTCGCGTACATCATGACCTGCATCATGCAGAAACCGGCCACCATCCAGCGCCAGAATGCGGCACGCTGTTTTTTGATGACTTCTACATCACTTTCGTGCTGTGTCGCAGGGCTTGCGCTGTAGCCTAAAGATTGCACCGTACTCAGGATTTTTGACGGGCGCGTTTGTGATGGAGACCACACGACAACGGCACGTCTTTTAGACATGCTGACGCGAGCACTTACTACTCCGGGTGATGACTTCAGGCCTTCTTCAATAATACCGGAGCAGGCGGCACAACGTAAACCATCCAATAACAGATTTGACTGTACTAGTGCCTGATCAGTATTGTCGCCAAATGGCTCGCTGAATTCCTGCCATTGATCTTCCGTATCCAGAATAGTCCATGCAGGATTGGGTACAGCTTCTTCGGCGGTCAAATCGGTTGTTAGCAAGAACTCACTCCGTGCAGTAAATAGATGATTGTGAGAGGTAAAATGATCAAGAGTTTACAAAAATCTTTATAAAGTGAATTATATATTGAAAAGCATTTAATCAGCCCCATAGTAGACCTAAGTAAATATTATGAAGCGCAGATTTATTCGGAATTAGTCAGTGCTTCTATTGGTAAATTTTATAAATTGGAGTCAATATGCGCTTTGATAAGTTAACGACTAAATTCCAGCAGGCGATCAGCGATGCGCAAAGCATTGCATTGGGTGCGGATAACACCGCAATAGAGCCGCAGCACTTGCTGCTGGCGTTGCTGAATCAGGACGATGGTGGTACGGCATCGCTGCTGGCACGTGCGGGTGTGCAGCTTAATCAGCTTAAAACCGGCTTGAATGCCGCGATGGCCAATCTGCCGAAATCGGCTGATGCCGGCGGTGAGGTTGCGATTTCACGCGATTTGAATAACCTGCTGAATGTAACCGACAAGCTTTCACAAAAACGCGGCGATGCTTACATTGCTAGTGAGATGTTTCTGCTGGCTTTAGCCGATGATAAAGGCGAAGCCGCCAAATTGCTCAAACAGAATGGTCTGACTAAAGCTGCGCTGGAAGCAGCGATTCAGGCAGTGCGCGGTAACGAAAGCGTGGATAGCCAGGAGGCTGAAGGCCAGCGCGAATCGCTGAAAAAATACACACTGGATTTAACCGAAAGAGCACGCATGGGTAAGCTGGACCCGGTGATTGGCCGTGACGATGAAATTCGCCGTGCGATACAGGTCTTGCAGCGCCGCACTAAAAATAACCCGGTATTGATCGGTGAGCCGGGTGTGGGTAAAACCGCAATTGTTGAAGGCTTGGCGCAGCGTATTGTGAATGGTGAGGTGCCGGATTCACTGCGTAATAAAAAAGTGTTGTCACTGGATATGGCAGCTTTGCTGGCCGGTGCTAAATACCGTGGTGAATTTGAAGAGCGTTTGAAGTCCGTGCTCAAAGAACTGGCGCAGGATGAAGGCCAGACTATTCTCTTTATTGATGAAATTCATACCATGGTCGGTGCCGGTAAAGCGGAAGGCGCAATGGATGCCGGCAATATGCTGAAACCTGCTTTAGCTCGCGGTGAACTGCATTGTGTTGGTGCGACGACGCTGGATGAATATCGCAAATACATTGAAAAAGATGCAGCGTTAGAACGCCGCTTTCAGAAAGTATTGGTCGATGAGCCAAGCGTAGAGGCTACGATTGCGATTCTGCGCGGTTTGCAGGAAAGATATGAGCTGCACCATGGTGTGGAAATTACTGACCCGGCAATTGTGGCTGCGGCGGAATTAAGCCACCGTTATATCACTGACCGATTCTTGCCGGATAAAGCGATTGATCTGATTGATGAAGCTGCCAGCCGCATCAAGATGGAAATCGATTCCAAGCCGGAAGTGATGGATAAACTCGATCGCCGACTGATTCAGTTGAAAATTGAGCGTGAGGCAGTGCGTCGTGAAAAAGATGAAGGCAGTAAAAAACGCTTTTTGCTGATTGAAGAAGAGATCACTAAGCTTGAGAAAGAATATGCCGATTTAGAAGAAATCTGGAAAGCTGAAAAAGCACAGGTGCAGGGTTCAGCCCACATTAAAGAGGCAATTGATAAAGTCAAGTTCGAGATGGAAGAAGCGACGCGTAGAGGCGATTGGCAGAAAGTTTCTGAGTTGCAGTATGGTAATTTGCCACAGCTGGAAGCACAGTTAAAACAGGCATCGAATGCTGAAGCTACCACGACGCAAAGCAAAAACAGAATGCTGCGTACTGAAGTCGGTGCAGATGAAATTGCCGAAGTGGTGAGCCGTGCAACTGGTATTCCGGTAAGTAAAATGATGACGGGTGAGCGTGAAAAACTGCTCACGATGGAAGCAAAACTGCATGAGCGTGTCGTCGGGCAGGATGAGGCAGTAAGGCTGGTTTCTGACGCAATCCGCCGTTCACGTTCTGGTTTGGGCGACCCTAATCGCCCCTATGGTAGCTTTTTATTCCTGGGCCCGACCGGTGTGGGTAAAACTGAGTTGTGCAAGGCGTTGGCAGGCTTTTTGTTTGACTCCGTAGATCATCTGATCCGTATCGACATGAGTGAATTTATGGAGAAACACTCGGTAGCACGTATGATCGGTGCGCCTCCTGGCTATGTGGGTTATGAAGAGGGCGGTACTTTAACTGAGGCGGTGCGCCGTAAACCTTACAGCGTGATTCTGTTGGATGAGGTTGAAAAAGCACATCCTGATGTATTTAATGTGCTGCTGCAAGTGCTGGATGATGGCCGTCTGACGGATGGTCAGGGCCGCACTGTAGACTTTAAAAATACCGTGATTATCATGACTAGCAATCTTGGTTCGCAAATGATACAGAGCATGGCTGATCAGGATTATCAGCTGGTGAAACTCGCGGTGATGGGTGAAGTGAAAACACATTTCAGGCCGGAGTTTGTCAACCGTATTGATGAAGTCGTGGTGTTCCATGCGCTGGGTGAAGCACATATTAAATCTATTGCATCTATTCAGTTACAATACTTGGCTAAGCGCATGGTAGCGATGGATATGCAGTTGGAGTTAACCGATGCTGCGATAACCGACATTGCGAATGCTGGTTTTGATCCTGTTTATGGTGCGCGTCCGTTAAAACGTGCTATTCAGAGCGAGATTGAAAATCCATTGGCACGCGAAATTCTGAGCGGAAACTTTGCCGCTAAAGATACGGTCAAGGTAGATGTTAAAGCTGGTAAATTTGTATTTTCAAAATCTGGTCGTTAATTGGCAATGATTTAAGAAAGGTCGATTTGGTTAAAAAATCAGTTATTGGTAATTTTAAACGCGTGTTGTTCGCCGTGTTGATCATCACGGCGAGCTCTGCTCGTGCAGAACTCAGCCATCAGGAACTGGAAGTTTTTAACAATGAGCCGCCGGTGATTGCGGGCTTGCTTAAACGTGCTGTGACTGCTGAACGTGATGTACAAAATGTTGACGGCGAGTGGCAGGCCGCTAAACTGTATTGTGAAGCATCTCGTCATGGCAGTGCTGAGGCGCAGTTCAGGCTGGGCATGCTGTATGCCACGGGCAAAGGTGTGCCTGCTAACCGCGATCTGGCTGCCTCATTATTTGTTGTTGCCTCTAGTCACGGACATTTTGAAGCGCAGAAAATGCTGGAAACCCTGGAGCTAGTTGCTGGTGATTTACCGCCATGCGTGCTGGCAGCCGTGACTCCGGAGAAAGCGCCACCAAAAGGTGAGATAGATAGTTATATCGCTAATTTACCCGCGAATAAACGCTGGATCGTGAGTCTGGTAGATACTATCTCAGCATGGCATAAGGTTGATCCCAAGCTGGTTTTATCTATTATTTCGGTAGAGTCCAACTTTGCAACATCAGCACAATCCAACAAGCAGGCGCAGGGGCTGATGCAACTAATCCCGGATACTGCCGAGCGCTTTAATGTTAAGAATGCATATAATGCCAGCCAGAATATTAAAGGCGGCGTTGCTTATCTGCGCTGGCTGCTGGCGTATTTTGAAGGTGATGTCAGCCTTGCCGTTGCTGCTTATAACGCGGGTGAAGGTGCGGTAAATAAATATAAAGGTATTCCGCCTTATGCTGAAACCAGGCAGTATGTGCAAAAGGTACGCGCACGCTATCCGCAGTTGCGCCATCCGTTTGACGTAAATGTCACCGGGCCATCGCCTGCTTTTAAACGGCGTGGCTAGATTAAGGAACAAAAGTGCGTAATGGTTTATTACTATTGATTTGCGGTAGTTTGCTGCTGGTGTCTGGTTGTGCATCAACTGGCCGTGATGTAAATGCTGATGGCCCCAAAATTGATAGAATTTCACCGGAGCAGCTAGCTCTCCTTATCCCTGCGCCCGTTGCTAGGTTGACGCTGGATGATCTGGTCAGGTTAACAAAAGAAGGTAACAGTGCTGAGCGGATCATTGCGCAGATCAAAGCCACAGATTCCATGTATGATTTGACCCCAAGTCAAAGCGTTGATTTAAGCCATCAGGGTGTAGATGCGAAGGTGTTAGATTACATTCACGAGAGCAGGGAAGCTGCTGTGAGAAATCAGCTGGCAGATGAAATTAATCGCCGTGAAAAGCAAAAGCAGGCGGAAGTTGCCAGACTTAAAAATCGCATGTGGCAGCAGCAACGCTATTATGACCCGTTCTGCCGCGGCTATTATGGGATAACGCCATATGGCTACGGCGGCTATGGCCGGCACTTCGGCTCGCATTTTGGCCTTGGGTTAGGTATAGGCCGTCCTCTAGGTTGCTGGTAAGGCTTTCGGGCACTTCTATAAATTCATTTTTTGGGCGCATTGCTGCGTTGCGCGGTACTCGAAATCCTCATGTACTTCGTGTACATTCCGGTTTCTGCGTTCCGTGCGCCTTTGGCGTATGAATAAGGCGCTTGAGCGCATATATTCTACGGACATGCCCTTTGCGGGTAATACTGCAACCCAATCCTGCATTTATAGAAGTGCCTTTTAATAATTAAGGTTAAATACAATGCAGCAAAAAACACATCAGATCACGGTTTCCACGCATGGCCGCAAACTCTACGACATTACACCCGAGGTCGTCGACTGGGCAAAAGCCAGCGGTATAAAAACCGGCATGATTACTTTGTATATTCAGCATACATCAGCAAGTTTATTAATCAATGAGAATTATGACCATGATGTACTGGTCGATATGGAAGCGTTCTTTAGTCGCCTGATTCCTGACGGCGACCCGCTGTTTATTCATACGGTTGAAGGGCCTGATGACATGCCCGCTCATGTGCGAACTGCACTTACGCAAACACATTTATCTATCCCGCTACTGGATGGAAAAGCGGCATTGGGGCAATGGCAGGGCGTATTTCTATATGAGCACAGGCATGTACCTGGCAAGCGCAGAGTTCTTTTTCACATGATCGGTGAATAAGGCAAGATATAAACTCTTGTCTTTTAAAAAATATTTCTAATATTGTTGCACATAACGCTGAATGCGCTAGAATAGAGCGCATAAGTGGGGTAATGTTAGTAAGTTATTGAATTAAATCATTGATTGTAGTTTTTTAATAAGAAGAGGAAATTATTATGTCATCATTGTTGCGTTCTTTATTGGTTTTGGGTGTTACAGGTTTGTTAGTAGTAGGTTGTGGTGAGAAAGAAGAAGCTGCTCCAGCTGAAACTGCACCAGCTGCTGAAGTTGCGCCGGCTCCTGAAGCTGCTGCACCAGCTGCTGCTGAGCCAGGTGGCTATGAGCCAACAGCTGAAGAGCGTGTGCCAGGCATCACTATCGATCCTGCAACATTGGCTGCTGAATCTGCTGCACCAGCCGCTGAAGCTGCACCAGCTGCCGCTGAGTAATTTCAAGTAGTAACAATAAAAAAGCACGCTAGCGCGTGCTTTTTTATTGTCTGTATCTTATTGATACTTGTTAGATTGATCAGCGTTCAGCTGAGTTCAATACCTTATCAATACTGATTTTTAGCCGAATTTTCCGGTAATGTAATCTTCTGTTTCTTTGCGCGTTGGGCGAGTAAAGATCATATCGGTATCGCCGTATTCAATCAGGTCACCCAGATACATATAAGCCGTGTAATCAGAGATACGTGCAGCCTGCTGCATATTGTGAGTCACTACCAGAATTGTGAGTTTGTTGCGTAGTTCACTCATCAGCTCTTCAATGTTTGCAGTAGCAATCGGGTCCAATGCCGAGGTCGGTTCATCAAACAGCATGATTTCCGGATCAGTTGCCAGTGCGCGGGCAATACACAGACGTTGCTGCTGACCGCCAGATAGGTTAAATGCCAGATCCTGCAGGCGGTCTTTAACTTCGTTCCACAATGCGGCACCTTTGAGTGCTTCTTCTACTTTCTCGTCCAGCAGACGTTTGTTGCTTTCACCGCGAACGCGCAGTCCGTAAGCTACGTTTTCATAGATAGATTTCGGGAATGGGTTCGGCTTCTGAAACACCATGCTGATGCGCATGCGCACTTCAATCGGGTCAACGCCTTTTTCCAGAATATTGGTGTTATCCGGGTGCATGACAATCTGGCCTTCGTATCTATTGCCTGGATATAAGTCATGCATACGGTTAAAGCAGCGCAGGAATGTAGATTTTCCGCAGCCGGATGGGCCAATCAATGCCGTAATCTTGTTCTCGTATAGTGGCATGTTAATGCCTTTTAAGGCTTGCGTACCATTGCTGTAAAAAAAGTTGAGATCTTTTGATTCAGCTTTAATCGGTGTTGTCGCGTTGATCATGTAGTTTCCTAAGTTTACGATTTCTATATATTCTGTTTAATTTTGGTAATCGAAATTGATGATTACCATTTAATGTTTTTACGGATCTTGTAACGTAGCCAGATTGCAGTGCCGTTCATGAGCAATGTCACCACGATAATAATTGCACCGGTTGCGGCTGCATTAATGTGGAAGGCATGGTCTGGGCGTGACAGCCAGTTAAACATCTGAATCGGCAGCACGGTGAAGCTCGAACTTAACCATTCAAAGTTGATAAAAGGTACTTCAGTAGTGATCGGAGAAGGCGGCAGGAATGCAATAAATGTCAGTGCGCCAATCGTAATGATAGGTGCAGTTTCACCCAAAGCACGTGACATGCCGATAATGACACCGGTCAGAATGCCGCCCTGTGAGTATTTTACGATGTGATCTTTGACCACTTGCCATTTAGTTGCACCAACGGCATACGCGGCCTCACGGATTGCAATCGGAATTGCACGGATTGATTCACGTGTAGAAACGATAACGATTGGCAGAATCAGCAAGCCTAGTGTTAAACCTGCCGTCAAAATGCTTTGACCTAAATTCAGACCATATACAAACAAGCCTAATGCAAGTAGACCATAAATAATAGAGGGGACACCTGCCAAATTAGATACATTAATTTCAATCAAGTCAGAGAACCAGTTTTTTGGTGCGTACTCTTCCAAATATAAACCGGCTGCTACCCCGACAGGAACTGCCGTCAGGAATGTCACCAGCATGACCAGTAGCGAGCCAACCCAGGCAGAAAGTAAACCGGCGCTACCGGCACGGCGGGATGGGAAGTCGCTGAAGAATTGAATGTTAAAGCGTGGATAACCATCCATCACCAAGTCTACAAACAAGGTGAGTAATGCCAGCAGACCAAACATAATCGCTATTAAGCCAAGCGTTGCGAATAGAATGTCGTTACGTTTATGGCGCTTGATCATCGCACGAACTGCATCCAGATTTTCAATCACGGAAGCTTTGTTTTTTTGTATATTTGAATTCATATTGAATGTCCGTTTAGTGTTGCTGGGATTAATACTGCTCACGGTATTTCTTGCGCACCATGTGACCGAGAATGTTAAAGCACAAGGTCATTGCAAATAAAACCAGGCCGGCAGCAAAAATACTTTGATAGCCTATACTTGCATGCGGCAAGTCACCCATGGCAACTTGCACGATATAAGCGGTAATTGTTGCAGCACCTTCAGTCGGGTCGAAGGTGAAAGTGGGCTGTTGCCCAGCCGCTACAGCAACCACCATGGTTTCACCCACAGCGCGTGAAATACCGAGGATATATGCGGCAACAATACCTGAAACTGCAGCGGGTGTTACCACGCGAATCGCAGTTTGAAAGCGCGTTGCGCCCATTGCATAAGAGCCTTCACGCATGCTCATTGGCACCGCGCGCATGGCATCTTCAGCGATTGATGCAATATATGGAATAATCATGATACCCATCACAATACCCGCACTCAGCATATTGAAGCCGGGCAACTCAGGATAGATTTTTTGTAGAATCGGTGTAACAAAAAGCAGCGCGAAATAACCGAACACAATGGTTGGTACGCCAACCAGTAATTCTAAAATCGGCTTTACAATTTCACGCGCTCTGTGTGAGGCGAACTCTGAAAGATATATCGCTGCAATTGTACCTACCGGTATTGCAACGGCAAGCGCTACAGCAGATGTAGTCAGGGTGCCTGCAACTAATGGCATGATGCCATAGTGAGCATCTTCAAACAGAGGAGTCCATTCTTTACTGGTAAAGAATTCTACAATCGAGACTGTTTTAAAAAAACCTAATGATTCGTACAAGAGAATCGCCACGATTGCAAATGTAGTGAATACAGCAGACAGCGCGGCGAGCATTAAAATAAACTCGATAACGCGTTCTTTGAAATGGCGCTGCACATTTTTAGCCAGGCGCGGACTGACCGTAGTCAAACTAGCCGTCGTAACACTAGAATTTTTAGACACTTTGTTTGTTGCACTCATCATAATTTAGACTTTTTTATTGTAACGGATTTTAACTATATTCAAACCGTTGAATAAGAAACAGGAGCAGCGATCGCTGCTCCTTGACTCTGCTTGGACTTATTTGATTCTGTTGATCAAGTCTTTAACTTTAATGCCAACTTCATTTTTACCGCCAAAACCAGTACCTGGTTTCAGAGTTTTGAAGTGGTCCTTAACTGCAGCGTAGTCTTCAGAAGTCAATGGTACATATTTAACTTCTTTTACTAAAGCCGGAGCATGTTCCAGATAGTAATTTACGAATGCTTTTACTTCAGGTTTGAATGCGGCTGATGTTGCATTTACATAAATAAAGATCGGGCGTGACAGTGGTTGGTAAGTACCATCCATTACTGTCGCTGCTGAAGGCAATACAGCTGGGCCGCCTGCTTTAGCTGCAACAGGTACCGCTCTTAATTTGTCTTTATTTTCTTCATAGTAAGCTAAACCAAAGTAAGCCATGCCACCTACGTTGCCAGTAACGCCTTGTACTAAAACGTTGTCATCTTCTGACGGTGTGTAATCGGTACGGCTGGCTTTTGATTTGCCATTAACTGCTTCAGTAAAGTAGTCAAATGTACCTGACGCTGTACCTGGGCCATATAAACCCATAGCTTTATCCGGATATGCACTGTTTACCTGTTTCCAGTTTTTTACACTTGAACCTGGTTGCCAGATTTTTTTCAATTCATCTACAGTCAGGCTCTTAACCCAATCATTTTTTGCGTTTACAACTACAGTTAAAGCGTCAAAAGCAATTGGTAATTCAATGTATTGGATGCCTGCTTCTTTACATGCATCCATTTCTTTTTGTGCAATTGGACGTGAAGCATTTGAAATATCAGTTTCACCGCGGCAGAATTTTTTAAAGCCGCCACCAGTGCCTGATTCACCAACGGTTACTTTAACTTTTTTTTCTTTCTGAAACTCTTCAGCTACGGCTTCAGTGATTGGATACACAGTGCTTGAACCGTCAATTTTAATGATTTTTTCTGCAGCAAATGCAGTATTTGCTACTGACAATGTAGTGCTTAATACACCTGCAATTGTTAACGCTTTTAATAGAGTAGATCTCATTCCATGCTCCTTGTTGATATTCAGTACGTTATAAAACTGAATGCCATTTTATGAATGGAATGTGACAAATTGATGACAAATTTTTAATTAGAGAAAAATTAAAGGGGCTCATGCAGAGCCCCTTGGTAATTTTACTCTAACAGGCTGAATTTAAAGCAGGAAAGTGCGCCCAATATGGTAAGAGATCGCTGCGATGAGACCTGCACATGGAATAGTCAGCACCCATGCCCATACAATACGTGAGGCTAGGCCCCAGCGTACCGCAGAAGCTCGGCGTGACACGCCTACGCCTACAATGGCACCTGTGATTGTATGTGTGGTTGATACCGGAATACCAAGCGATGTTGCCAGAAATAATGCAATAGAGCCAGAGGTTTGCGCGCAGAAAGCACCAGTTGGGCGCACTTTAGTAATGCCCATGCCCATAGTACGCACAATACGCCAGCCACCCATCAGTGTACCTAAGCCCATTGCCAGCTGGCATGAAATAACGACCCAGAACGGTACGTGGAAATCACCTTCCAGATAGCCGTTTGCAAACAGCAGCACAGTGATAATACCCATAGTTTTTTGCGCATCATTTGCGCCATGACCCAAACTGAACAGAGATGACGAAATAAACTGCATCTTATTAAATCGATTTTCTGTTTTGTAGGGTGATGATTTTTGGAATAGCCATAGCACAGTGACGGATAACACCATAGCCAGTAGCATGCCAAACACAGGGGAGAGCACAATAGCAACACCGGTGGTAATCAACTTGCTGCCGATGATGATGCCTTGGGTGCCGGCATGAGCAACGCCCGCACCTAGTAAACCACCGATAAGCGCATGAGATGAAGATGATGGGATACCAAACCACCATGTGATGACGTTCCATGCAATCGCGCCGCTGAGTGCGCCAAATATCACGGCATTAGTCACAATGTTCGGGTCGATAATGCCTTTACCCACGGTGTCGGCGACATGCAAGCCAAAGAATAAAAACGCGATAAAGTTGAAAAAAGCTGCCCATGCTACAGCGGCTTGCGGCGTGAGTAGGCGGGTTGAAACCATGAGCGCAATGGAGTTGGCTGCATCGTGAAAGCCGTTCATAAAGTCAAATATGAGGGCGATGATGACGAGCAACGCCATAATTAGAATAGCGTGATCCATGACTTGCCCCTTAAATGCGCTCTAATACTACGCCGTGAATCACATCTGCAACATCTTCACAGCTATCAACAGCCTCTTCAAATATGTCATAAAGTTCTTTTGAGCGGATCAGGGTGCGTGCATCTGACTCTTCAGCAAACAGGCGATGCATGCCAGCGCGCATTACGTGGTCAGCTTCACCTTCGATACCGCTGATTTCAGCACATGTGCGTAAAATTTTCTCGGAATTTTTCATGTCAGATAACATGCTGACAGCATCACGTACTTTTTCTGAGGCACGTAATAGAATCTGGCTAAGTGCAACCATTTCTGGTGTAAATGCAGATTCACCGTAGATTTTTGCACTTTGTGGAATATCTTCCATGTAGTCGATGATGTCGTCTAATGCCATAGCAAGTTCGCGGATTTCGCGGCGATCAAACGGGGTAATAAAGGTTTTATGCAGGGAGAGCAGGATTTCTCTGGTGTATTCGTCAGCTTCTGATTCGATTTTTCTGAGTTCGGCAAAGTGTTCATCAAACTTTGTAGGGTCTTTTACTGCTGACATCATGGCTAATACTTTTGAGCCTCTAACGACACAGTCTGCCAGACTGTTAAATAATACAAAATAATTGTCGTTGCGTGGTGAAATCGCTGCCATTAAACGACCAAGTGTAGCATTTGCCATGATTTTAGAATCTCCCTGATTATTACACTTTTATTACAGAATTAAATTTTTGTAAGTTTAACCGAGCAATTGTTAATCTGCGAGAATATATTTATTAATTTTGCTTTTTTAACTACTAACCTTTCATGACATAGATCCAAGTGATAGTCTTTGATTAAATTTGACAAGCAAAGAAAGCATGATAATTTGTAATGTATGAAGCGCTTGCAAGCCTACAAGTTTGAACTCATGCCGAACGGGGCGCAAGCTCGTGCCATGTCTCAATGCGCTGGTGCTTGTCGCTTTGTCTACAATAAAGCCTTGGCATGGCAAAAAAAACAGTATCAGACAGATAACTCTTTTAAGTTTAGCTATACATAAGTTTAGCTATACAAAAATTGCCAATTTATTACCACAATGGAAGAGTGAGTTGGATTGGCTAAAAGATGCGCCCAGTCAGACCCTGCAGCAATCTCTCAAGCAACTGGAATCCAGTTTCAGAAACTTCTTTGCTAAACGCGCTGACTTTCCTAAGTTTAAGAAGAGAGGCGTTAGTGACAGCTTTCGCTTCCCGCAGGGCTTCAAGCTTGAACATTACAACAGCCGCATCTTTCTCCCCAAGTTAGGCTGGTTACGCTACCGTAACAGCAACCAAGTGTTGGGAACCGTTAAGAACATCACCATCTCAAAAAAATGCGGCAAATGGTATGCCGCCATACAAACCGAGCGAGAGGTTGAAACGCCAGTTCATTCTTCGACCGGCATAATAGGCGTGGACTTAGGTATTGCAAGGTTTGCCACACTCAGCAATGGGCAAGTATTTGAAGCAGTAAATAGCTTCCAAAAAAAGCAAATCAAACTAGTAAGGTGTCAACGTGCGTTAGCACGTAAAATTAAATTCAGCCATAATTGGAACAAGCAGAAAGGAAAAATCGCTCAGCTTCACAGCACTATTGCCAATATCAGGAAAGACTATCTGCACAAAACAACGACGACCATCAGCCAAAACCACGCCATGATAGTGATCGAAGCTTTGCAGGTAAGGAATATGAGCAAAAGTGCCAAAGGCACGATTGAAGCCAAAGGACGGAACGTCAAAGCCAAATCAGGTTTGAACCGTTCCATCGTGGATCAGGGCTGGTCTGAATTCAGGCGTCAGCTTGAATATAAACAGAAATGGCTTGGCGGTGAGGTACTGGCAATAGCTCCGCACTACACCAGCCAGTGCTGCAGCTGTTGCGGACACATTGCTAATGACAACCGTAAATCACAAGATAAGTTCGCCTGTGTCAGTTGCGGTTACGAGACCAATGCTGATCTGAATGCAGCAAAGAATATATTAGCGGCAGGGCATGCCGTGTTAGCGTGTGGAGAGATGGTGCAGCAAGATCGCTCTGTGAAGCACGAACCCACTGAAGGTATCCACAAGTCATCGCGTGAATCTGTAGGGATCCCTACTCTTTAGAGCGGGGAGGATGTCAAAAATGGAATTTGTTTGATCTAAAATGTTATTTTTAGAAAAAATATGCATGCAATTTTGCTATTACAGGCACTAAAAAAGGATAAATATGAGCAATGTCACGATTTACCATAATCCTGCTTGCGGTACTTCACGCAACACACTGGCAATGATACGTGCCAGCGGAACAGAACCAGAAGTGATTGAGTATCTCAAAACCCCGCCTAGTCGCGAGCGTCTGCTGGAATTAATCACGCTGATGGGATGCACTGCACGTGACATTCTGCGCGAAAAGGGCACCCCTTATCTTGAGTTGGGGTTAAATGATTTGAGTTTGTCTGAAGACGCTTTGATCGACGCGATGATGCAGCATCCTGTGTTGATTAACCGTCCGATAGTAGTGACAAGTAAAGGTGTTAAATTATGCCGTCCATCAGAACTTGTGTTATCTATTCTGGAAAATCCTGAGATTGGTACTTTTGTTAAAGAAGATGGTGAAGTGGTTAAGCTATGATGTGGTAAAGCTTTGTGCCTAACAATCCAGTTAAGTACTTGTTGTATAATGCTGAGTTTTAGTCATTAAGTTAAGTCGTCATGGAAGCGGAACAACTCAATATCATCGCCAATCGGCTCAGCGATTTAGGCGAGCGCAATAATGCCCTTCGGGGGTATCTTTGACTTTGAAACCAAAAGTCAGCGCCTGGAAGAGGTTAACGGCTTATTAGAAGATCCGAAAATTTGGGATGACAACGCTAAAAGTCAGAAGCTGGGAAAGGAAAAACGCGAGCTAGAATTAGTCGTTAATACGTTGATCGGGGTTGAGAGCGGCCTTAAGGATGCGCAAGAGCTTTTTGAAATGGCGCGTGAAGAAAATGATGATGACACTTTATTAAGTGTTGCAGCGGATTCTCAAGCGCTGGAAAAACAAATTTCAGAAATGGAATTCCGGCGCATGTTTTCGCAGCCGATGGATCCGAATAATTGCTTTATTGAATTCCAATCCGGTAGTGGCGGTACTGAGGCGCAGGACTGGGCGAATATGCTGCTGCGCATGTACCTGCGTTATTGCGAGCGCAAAGGTTTTAAAGTTGAAGTGCTGGAAGAGTCTGAAGGTGATGTGGCCGGTATTAAAGGTGCATCTATCAAAGTAACCGGTGATTATGCGTATGGTACTTTGCGCACAGAAAATGGCGTGCATAGGCTGGTGCGCAAGTCACCGTTTGACTCTAATGCCAAACGCCATACCAGCTTTGCCAGTGTGCAGATTTTTCCGGAAGTGGATGATTCGATTCATATCGAGATTAATCCTGCTGATCTGCGTATTGACACCTATCGTGCCAGTGGTGCGGGTGGGCAGCATATTAATAAGACCGACTCGGCAGTGCGTATTACGCATATTCCAACTGGCGTGGTAGTGCAATGCCAGAATGACCGTTCGCAGCATCGTAACAAAGATGAAGCGATGAGTATGCTGCGAGGTGCACTGTATAACCTGGAGCTGAATAAGCGTAATCAGGAGAAGCAGGCGCTGGAAGATGCTAAAACCGATATCGGTTGGGGGCATCAGATCCGGTCTTATGTGCTTGACCAGTCACGTATCAAGGATTTGCGTACCGGGGTAGAGATAGGCAATACGCAAGGTGTGCTGGATGGCGACCTTGACCCATTTATTACAGAAAGTTTGAAGCAGGGAGTATGAGTGTGAGCAATACAGAAAATAATCAGCAGAATGCAGAAGTCGTTCATCAGGACGAGAATCACGTTATTGCCGAGCGCCGTGAAAAGTTAAAAGTTATCCGCGAGACAGCCAAGGCAAGCGGCGGCGCTGCATTTCCTAACGACTTCAAGCCCGAGCATAAAGCAGCAGAGCTGCATGCTGAGTTCGGCGGCTTTGATAACGAAGTGCTTGATCCGAAAGCGGTGCGTGTCAGCATCGCCGGCCGTATGATGCTGAAACGTGTGATGGGTAAAGCCAGTTTTGCTACGGTGCAGGATAGCACCGGTCGCATTCAGTTATTCATCTCTAAAGATAATCTGACCTCTGCTGATAGCGAAGCAATTTACGATGCGTTCAAGCATTGGGATTTGGGCGATATTGTTGCTGCAGAAGGCGTGTTGTTTAAAACTAAAACCGGCGAGCTGTCAGTAAAAGTGTCTGCATTGCGTCTGCTGACCAAGTCACTGCGTCCGCTGCCGGAAAAATTTCATGGTCTGCAAGATCAGGAAGTGAAATACCGTCAGCGCTATGTAGATTTGATCGTATCAGAAGAAACACGTGCGACCTTTGTGGCGCGCAGCAAAGTAGTGTCTGCAATCCGCAGTTTTATGATTGACAATCAGTTTCTGGAAGTGGAAACGCCGATGCTGCACCCGATTCCGGGCGGCGCCTCGGCTAAACCTTTCATTACGCACCATAACGCGTTGGATATGCAGATGTTTATGCGTATTGCGCCGGAGTTGTACTTGAAGCGTCTGGTGGTTGGCGGTTTTGACCGTGTATTCGAAGTGAATCGTAACTTCCGTAATGAAGGTTTGAGCGTACGTCATAACCCTGAATTCACGATGATGGAATTCTATGCGGCCTATACCGATTATCTGTGGCTGATGGACTTCACTGAGCGCTGTATCCGTGCGGCAGCGATTGCTGCGACCGGTTCTGCTGTGCTGCAATATCAAGGTCGCGAGTTGGATTTGAGCAAACCGTTTGAGCGTTTGACTATCGTGGGTGCGATTCAGAAATACGCACCGCAATATACGTTGGAACAACTGCATGACGCAGCGTTCCTGCGTGCCGAAATATTGAAATTTGGTACTAAGCCGTTTGATCATGCAGGTTTAGGAGCGTTGCAATTGGCGTTGTTTGAAGAAACCGCTGAATCACAATTGTGGAACCCGACCTATATTATTGATTACCCGGTAGAGGTTTCACCGTTAGCGCGCGCATCTGACGCTAACCCTGAAATCACCGAGCGCTTTGAGCTGTTTGTAACAGGCCGCGAAATTGCCAATGGTTTCAGTGAGTTGAACGATGCGGAAGATCAGGCCGCACGCTTCCATGCCCAAATGAAGGCAAAAGAAGCAGGTGATCAGGAAGCAATGTACTACGATGCTGACTTCATCCGTGCCCTGGAATACGGCATGCCTCCGACTGGCGGCTGCGGTATTGGTATTGATCGTCTAGTCATGATGATTACAGATAGCCCAAGTATCCGTGATGTGATTCTGTTCCCGCATATGCGCGCTGAAGCTTAACGAGATAGTATTTAATTAGCAGTCAAGCTTTAGAAGGCCCTCAAGTGAAAACTTGGGGGCTTTATTTTTTTATCTAGATGTTAATAAACTCGCTGTTCAATAAATAAAGAATTACCGATCATCTTTTTTGCTTGTTTTTTTGCAATGGCAGCGGCACTTGAAACTTCGTGTGGTGACTCAAACTGTCCAGGCTGAGCGATAACGGCTCCGATTGAGATGCTCATGAGTGGTTGAAACGTGCGGTTACCCTGGCGGTCTTCTACTTCCATGCCACCGCGTTCTCGTTCTTCTGCGCTATAGAACCATTTAGCAACCTCGGCAAAGCGTGCAAGAATAGTTTCGCAGCGTTGTTTCCAGTTTTGGCTTTGAAATAGCACAATAAAATCATCACCGCCAATATGACCGATAAAATCATACTCCTCGCAACAATGCTCTTTTAGTAGCGTCCCAATTAACTGGATAACATCATCGCCTTTTTTATAGCCGTGCATATCATTAAATGGTTTAAAAAAATCCAGATCAAAATAGCACGCCGTAAATGCTGCCTTTGTGCTCAAAAGACCATCAATATGTTCATTAATAGGCACGTTGCCTGGCAGTAGTGTTAACGGGTTGGCGTAACGTGCTGCGCTAATCTGCATTTGTGTGAACTGGCGTAATAAGTCATGTCCGCTACCCATGCCAGCGTATTTTCCGTTTTCTGTAACAATAAAGCCTATGGATAAATACTGCGGGTCACTTTGCAGCATTAGATCACTCAATTCATGCAAGCTGACGGATTTCTCTACAATGACGGGCCTGCCATCCATCACTATTTCGCAGACGCTTTTGCCATAGAGCTCTCTATAATATTGCTTAGAGAATTGGCTGGTAATGTGATAGCGGCTGATGATGCCAACAGGTATGCCATTTCTAACGACGGGAATTGAGTTGATGTTAGCATGAAGTTCGAACAGGTGCAGTACCGCATCGTTGGATAGCTCTGGCGCAACGTATGGCGACTGCTTCATCAAACTTCCAACCGTGATGGGCTGGTTGAATTGTTGCTTGTTGACGTATTTTGCACCCAAAGTTTGCTCAATATGACCTGGAATAGTGTTAACCGGATAGTTTTGCGGGCGGGTAATATGGTAACCCTGACCCAAAGCAATACCTATGTCGCGGATAGCAATGAGTTCTTCTTCAGTTTCTATGCCTTCTGCCACAATGCGTGCGCCTGATTTGTTTGCAATTTCCTGAATTGAACGTACAAATTGCAGCTTTAGCGGGTCATGATTGATGCCCTGAATGAAGTGTTGATCTATCTTTACATAGTCTGGCCGCAGTTCAGACCACATGCGCAGGCTGGAGAAGCCTTCACCCAAGTCGTCAATTGCAATTTCGAACCCCATCGCCCGGTAATAGTAACAAGCCTCACGTAGCAGCCGGTAATCATTACTGGGAGTGTTTTCTGTTAGTTCTATCACAACCTGCTGCGGCGTCAGGCCAATCTCATCGATGTATTTAAGTGTTTCTCCTCCTCGGGAGTATTTGCTTAAAAATACATCGGGGCTCACATTGAGAAATACCTTACCTACACCATTAAGATCATAAAACGATTGAAGTACTTCGTGTCTTGCCAGATATTCCAGCTCGGCTACCAAGCCATAATGACGCGCTGTGTTAAATAACTTGATCGGTGAGTGTAACGGGCTGTCTGCAGGCCCTCTGATGAGACCTTCGTGACCAATGATTTTAGCGGTTTTTATATCAATGATAGGCTGGAAAACTGCACTTAAACGTTTGTTGTTAATAATGTCACGTAATTTTTTCTCTATGCCATCAGCGGTATTTACCTGAGATTTCTTACTATCGAGAAAAACAATATTAGTGCTCATATATAGGCCAGTTTTTTTAATTATTCATGGCGATGATATTTAAATAATATGACAGTCATGTGACTGTGCTTGCTTAAAGGTAAGCTTGTTATTGGTATATTGCCAACGTCGTATGATCTGGAATTTAAAGTTGTTAGCTGGATAAAGTGTTGTTGCAAAAATACAACATAAGTGACGTTTTTTTTACCAAATAATTATCTGTCATCAAAATGTCACACAATCGCCGCAAAATCCCTCCTGTTGAAAAAACGCAGTAAACATTTCTTAAAACAAGAGGGATTCTAAATGAATTACAAATTAAGTAGCTTGGTAGCCGCAGCAGTAGCAGGCTCATTTATGTTGGGTTTTGGTGCTAATGCAATGGCCGACTCAACTGACGATATTGTGAATGCATTGATTGCTAAAGGTGTGTTAACAGAAGAAGAAGGCGCGCTGTTACAAAAAGGCCGTGCAGGTGAAAAAGAAGCTGCTGAGAAGAAAAAAGCAAGTTCAGTTTCTGCTAAATATAAAGATGGTATCGTTCTTGAGAGCGGCGATGGCAAGAATAGTTTACAAGTAAATGGTCGTGTACATTTTGACTCACGTACTTATGACTACAGCAATGACAATGACACTAGCGGAGCAGCAAGTGCTGTAGGTGCTGATACATTTGATGTGCGTCGTGCGCGTTTAGGTGCCAAAGTTAAATTCGGCGACTATTACTCAGGTGAAGTTGTATTAAATGGCGTTGGCAGTGCGCCAACACTTGATGTTGGTTATGTAAACGTTGCATGGTGGAAACCAGTGCAGTTCCGTGTTGGTTTGTTCAAAATGCCGTTCAGCTTGGAACAGTTAACTAGTTCAAACAACATTGACTTTATTGAGCGTAGCTTTGTTGATGCTTACATCCCAGCTAAAGAAATTGGCGCAATGGTACATGGTGAACCTAAAAAAGGTTTAACTTACGCTTTGGCATTTTCAAATGGCAGCAATGCGGCTGAAACAGATAACCGTGTAGATAATAAAGACGTTATCGGTCGTGTTACAGCTAACTTTGCTGAATTGATGGACAATAAAGACATGGTCCTTCATGCTGGTTTAGCTTATGCCAAAGGTGATATTCCTAAAGGTGCTGGTCTGGGCGGTAACCGTTCAACAGAGGCTCGTGGTGCAACATTCTTTACCGCACCAAGTGCTCCAGGTACATTAGATAATACTGATAAGGCTATTGATAGAGAACGTAAAGGCGCTGAAGCTGTTGTTGCTTATGGTCCAGTTAAATTACAAGGTCAATATTTAACAACTAGTTATGACTATGACACAACTTTATCTAATGTTGATGTGGATGTGAAAACTTGGTATGCGGAAGCATTGTGGACGATTACAGGTGAATCACATGCTGATCGTTACAAATCAGGTGCTTTCGGCGCTTTGAAACCTAAGAATGATTTCAATCCTGAAACATTCAGCGGTGGTGCCTGGGAAATTGGTGCACGTTATAGTAAATTTGATGCAGGTGACTTCAAAAGTGCTGGCTTAGGTACTGGCTTCGCTGAAGCTAAAGCGTTTACTGCAGGTGTTAAATTTGTAGCAAATGCGCATGTGCGCTTCATGCTTGATTATGTGAAAACAGACTTTGAGAGTCCAATTGGCGCAACAACTGGCATTACTGTAAACGGCGACAGTGAAGATAGCGAAAAAGCAATTCTGTTCCGTACGCAGTTTGCGTTCTAAGAAATACAATCGACTTATAGTCTAAATCTCCCCCTTAATAGCCCGCTCCAGTAGCGGGCTTTTTTTGTTTAAAAATAGCTGGTTTGGTTCAGTTGTAATGCATATGCCACCTGTCAGGTATAATTGCATCCTGAAACTTAATTCAGGAAACCTGCATGTATAAACATCCATTACTCGACCGCGATAAAATGACGCCGCAAGAGGCGCTAGATATTCTGATTGACGGTAATCACCGCTTCGCCAATAATCTGACTGCCAATAAGGACCTGCATAATCTTGTCATGATGACAAAAGATAAGCAGCATCCATTTGTCTCTATGCTGAGTTGCAGCGATTCACGCGCACCGGTTGAAATGGTGTTTGATCAGGCTTTAGGTGATGTGTTCAGTGTGCGTCTGGCTGGCAATATTGCCTCAGATAAAGCGATTGGCAGTCTGGAATTTGGCTGTAAATACCTGGGTAGCAAGTTGATCGTAGTATTGGGACATACCGGTTGCGGTGCAGTAAAAGCAGCCTGTGATAACTTTAAAGATGGACATATTGGTGAGATTACCAATCTGATCAAACCTGCTGTACGTCTGGAAAAAAGCGTATTGCAAAGCCGTGATTCCTCTAATGCTGAATTTGTAGCAAAAGTATGTGAGCTTAGTGTTCAGGTGCAGATGGATGAAATTATCCATAGTAGCGAGATTTTGCAGGATATGCTGGCTAACAAGCAGATTGCGATTGTTGGTGGTATTTATGATTTGGCCACCGGTAATGTGCATTTTATGGAGAATGCGGTAGGGCTGTAAAAATTAGATCTATAAAAACTAGCACCATAAAAAAGGAAGCCACAGTTGGGCTTCCTTTTTTTATCGCCGTAACAATCTTTAATTAAGGCGCGCGTGCTTAGCGGTGTCCTTCTTTGGCCATGTTAATACTGTATTTAGGTATTTCAATCACGAGATCTTCAGTACCGACAACAGCCTGACAAGATAGGCGGGAGTTCGGTTCTAATCCCCATGCTTTGTCCAGCAAGTCATCTTCCTGATCTGATGATGGATTGAGTGACTTGAGCCCCTCGCGCACAATCACATGGCAGGTGGTGCAAGCACAGGCTTTGTCGCAGGCATGGTCAATATCAATATCGTGATTAAGCAGGGTGTCGCAGATTGATTCACCGGTTTTGGCTTCAATTGCTGCACCTTCCGGACATAGTTCCACATGTGGCAGTACGATAATTTGTGGCATTTTTACATTTCCAAAGAGTTAATAGCTTTACCGCTGAGCGCATGGCTTACACTTGCATTCATACGTGCAGCCGCAAAGGCTTCAGTGGCGTGGTTGAGTGCGTCAACCGCCTGGTTAATTGCCGTTGCGTCATCTGCAGCGGCAATAGTTTGCAAACGTTCGACTTCAGTTCTGATTGCATTTTGCTCAGCTTCGCTGATCAGGCTGCCATCTGCGGCAAGTGCGGCAGTGACTGAGCTGATAATTGCACCAGCACTGACGCGCGCTTCTGCCAGCATACGTGATTTTTTATCTTCTTCAGCGCTGCTGAAAGAGGCTTTCAGCATGGTGGTAATTTCATCTTCAGTTAGGCCATAAGACGGCTTAACTTCAATACGCGCTTCAACCCCTGTGCTTTGTTCGCGTGCTGAAACTGAGAGCAGGCCATCGGCATCAACCGTGAATGTAACACGAATACGTGCCGCGCCGGCTGCCATTGGCGGGATGCCACGTAACACGAATTGCGCTAGTGAACGGCAGTCACTTACCAGTTCACGTTCGCCCTGTACTACATGGATGCTCATAGCAGTCTGGCCATCTTTGTAGGTGGTAAATTCCTGCGCGCGCGCGATGGGTAGTGTGCTGTTGCGATGGATGACTTTTTCAACCAGGCCGCCCATAGTTTCCAGTCCAAGTGACAATGGCGTAACATCCAGCAGCAATAAATCTTCATCATTTTTGTTGCCGGCTAATACGTTGGCCTGAATGGCAGCGCCCAGCGCGACTACTTTATCAGGATCCAGATTGGTGAGCGGTTCCTGCTGGAAATACTCTTCTACTGCGTGACGAACATGCGGCATGCGTGTTGCGCCACCGACCATGACAACACCGGTAATATCTTCAATGGTCAGGTTTGCATCGCGCATTGCTTTGCGTGTAGGTGACATGGTTTTAGTAACAAGATGCTGCGTGATTTCTACAAACTGGTCCGCGCTCAGTGTGACATCTACCAGAATGCCGTTACTTAAACGACACAATACCTGTGCTTCAAAATTCTCGGTCAGCCATTCTTTAGCCTGCCGTGCTTTTGTGAGTAATAAGCGGGTATCACCTTCTGTCAATGGCGCTAAGTTAGCGGTCACTTCGCGCACTTTATCTAACACCCAGCAATAGATACGGTGGTCGAAATCGTCGCCGCCCAATGCAGAGTCACCGTTAGTGGCGAGAACTTCAAACACGCCTTTGGATAAATGCAGGATAGAAACATCGAATGTACCGCCACCCAGATCGTAAATCACGAAGTTACCTTCAGCAGCATTATCCAGACCGTAAGCTACGGCTGCTGCAGTCGGCTCATTCAGCAGGCGTAATACATTTAAACCGGCAAGCCGGGCTGCATCTTTGGTGGCTTGGCGTTGCGCATCGTCAAAGTAAGCAGGCACTGTGATGACTGCACCAACTAATTCTCCACCCAATGATTTTTCTGCACGGGATTTTAATGATTTTAGAATTTCAGCAGATATCTCAACTGGACTTTTACGTCCAGCGCGGGTTTCAATCTGCAGTACTTTTGCTGCTTGATCTTCATTCGTCGACACGAATTTGTAAGGGATATGCGCTCTGTCGGTAATGTCATTAATGCTGCGACCCATAAAACGTTTGACCGAAATAATTGTATTGGTCGGGTCTGCACTTTGCTGCGCCTGCGCTTCATGCCCGACGATCACTGATCCATCCGGCGCATAGCGCACGACTGATGGCAGCAATGCATGCCCGTGGTCATCTTGCAATACAGTACTCATGGCACTGCGCACTGTGGCAACCAGTGAGTTGGTTGTGCCTAGGTCAATGCCTACCGCCAGCTTGTGCTGGTGGGGTGCGGCACTCATGCCAGGTTCGGAAATTTGGAGTAATGCCATATTATGTCGTTGTTCTATTTTACGTTTTGACCAGTCGGCTAAATATTTTAACCGTTATGCTAGTCTAAATATTCGATTGCCTGCTGTATATCAGAACAAACTTTATCAATAAAAATCAGCTTGCGTGTCACTTCGGTGGCGGTGGCGTAATCTTTTTTATTATCAAACAAGCCGGTAAGCTCGCGTTCCAGCACTTTGGCCTCAGAACGTAATTGACTCAACAGCTTATCCATTGCGGGAATATCTTTTGCTGCTTTTGCGTCTTCGAGCTGCTCACGCCACTCCATCTGCTGCATCAAAAAATCCATCGGCAATGCGGTATTCGTATCGGCTACTGCATCAATACCATGTTTTTCCAATAGGTATTTGGCACGGCGCGCAGCATTTTTTAAAGTGCTGTACGCTTCATTTGATAACGTTGCCAACTGCATCGAAGCCAGTTTGTCGGACGCTGCGGCACTGACAAAACGGTCTGGATGGCTTGCTGATTGTATTTTGCGGAAATTGGCTTCGAGCAGTTTTGTGTCGATATCAAACTGCTCGGGCAGGGTGAAAAGGTGGAAATAATCGTTTTGTGCGTTGGACATGCTTAGATAACTTAAACCGTAAAACTTTCACCGCAACCGCACTCATCCTTGACGTTAGGGTTGTTGAATTTAAAGCCTTCGTTCAAGCCTTCTTTCGTGAAGTCGAGTTCAGTCCCATCAATGTAGACCAGGCTTTTAGGATCAACAATCACTTTAATGCCGTGGCTTTCAAATGCGATGTCTTCGGGTTGCATATCATCTACGAACTCAAGCGTATAAGCCATGCCGGAACAGCCGGTAGTTTTAACACCCAGGCGTAAACCTACACCCTTGCCGCGATTGGCAAGGAATTTCTCAACACGGCTCGCCGCGGTTTCTGTTAATGTAATTGCCATAATCGTCTCTCGCTTACGCGCTTTCTTTAGCTGCCTGTTTAGCCCTGATGTCGGCAACTGCTGCCTTGATGGCATCTTCTGCTAGCACTGAGCAGTGAATTTTCACCGGAGGCAAAGCCAGTTCTTCCGCGATTTCAGAATTCTTGATCGCATAAGCTTCTTCAATGGTTCTGCCTTTGAGCCACTCTGTTACCAGTGAGCTTGAAGCAATTGCTGAACCACAGCCATAGGTCTTGAATTTTGCATCTTCAATAATGCCGTTATCATTCACCTTGATCATGAGTTTCATCACGTCGCCACATGCCGGTGCACCAACCATGCCGGTACCAACCTGCGGGTCGTTCTTATCTAAAGAACCAACGTTTCTTGGATTTTCGTAGTGGTCCAAAACTTTGTCTGAATATGCCATTTTACTTCTCCTAATGTGAATTAAAGCGACTCGCAAACTCTGCGTTGGCAAGCCTTGCCGTACTATTTGTACTGTCTGCGACTTGCCGCCTTGATTTTGCTTCGCCTTTTAATTCATCTCAATAATTTAACTTTACTTTAAACTCAGTCATTTGTTCGCTGGGCTAGGCAGATGGTGGCGACATTTAGTTTTCTAAATGAGCCGCCAGCTAACAACGCCTAGCGGACAAAGAATGAGTTTTTAATGGGCTGCCCATTCGACTTTGGATATATCGATACCATCTTTAAACATCTCCCACAATGGAGACAGCTCTCTTAATTTACCAATCTTGCTCTTCATGAGTTCAATGGTGTAATCAACATCTTCTTCAGTCGTGAAGCGACCAATTGAAAAACGAATCGAACTGTGCGCGAGTTCATCACTGCGGCCTAACGCACGTAATACATAACTAGGCTCCAGGCTGGCTGAGGTACATGCAGAACCGCTCGATACCGCAATACCTTTTACTGCCATGATCAATGATTCACCTTCAACATAATTGAAGCTGATATTTAAATTGTGCGGCACGCGGTGCTCTAAATCGCCGTTTACATACACTTCTTCAATCGCTTGCAGACCATGTAATAGTTTGTCACGCAAGAAACGGATGCGTTCGTTTTCAGCGTTCATTTCTTCACGGGCGATACGGAATGCCTCACCCATACCTACGATCTGGTGCGTAGCCAGTGTGCCTGAACGCATGCCGCGCTCATGACCGCCGCCGTGCATTTGTGCTTCGATACGGATACGTGGTTTGCGGCGTACATATAATGCGCCAATACCTTTTGGGCCGTAGGTTTTGTGTGCGCTGAAGCTCATCAGATCCACCGGCAGTTTCTCCAGGTCGATATGTACTTTACCGGTAGCCTGCGCAGCATCTACATGGAAAATAATATTATTTTCGCGGCAGATATTGCCGATTGCAGTAATGTCCTGAATCACACCGATTTCATTATTTACCAGCATGACTGATGCCAGTACCGTATCTGGGCGAATCGCTGCCTTGAATTTATCCAGATCCAGCAAGCCATCAGGTTCAGGCTGCAGGTAAGTGGCTTCAAAGCCCTGACGCTCAAGTTCGCGTACCGTATCAATCACTGCTTTATGCTCGGTTGCCACGGTAATGATGTGTTTGCCTTTACCTGAATAAAAGTTTGCAGCACCTTTGATTGCCAGGTTGTTTGATTCAGTTGCACCTGATGTCCATACGATTTCGCGTGGATCCGCCCCCACTAGCTTAGCGACTTCTTCACGTGCGTTTTCAACGGCTTTTTCAGCAGTCCAACCGTAAGGGTGGCTGCGTGATGCCGGGTTGCCAAACTCTTCGGTTAAATATGGAATCATCTTTGCGGCAACGCGCGGGTCTATCGGCGTAGTCGCTGAGTAATCCAAATAGATTGGATGAGCGTCATCGTGCTTATTGAAAACTGGTAATTCTACTGATGCTGACATCGTGTTCATTATCCTTGCAATTTAAATAATCGTATCTTTTACCTGACTGGTGTTATGCAGCAATGCCTGTCAGTTGTTTTAATCTTAAAATCTCGTTTTTCAGTGTCACTAATAAATTAGACACTTGTTGTGCTGTATTGTGCCCGCCAAAACTTACACGTACTGCGCCTCGGGCCATATCTTCGCTGACTCCCATGGCCAGTAGCACATGGCTGGGTTCGGTGCTGTCACTGGAGCATGCAGAGCCGCTCGCAACAGCAAAGCCTTTACGGTCTAGCGCCATGACTAATGTTTCACCTTCAATACCATTTGCCGCAAAAAAACTGGTATTGGGTATCCGCGCTACCTCATTGCTGAATATCGTAGCATTCAGCGATTTCAAACCTTGTTCAAACTGATCACGCAATGCCTTGGTATGGCTGGCAAAAGTGTTCAGGTTCGCAACCGCCAATTCACATGCCACGCCAAACCCTACAATGGCTGCGACATTTTCTGTGCCGCTGCGTAAACCTCTTTCCTGCCCGCCGCCGTGCAACAGTGGTTGGATGTCGACACGCTTATCCAGTATCAATGCCGCTGCACCTTGCGGTCCGTGTATCTTATGACTTGAAACCGTCATTGCATGCACATTTAAATCAGTAAAGCTCAACGCCAATTTGCCTAGTCCCTGCACTGCATCCGTATGCATAAATGCACCGCTACGCTTTACCTGTTCAGCAATTTCAGCAATATCCTGTATGACGCCGGTTTCATTATTTGCCAGCATCACCGATACTAGATTAGTCGGTGTGCTTAACAATAATTCCAAGTGCGCTAAATTTAACTTACCTTGCCCGTTTACTGCAATTGACTGGCTTTTAAAGCCCTGCTGCCTTAATACAGCAGCAGGGCGACTAATGCACGGGTGTTCAATCGCGCTATATAAAATCTGTGATGCTTCCTGGTTGGCTGTAATGCCTTTTACCGCAAAATTATTAGCCTCGGTGCCACTAGCTGTAAATACTACTTGCGAAGTATAAGCTCCACACGCTTCAGCTATCTGTGCTCTGGCGTGTTCAATCGCAGTGCGGGCAGTGCGACCAAATACATGGCGGCTGGTTGGGTTGCCAGACTGCTCGCTCATCCAAGGTAACATCGCTTCGAGCACGCGTCCGTCCAGCGACGTTGTAGCATTGTGATCTAAATATACACTGCTCATGGTATCGTCAGACTGCGGTTTGCCTTATGCAGCAGCCTCGCTTTTGTAGGCGGCAGTATTTGCCATATTATTGCTACGCGGCGTAATGGTGATTTTTTTGCCCTCTTTTTGTGAGGCAACCATATCTGCCAAAGTAACACCTGCCAGGTATTCCAGTATTTTAGTATTTAATGCAGTCCACAGGTCGTGCGTCATGCAACGGCCTTCATCTTTACAGTTTTCATTACCACCGCATTGGGTCGCGTCAATCTGCTCATCTACCGCATTAATGATTTCAGATACTGAAATCTCATTGTAGGCTTTTGCCAGATTGTAGCCACCGCCAGGTCCCCGCACGCTCTTCACCAAACCTTGACGACGCAATTTGCTGAACAGCTGTTCCAAGTAAGAAAGCGAAATATCCTGACGTTCACTAATCGCTGCAAGTGTAACGGGTTTGTTATCCGTAGCATCCTGAGTTTCGTTTATTGCCAGATCCAGCATTGCGGTGACGGCGAATCGACCTTTGGTAGTTAAGCGCATAATCTTTGACTTTATAAAATATCAATGGTGAACATGGATTGTAAAATACCTTACAATTTTAGTCAACTATTATGCGTTTGAGTTCATTGTTGATTACTTATTTTTTATTCTTGGCTCTTATCCGGCATTTTCTTAGCAGCTTGTACATTAAATGCTTCACCTATCTCGGCATCTGTTTCGACGTCCATATTCAGTCTGTCCAGCTGTGCCTGTAAGTTCTGCAGCGTTAAATCTTGCTTGGCAGCGTGATCTAAAAGCGAGTGAATAGCCTTGATCATCGGGTCATTTTCATCATTGCCAACTGCATAGGCCGCAAAGCCAATTTTTTGTGCAGTGGCTTCACGCTGTTTGGATTTTTCTTCTTCAAGTATGCGTGCCGGAATGCCAACAGCGGTTGCGTTTGCCGGTACGTCTTTCACCACTACCGCATTGGAGCCTATTTTGGCGCCTTCGCCTATCGTAATCGGGCCAAGCACTTTAGCTCCTGCGCCAATAACAACGCCTGCTTCCAGAGTAGGGTGACGTTTACCTTTATTCCAGGAAGTGCCGCCTAAAGTGACGCCATGATAAAGTGTGCAGTCATCACCGATTACAGCGGTTTCTCCGATCACTACGCCCATGCCGTGATCAATAAATACACGGCGACCAATAGTCGCTCCCGGGTGAATTTCAATACCAGTCAGCCAGCGGCCAATGTGCGAGAAGAAGCGACCGAGCCAGAAGAAATCTTTCTTCCATAACCAATGGCTGAATCTGTGCATCAACAACGCATGCACGCCAGGATAGGTAGTCAGGATTTCCCAGTGTGTGCGTGCCGCAGGGTCGCGCTCGAACACGATGGATATATCTTCTTTTATATGATTAAACATGATTAATATTATGCCACAAATCTATAGTTGACTAAAATGCTAGGTTTAGTACTTGGTATGTTTTTTAGGGGTTACAGATAAGGTTAATATGCCCCTTAGTAAATTAACTTCTTCTTTTTCCAGTTTTGCACGCGAATAGATACGGCGTATGCGTTCACTGAGTTTTTTTGGCGCACTTGGGTTCAGGTAGCCGATTTTGATCAGCGTATCTTCCAGATGAGAATAGAAGCCTTCCAATGCTTCATTTGTGGCAAGTTCAGTGGGCACGGCATCAACTTCCAGTGTGCCTTCAGTAATCGCCATACGGATCTCATAGCTCATGACTTGAACAGCTGCTGCAAGGTTGAGTGATGAATATTCCGGGTTGGCAGGAATCATCGCAAGTAGCTGGCAGCAATCAAGTTCGGCATTGGAAAGTCCGCTCATTTCGGTACCAAATACCAGCGCGATTGGCTGGCTGGCTGCGATCTGCACGGCACGTGAAGCGCCTTCGCGTACATTGACCAGTTCATGTGATATTTGTCTTTTACGCGCACTCATACCAATCGCGAATGCGCAGCCGGTTAAGGCCTCAGATAAACTGCTGCATACGGTGGCGCTTTCCAGTAAATCGGCGGCTCCGGTTGCGAGAGACGTTGCCTGCGGGTCAGGAAAGTGCAGGGGGTTCACCAGATACAGATGCTGCAAGCCCATAGTTTTCATAGCACGCGCGGCTGAGCCGATATTACCCGGATGACTGGTTTGGCATAAAACGACGCGGATGTTATTAAAGATGTTTTGTTTATCCAATTGAGTGCCTGACGCAGTAGATGATTATTAACACTTGATTTGGTGTTAAGGTCAATAAAAGTTAAAATAGCATTTTATCAGTTCTTTA
>DATCVB010000054.1:0-15690 GCA_036567185.1 Methylotenera sp.
GCAACAAGCTTTTGACCCCGTTTACCAGACAAATAAGTTTCCACTACTTTTAATTTAAATGCTTTTGAATATTTAGACATAAAAACTGCACCTTAATGAGTTGGACAAAGTGTCCAACTTTTGGGGTGCAGTTCATTTGGCTGCTTTTTTAATTACCTTTTGTCGATGCCTCTATGCGCTGCGCACCGTTAAAGCGCTTTTCCCAATAGCTGCTTTGCATATCTTCAACGCGCACGCCGCCGCCGCTGCTAGGGGAATGGATAAAGCGGTTATCGCCCAGATAGATGCCAACATGCGAGAAAGTTGATCTTAAAGTATTGAAAAACACCAAGTCGCCGGGCTGCAATTCACTTTTTGGAATAGTTTTGCCCAACTGGCTGATTGCGCGCGCGCTATGCGGTAGTGACAGATTGCCTGCCTGCTGATACACATAGCGTACAAAGCCGCTGCAATCAAAACCGGATTCGGGAGATTTGCCACCATATTTGTAACGCACGCCAGTAAGACTCAATGCGTTGACCAATACCTCGCGTGCACGCTCCGGCCAGCTTGCTTCATCAATGTTGTGAGTGTTGGCTTGAGAAGATTGAAGCTGGCGCTCAAGTACAAGGTCGGTTTTGGCAGATGTGGCAGGATTCGCTACGCAGGCGGTGCTGGTTACAGCAAGTAGAATGCAAACAATATAGGACGCATGGGAAAGCTTAATCATGCAGACATTATAGTTAAGTTATCCTGAACTACCAAACCGGCCTGTATCACCATTTTTAATCGCATTGATATCTGATGTTAAATTATAAATTTATCTTTAAGTTTTTGGCTTGGTTTTTTGGCTCGAGTTCGTTAAGTCATGGGATAATTGCGCCCTTATGAGTGAACACAGCATCCGCCAGGTTTTTGAAAAAGATGGGATTTTAGCCTCGCAGATCGATGGCTACCATGAGCGCACCCAGCAACTTGAAATGGCGCTGGCAATTGCAGATGCGATAGAACATAACACGCAGCTGGTGGCTGAAGCCGGTACCGGCACCGGCAAGACATTTGCCTATTTGGTCCCCGCGCTGCTGACCGGCGGCAAGGTCATTATTTCTACCGGCACTAAAAACCTGCAGGATCAGCTTTTTAATCGCGACCTACCCAATGTGCGTGATGCATTAAAAGTCCCGGTCACCGTAGCGATGCTTAAGGGGCGCTCTAATTATGTGTGTCATTACCATCTGGAACGTGCCGCGAATGAAGGCCGCTTTGCCTCGCGTGACGATGCCAAGTATCTGCATGTCATCAAGAATTTTGTAGAAAATACGAAAACCGGTGATAAAAGCGAACTCACAGATGTGCCTGAAAACGCCACTATTTGGGCGAACGTGACTTCAACACGTGATAACTGTCTGGGTGGCGACTGTAATTTCTATAAAGAATGTTTTGTGATGGAAGCGCGCAAACAGGCGCTGGCTGCTGATGTGGTAGTGGTCAATCATCACCTGTTCTTTGCCGATGTGATGCTGCGTGATGAAGGCGTGGCCGAGTTACTGCCGAGTGCCAATACGGTAATTTTTGATGAGGCGCATCAGTTGCCGGATGTGGCCGGTTTATTTTTTGGTGAGGATGTTTCAACCAGCCAATTAATTGAACTGGCTCGTGACTGCACAGCTGCGCATCTGAGTCTGGCAAAAGACTGCATTGAGCTGGGTGAGTCTATTCCGCTGCTGGAAAAAGCTTGCAAGGATTTCAGGCTGGTGTTTGCCTACGAAGGCTCACGCATGCCGGTGCAAAAAGCGCTGGCGCTGAAAGGTTTTCAGGATGCGTTTGATCATATGAAAAAGCATCTGGAGGCAATGTCTGCAGTATTGGAGACGCAGGCTGCGCGTGACCCGCTGCTGGAAAAATGCTGGCAGCGTAGTATGGATTTAGGTAACTTGCTGCAGCGCTGGATGTCTGCTGAAAATGATAATCTGGTGCGTTGGGTCGAAGTGTTTACGCACTCTGTGCAGTTGCACGCTACGCCGCTCAGTGTGGCAGAAGGTTTTGGCAAACAATTGAACGCACAGCCGCGTGCCTGGATATTCACCTCGGCTACGCTTGCCGTTAAAAATGATTTCAGTCATTACCTGGCACAGATGGGGTTGCAGGATGCTGTAACGGCTACGTGGCAAAGCCCGTTTAATTATCAGGAGCAGGCGCTGTTTTATGTGCCGCCGGATATGCCGGATCCCAACAATCCTTCTTATTCAGCCTGTGTGGCTGCGGCTGCGCTGCCGGTATTACGTGCCAGCGGCGGCAGGGCGTTTGTGCTCTCTACTAGCCTGCGTGCCATGCGTGAGATTCATGCTTTGCTAAAAGAAGCTTTTTCCGAGAACGGCATAGAGAGTCCGTTACTGTTGCAAGGCGATAGCTCTCGTACCGAGTTGCTGGATCGTTTCCGCAAGCTGGGGAATGCGGTACTGGTTGGCTCGCAAAGCTTCTGGGAAGGCGTCGATGTGCGCGGCGAGGCCTTGAGTGTGGTGATTATTGATAAGCTGCCGTTTGCGCCGCCGGATGACCCGGTGCTGTCAGCACGTGTGGATAAGCTCAATGCCGAAGGCAAGAATGCATTCATGGAATATCAGCTGCCTTACTCGGTGATTACCCTGAAGCAAGGCGCAGGCCGATTGATCCGTGATGAGAATGACCGTGGTGTGCTCATGATCTGTGACCCGCGTTTGATCAGTAAGTCTTACGGTAGAAAAATATGGCAGAGTTTGCCGCCATTTAAGCGTACGCGCGATTTAGCTGAGGTTGAAGCCTTTTTTACAACTGAAATTTAGATTAGAATGCGCCCCTTTCAAAATAATAAGATTTAATGGGGGTCTCAAATGCGTAATTCTTTATCTATGATTATAGGTTGTGCGGTATTTTTATTTTCATCAGCCAGCTTTGCCGGTGATTGCAATAAAACCGTGATGGGCGGCGGTTGTTCTGGGCAAGTTCAGGCTGGCGTTTCTCCGCACATGCAGTCACAAAATCCGCTGAACACAGTGACCAAAGTTAAAGCGAATGCCGCTGCGCCTGCTGCTAAAGCTGCTGCACCGGCTAAAAATGTAAAGGTTAGCAATGTAGCTGGCCAAAAACCACAAATCTAAAGCAATAAAATTTAACTGCATTAGTATTTGAAAGCTGACGATTTAAAACCGTCAGCTTTTTTAATTTCTACTATATGTGCTTGTTAAATAGCGCTATAGTTTGTGCAGATGCTGGCAATCAGAAAAAGCTGAACAACAATGTCTTTAATTCATATCCCGGAAACTGAATACACGCTCACTGCTATTCGCGCGCAGGGTGCGGGTGGCCAGAATGTGAATAAGGTTTCCAGTGCGATACATCTGCGTTTTGATATTAACGCATCATCTTTAAGCGACTGGTTGAAGGCTAGGCTGCTGCATCTTAAAGATAGCCGCATTAACGATGATGGCGTGCTGGTGCTGAAAGCGCAGCAGTATCGTACCCAGGAGGCAAACAAAAGAGATGCAGTTCAGCGTCTGCATGAGATTGTGAATGCGGCAAATCATGTAAAACCGATGCGTCATGCCACGCGTCCAACCCGAGGTTCTACTCAGCGCAGACTGGAAAGTAAAACGCAACGTGGGCAAGTCAAGCAATTACGTGGCAAAATAGCGACTGATTAACTCGCTACAACATTCCGTGAAACTATTAGCCTTCGATACCTCTACTGAATACTTATCCTTAGCCTTAATTTTGGAGGACAAAATCTCCACGTTTGATGTATTGGCCGGACAAAGTCATTCGCAATTGATACTGCCGCAAATTCATACTTTACTGAGTGATGCAGGCTTGCAGTTAAAAGACTTGCAGGGTATTGCTTTCGGTGCGGGCCCCGGCTCTTTTACCGGCGTGCGTATTGCTGCAGGCGTAGCGCAAGGCTTGGGTTTTGGTGCCGACTTGCCGGTAGCTGGCATCTGTACCTTGCAGGCTTTGGCAGAGGCCAGCGGCGCAGATAAGGTGATTGCCTGTCTGGATGCGCGTATGGGTGAGGTCTACCATGCGGCTTATCTTAAAAATCACGGTGTATGGAAAGCAGTGGTTGAGCCGGGCTTATATAAACCGGAAGCAGTGCCGGCAATAGAAGGCAGTGATTGGGTTGGTGCCGGCAGTGGCTGGCAAACTTATGGTGAAATGTTAAGCCACGCTTACCAGGAACAGTTACAGGATGTATTGCCTGAGTTATTGCCAAGCGCCAGTGCCATACTGCGTTTGGCGCAACCGCTATTTGCCAGTGGAAACCCCTTGCCTGCGGCTGGGGCGATGCCTATTTATATACGCAATCGTGTAGCGCTTAAAACAGCAGAGCGTGAGCAAGGCCTGCGTTTATGAGTGCGCTGAATCCTCAATATCAATTCCGTCCGATGACAGAAGCGGATCTGGATGCCATTATGGAGATTGAGCCTCATATCTATTCTCACCCGTGGTCACGCGGAAACTTCAGTGATTCACTGGTTTCCGGCTATTCCGCATGGGTGTTGCTGGATGGCGTGAAGATTATTGGTTACGCGCTCATGATGATGGTGCTGGATGAGGCGCATCTGCTTAATCTGAGCGTTGCCAAGGCCTACCAGAAACAGGGTTTGGGTCGGCTGTTGCTGGAACATATGATCGCAATCGCTAAAAAACATGCTGCGGCAAATATGTTTCTGGAGGTGCGCCCAAGCAATATTTCTGCAATCGCACTTTATGAAAATATGGGCTTTAACGAAATGGCAGTGCGCCGTGGTTATTACCCGGCGCATAATGGTCGCGAGGATGCCGTTCTGATGGGATTAGCATTATGAGCCAGACAGGAAGCCAGATGAGCCGCGAAGATATGCTGCGCGAACTGGAACTGCTGCCGGTGTGGCAGTTGCGGCAGCCTTTGCCAACGCCATTTAAGACAGAACTCCCGGCAGCTGATAAGAGCGAGCAGGTTGCTACGGAAAAGGTTGTTCAAGAACCCGCTATTACAGAACAACAGCCCTCTGTTTCAGAGCTGCCGGTAATAGAGATTGTCGTAGCTGAATCTGCGGTGCTTGAACCGTCAATTCCTGAACCAATAATTCAAGAAACCTCAATTCCGGAGCCATCAGTTCCCGAGCAAGCAACATCCGCGCCGCTAGTGCTTGAAGCCTCAGTGATGGAAGCTTTAGTTCCACAGCAATTAGTCCCGCAGCAAATGGAGGTTGTTGAAAGTTTTGAGATAGCACCCTCGCTGGAGCAGGTTTTGGAACAGGCTTTGCCATTACGCTTATTGTTGAGTGAAGACAGTAGCTATGCGTTCCTGATCGAGCCTTATGCGGCTGAGAGTGATGTGCAGCAAATTGAAACTTTATTGAAAAACATGATCCGTGCCATGCAAGTCAGCTGTCGCGTGGATGTGACCGATACGGCGGATAAAATTTTTGCGATGCATACCCCCAAACTGATGATCAGCCTAGGCGCAGCACCGGCTAATCGGCTATCAGGTAAAACATATACTTTAGATGAATGGCGCAATATTCAGCAGGAGAATCCGCCGCTTTACGAGCAGATTCCGTTGATAGTAACGTATCATCCGGTACATCTGTTAGCAAACGCCGCAGATAAAGCGCTTGCCTGGCGCGACCTGTGTTCGGCAATGAAGCTGGTGCAGAACTTGTAATTCACGTTCTCGCCACCATATAAAGCAATATCGTTATTAAACTATCGTGATTAAATTAAGGAACGACCATGAAGAATTTGATGTTAAGAATTTCAGCTTTATTACTGATATTGAGTTTAACCGGCTGCGGCTACAACACGTTCCAGTCTCTGGATGAAGAGGCCAAAGCGAGCTGGTCAGAAGTGCTGAACCAGTATCAGCGCCGTGCTGACTTGGTGCCGAATCTGGTGAATGTAGTGAAAGGCTATGCCGCGCATGAAGAAAAAGTGCTGACGGACGTTGCTGATGCGCGTTCAAAAGTCGGCAGTATGCAGGTAACGCCTGAGCTCATTAATGATCCTGAAGCGTTTGCGAAATTCCAGGCAGCACAAGGTCAGTTGACCTCTGCATTGTCACGCTTGCTGGTGGTTTCTGAGAATTATCCGAATTTAAAAGCGGATCAGGGCTTCAGAGACTTGCAAGCGCAGCTGGAAGGTACAGAGAACCGTATTACCGTTGCACGTAACCGCTATATTGAAACCATT
Source organism: Methylotenera sp. (assembly GCA_036567185.1). Taxonomy (GTDB): domain Bacteria; phylum Pseudomonadota; class Gammaproteobacteria; order Burkholderiales; family Methylophilaceae; genus Methylotenera. The sequence continues at coordinate 6,187 of DATCVB010000054.1, forward strand.
AAAAACTACAACGTTGCGGTACGCTCTTTCCCGCAGAATCTTACCGCCATGATGTTCGGTTATAAAACCAAAGCATCATTTACGGTAGAGAATGAAAAAGCGATTTCAACCGCACCAACCGTGAGTTTTGAAGATAAAAAATAAGAGTACAAAAAGATAACAGCACAATCTAGTCTACATTGTCTTTTTCGCATGTCTTCTCTTCTAAAAGCCTGCCTGCTCGCATTCTGCTGGGTGCTGTTGTTTGCATCCGGCAGCCTGCGTGCAGAGTTGGTGCCTATTCCTGCATTACAGCATCGTGTTACCGACCTCACCCAGACCTTAACTCCTGAGCAGCAAAGCCAGCTTGAAGCGAAACTGGCTGCATTTGAACAGCAGAAGGGTAGCCAGATTGCGGTGCTGATTGTTCCGAGCACCAAGCCTGAAGAAATCGAGCAATACAGTATTCGCGTGGCGGATGCCTGGAAACTGGGACGCGAGAAGCCGGATGACGGCGTGCTGCTATTGGTGGCAAAAGATGACCGCAAAATGCGCCTTGAGGTTGGTTATGGTCTGGAAGGTGCAATCCCGGATTTGATCGCCAAACGTATTATCAGCGAATTTATGGTACCGAGTTTTCGGCAGGGTGATTACTATGGCGGTATCAATAATGCGTTAGAGCAGGTCATCAAGCTAATATCAGGCGAGCAGCTGCCAGCGCCGGCGCAGCCCAAACCAAGCGGCGGCAAGCTTTGGGATATGCTGTATGTTGTGTTCATCGGCGCTTTTGTGGTGGGCGGCATTCTGCGCGCGATATTTGGCAAGTTCCTAGGTGGCGTGCTCAATGGCGGCATCATCGGCATGCTGATATGGATTTTTGGCGGCGGTTTAATTATCGCGATTGTTTTGGCTATCATTGCCTTTTTTCTGACGTTTGCCGGTGTTGCCGGCTTAGGCCATGCTGGTGGTCTCGGTGGCCTTGGCGGTGGTGGATATGGTGGTTCCGGCGGCTGGGGCGGTGGAGGCGGCGGTGGTTTTGGCGGCGGCGGAGCCTCGGGGAGCTGGTAATGTTATTAAATCTTTTAAAACGTGTATGCCGGCATCTTTGTATTTCGCCGCTGGCTCTAAAAAAGCGCTTTCCTAAAGCGGTAATGCAGCGCATTGAACAGGCTATTGCTGATAGTGAGCAGACGCATTTTGGTGAAATCCGGTTTGCCGTTGAACTCAATCTGCCGTTGCTGGATATCCTTAAAAAGAAATCCGGGCAACAGCGCGCGGTAGAAATCTTCTCGCAATTACAGGTATGGGATACCGAGCAGAATAACGGCGTGCTGATTTATCTGCTGCTGGCAGACCATGATTTTGAAATACTGGCAGACCGCGGTATTCATCAGCATGTAGGCGCGCAGGGCTGGACACAGATCAGCCATGAAATGGAAGCGCTATTCAAACAGGGGCAGTTTGAAGCAGGCGTGTTACATGGCATTACACAAATTAGTACGCTGTTGGCAAGGCACTATCCGGCAAATAGCAGCAATCATAATGAATTACCTAATGCGCCGGTTATTATATAAATTAATATCTTGCAGCATTCTGATTTTGTCACTACCTGCGAACGCGGCGTTGAGTGACATTAACCGTATCTACCAGCAAATACCAGCGTTACATGATTTTGAGGTATGCACGGGCGGTGGCTGTGCAGAGGTCAAGCATGTGTCGCTGACGGATGACGAATGGCAAAGTATTACCAGTATTTTTATGGATGCGCGCATGGTGTTTAATGCCGAACAGGAGCGTGACCAGATAGCGCTGGCGATAGGCGCGTTTGAGAGTATTGTTGGCAGAAAAACCAGTACAGAAACCGACCTTGCCGGAACATTCGGTAATTCAGATTATCCCGGCCAGCTGGATTGCAATGACGAGGCGATTAACAGTACTACTTATATGCGGCTGATGCGCCAGAACGGCCTGCTTAAGTTTCACGAGATAGAGGATACGCGCACACGTAACTTCTTTTTCACTGGCTGGCCGCATTCAACGGCGGTGATTCATGAAACAGCAAGTGGAGAGAGATTCGCCGTCGATAGCTGGTTTTATGACAATGGCTTTCCGGCAACTATTGTTCCATTTAATGTCTGGAAATCAGGCTATATTCCTGAAGATAGCCCAGTGCTGAAAAAATAATCTACTATATTTGCCATGCACAATATTGATGTATATATATTAAATGAGCAAACTTAAACTTCATAATTCGGCATTCGTCAGACATGTATTTATTGCGTTAGGCTTTGCAGCGCTATTGTTGGGGTTTATCGGCATATTTTTACCTATACTGCCAACGACACCATTTATTCTGCTGGCAGCAGCATTTTTTGCCAGGGGTTCCGAACGTTTTCATAGCTGGTTACTGGAGCATCGTATTACCGGACCCTTGATTGTAGATTGGTATGAGCATCACAGCCTGCGTGCAGGTGCCAAACGCTGGGCATATGTGCTTACCACTATATCTTTTACTAGCTCTATTTTGATTATTAAACCAATAGAAATAAAACTCTTATTATTTATACTGTACTTGATACTGATTTATTTTTTATGGCGCATACCGGTGCGTAAAATTTAACACTTACTTTTTTAGCTTACTTACTCAGGATATTTCATGACTACAACTTATCAAGTACTCATTACTGGTGCAAATCGTGGTATCGGTTTGGAGTTTGCTCGCCAATATGCCGAGGCTGGCTGGAAAGTGATTGCCTGCTGTAGAGACCTGAAACAGGCAACGGGTTTGCAGGAACTGGTAAACACCTATCCAGATATCAAAACTTATGCCCTGGATGTTGCGGATTTTTCCGCGATAGAAGCACTGGCGGCAGAATTGAAAGACGTGAAAATCGATGTGCTGATCAATAATGCGGGTGTTTATCCGCATTCGGATCTGGATCATGCAGACCCGGAACAGTGGCTGCACGCATTTAAAGTAAATAGCATGGCACCATTTAAAATGGCAACGGCTTTTGCACCAAATCTTGCCGTGGGCCAACTCAAAAAACTGGTCACGCTTTCCAGCAAAATGGGTAGTCTGGACGACAACACTAGCGGCGGCAGTTATATCTACCGCACGAGTAAAGTGGCAGCAAATATGGTCATGAAAAGCCTTGCCATAGACCTGAAACCTTATGGTATTTCGGTGGCAGCTTTGCACCCGGGTTGGGTACAAACTGAAATGGGTGGCCCTGATGCCTTGATTGATACGCGAGCCAGCGTTTCAGGTTTGCGTAATGTGATAGAGCATTTGAATCTGGCAAATAGCGGGCAGTTTATCGCTTATGACGGCAAGGTCATCAACTGGTAACTCAGGTGTGAATAAGTAGACATAAAAAAACCTGGCTTAAATCAAGCCAGGTTTTAATCGCAGTCAGAACAATGATTATTTGTTCATTACATACATTGTTACTTCAAAGCCAAAACGCATTTCTGTAGCAGCTGGTTTAGTCCACATAATCATTCTCCTGAGTTTTAATCTGTTAAACCGACAACGTGTCGTGTTTGTGTGATTGAATTATGCGCCGACCTGGAATTAATGCACTATCGTAGTTCATGAATAGCGCCTAAGTAAAATCTTGAACAATTTACCAGAGTATTTTCTAGTTGTTATCTATAACAGCCATTCAGGTTTTAAAAGCATGACTACACCGATCAGTAACATCACAACACCGCTTGAAAGCTTGAGCCATTGGCCTGCGCGTTCAGTTAGTTTTTGACTGCTAAGTGCCATAACTGCAGTAGTTACCATAACCGTATCGTCAGCCATATAGCCTAAAATATAGAGGCCGAGATACGCGTAATGTTCAGCAGAAGTTAAATGGTGCTGCGCTAATATTGAGGTATACACTGCGGGGAATCCAGCTGTACATAGCAATTCCACGAAGTTTACAACAATAGCCAGCGTTGCTGCTGTCGCTAAGGATAGTAGCAGCGAATCTGAAATGACAGTGGTTCGCATACGAGCATATAAGCCAGGTTTGGCAGATGACGGAATAGACAGTGAAAGCCCGTTATTCATGCCAAAGTAATCTTTAATGTTGATTACACCAATCAAAATAGCAATTGACGCTATGGTGTAGTTAATCGCCTTCGACATGCCGACTAGCAGGAAAGCATTCAGCCAGGCCGCTATAAATGCATAATAGACGGCGCCGCTCACCAATACAAAAGTACCTGCGATTAAAGCCATTCTTAAACGGCTTTTAAGATGCACCAGCATTGATAAAAGAAACAGCAACACCCACATTGCACATGGGTTAAAACCATCAAGCAGTCAAATCGCCAAAGTGAATAAAGGCAGGCCCATGCTGGATGCGGAAATCCTGCCAAATAACCCGGTGTCTATGCTTTTATCTTTGACCAAGCCGGAATCAACCAGCGCAGCCAGTTTGCCTCCGCTCCGCTCCGGGCTTTCAAAACCTACCAGTACTTGGCCATGGAATACGAAGGTCGGAACGCCTGGCGGCCACGTGCCGGATGTGCGTGAATAGTGAATCAAATCATCACGGGCATCAGCATCAGTATCAACAGGCCGATAAGTGATTGTCAGCCACGGACGTTCACTGGAAAACTTGGGAAGGAATGCCTTTGCGTCTGCACAGTGCGGACAGCCGTCGCGGACAAATACTTCAAGTACTTTCGGCTCCGATTCAGATTGCACCGATTCGTTGGCAAAGGTATTTGGTGCTACCAGTAGCATTGAGAGCAGGCCAAATGTGATGCCGGTAATTAAAAGACGCGTGCGAATATCGCCAATAAGGTGAGAAATGAAATGCATGCTGTTTATTATTAAGTAAAAATATCCACTGCCTTAAGATGCCAGAATAATTAGTAGCACAAACAAAATAAGCAAAAATCTACATAGTAGAACTAAGCCCAAACAAGATAGAACGCCAGCAACACCCCAACAAATGCTATTGAAAGGCTTAATAAAGAACCTAACCAGCTAATGGCCAATTCTGGTACGTCTTGCGGCGGTAATGTGCGCACATAAATGTGGTGGTTATACTGCGCGCCTAGCGTAATAAAAACACCGATGATTACCAATGCGATACCAAATACATTGGAAAAATCATTGTTTTGGTGTGCGTGCGCATTATCTGCACCGGTTGCGGTTAGCAAGGTTAGAAATAAACCGAATTTAGCGACAACAAAGCCTAGTGCCATGACGGTGATTCCTGACCTCACCCATGCCAGTAATGTGCGCTCCGCTGCAAAAAAGACGCGTGGATCAGAACTCATGAGATGTCCTTTTAAGAAATATTTTTGTATTTGTTTCGTACTATATTTTTTGCGCAACTATACCAATTAGTGCTGAGTGCCCATTATGGCCAACCCCTTCACATATATCGGCATCATATTCTATTAACTCTTGTATTCTCCAGCCAGAGAAGGCTTCTATAAGCAGTTCGCCGGTATACAGGTTATTAATGTCAGACGGGCCACCTGTTTTGTATTCCAGTTGTTGCGGCGTGTATCCGTGCAGCAGGATTCTGCCGCCCGGGCGCGTGAGTTCTTTCATGACTTGAAACTGCTGCCCCATACCCTCACTTCCGACAAACTGAATGAAAACCCCAATGACCCAATCAAACTTGCCTATGAAAGCAGCTTCGTCCCAATCATGAAACAGCATGTCGGATTGAATAAAATCGATGTCGACATTGCGTGCAGCGGCAAGTTTTTTAGCTTTTTCGAGCGCTACCGGTGATATTTCTATTGCTGTGACATCAAGACCTTTTTCGGCCAGCCAAACTGAATTTCTGCCTTCACCGTCAGCCAGCAATATTGCAGACTCACCTTTTTTGAACAGGTCAGCTCTATTTACTAAAAAATGACTAGGTTCCGTTCCGAACAGATATTGGTCGCCAATATCACGGTAACGGTTGCTCCATATTACTTCCTGACTCATAGTTTCTACTTTAATTAAAATTGCGTAACTTGCAGTTACTCATCCTCGGCTTATTCATCTTCGGGCTGTTCAGCTTCCAGCCACATCACATTAATGATGCCAAAAGCCAAAGCTAATCCAACACCGAGTACCCATGCGAAATACCACATCTTTTTCTCCTGATTTTGCTCGTGATTAATAGGCGGTATGCGTATTGTCTTTAATAGATTGTACGGTTACTTTTCCTCGCAGCACTTTAAATACCCATGAGGTGTAAGCCAATATCAATGGTAGGAAAATAATCGTTACCACAAACATAATGCCCAGCGTTTTCTCGCTGGAAACTGCATCCCATAACGTCAGACTGCTGACGGGGTTGGTGCTCGATGGCATGACAAATGGGAACATGGAAAAGCCGGCAGTCAGAATAACGCCCATAATCGTCAGGCTGCTGAACACAAATGCTGTGCGTTCATGTTTAAAATGAGCGCTCAGCAGTGATAATCCAATACCTGCAAAGCCTGTAAGCGGGGCGAGTATCATCCATGGATAAGTCTGATAATTGACTAGCCAGCCGCCCGATACTTTTTCTACAGTTTTACTGAGTGGATTAATCGCCACATTCAAATCATGAACAGAAGTTAAACGATAACCATCAATGCCAAAGGCAATCCATAATCCGGCGAGAGCAAAGGCCACAGCGCATAATAGGCCTGTTACCAGTGCTGCTTTTTGCGCACGTTTTTGAACGGCTCCATCAGTGCGCAGCTGCAAGTATATGGCGCCGTGCATCATGAGCATACTCAGGCTGACTACACCGCATAACAAGGCAAACGGGTTAAGCAATTGCCAGAAACTGCCGGTGTAAAACGAACGCAGCGTATCGTCATAATAAAACGGCAGCCCGATGAGTAAATTACCAAACGCAACCCCAAACACTAATGCGGGTACTGCGCCGCCAACAAATAATGCCCAGTCCCAGCCATTACGCCAGCGTGGATCAGCCAACTTGCTACGATAGTCAAAACCTACCGGACGAAAAAACAACGCGAACAATACAAGCAGTAAGGCGATATACAAGCCAGAAAATGCTGCGGCATAGACCAAAGGCCATGCCGCAAAAATCGCACCGCCAGCAGTAATCAGCCAGGTTTGGTTGCCTTCCCACGTGGCACCAATAGTGTTGATAATGACTCTGCGTTCATCATCAGTTTTGCCTAAAAATGGCAGCCATGCCGCCACGCCCATGTCAAAGCCATCCATGATTGCAAAGCCAATCAGCAATACTCCTATAAAAACCCACCATATGAGTTTTAGCATTTCATAATCAAAGAATGTCATGATGTCACCCCTTGTGCGTGGCTAGCGGAAGCTTGATTTTTTTCAAAATGATATCGTCCGGTATGCAGGCTGGATGGCCCCAGACGTGCATATCTAAACATCAGGAATAACTCAACAATCAGCAGCAGCGTATAAAAACCAAGGAAACCCGCCAAGCTAAAATAGAGATCGCCAGCAGATAATGAAGATGTCGATAAATGTGTCGGCAGGATTCCGGAGATAGTCCAGGGCTGACGACCCATTTCTGCCACTATCCAGCCCATTTCGGCTGCAATCCAGGGGGCCGGTATTGAATACAGAGCTAGACGTAATAACCATTTTTTATCACTGATGGTGCGATTGGCAGTGTAATAAAACGATGCTGCAAAAATAAACAGCATAAGCACCCCCATCGCCACCATCATGCGGAATGACCAGAACAGAATGAATACATTGGGGATGGTGTCTGCGGCAGCTTGCTTGATTTGAGTTTCAGTTGCATTAGTCACCTCAGGGGTGTATTTTTTAAGCAGCAGGCCGTAGCCGAGGTCCTCTTTTGATGTTTCAAAGGCAGCAACTGCTGCTTCTGATACATTGCCGGATTTCAGACGCTGCAAATCTGCATAGGATTGCATGCCGTTTCGGATACGCACTTCGTTTTGATTTTTCAAATCAATTAGCCCGGCCACTTCTTCGTCAACAGAACGTGTGGCAATCAGCCCCAGCAGGTAGGGAATTTTCACCGCGTAATCTGTACGTTCTTCAGCCTGATTAGGCATGCCAACCAATGTGAATGCCGCCGGCGCTGGCTCGGTATGCCACTCGGCTTCAATGGCGGCCAGTTTTACCTTCTGTACTTCACCGGTGGCATAGCCTGATTCATCCCCCAGAATAATCACCGACAAGATAGACGCCAAGCCAAACCCAGACGCTACGGCGATGGAGCGTAATGCAAAGCCAATATCACGGCCTTTGAGCAAGTACCAGGACGATATGCCTAGCACAAACATTGAGGCGGTGGTATAGCCTGCGGCTACCGTGTGTACAAACTTAACCTGAGCTACCGGATTAAAAATGAGCGCGGCGAAGCTGGTCATTTCCATACGCATGGTTTCATAGTTGAATGCTGCGCCAACCGGGTTCTGCATCCAGCCATTTGCAATCAAAATCCACAACGCAGACAGGTTTGAACCAACCGCCACCAGAATGGTAACCATCAAATGTTTTTCTTTAGAGAGCTTATCCCAGCCAAAGAAGAATAGTCCGACAAAGGTGGATTCCAGAAAGAAGGCCATCAAGCCTTCAATGGCGAGCGGTGCGCCGAATATATCGCCGACATAGTGCGAGTAATAAGCCCAGTTGGTACCAAACTGAAATTCCAGAGTGATGCCAGTCGTGACGCCCATGGCGAAATTGATGCCGAATAATTTACCCCAGAATTTGGTCATGTCTCGGTAAATCTGCTTGCCGGTCATCACATAGACTGATTCCATAATCACCAGTATCCAAGATAGCCCAAGTGTTAGCGGTACAAACAGAAAATGGTAAAGCGCGGTTGCGCCAAACTGTAAGCGGGAAAGATCAACAACTTCGGCAGATGGGAGCATAGTGTAAATACCTTGTTAGTGAGTCTGATTTAAAATGATTCGCGTAACTTCTGATTGCCTTGCATCTTTAGCAATCGGGTCAGAAAAAAACATTGCCCAGATGAGCCACAGCAGTATTACTTTAACGATCAGAATAATAGTAATCTCAATCGCTAACCGCCTGGACTTATTTGTACCTTTAAGCTGCCGCAGATGCTCAAAATACTTTGATAGTATTTGCATAAAACGATCTCAGTCTGGTTGAACACTGTGACACATCAGTTTAGTCCAAATGAATCTAAATGTAATGTGTCACAGTGTCGCATGCATTTCAAGTAAGAATCAGCAGGTGAAATTTACCTCGGCACCAGAAACACAGACTTCTCTGCCACCACCTCATTGCTCTCAACCGCCCGTACGGTAAACTCCACCGGATGCGAACCAGACTTGATAGAGCCATCGGGAATCTGCAGACGTACCGGAATCCAACGTGACTCAGCAGAGTTCACAGTCACGGTTTTGTTGGCATCCGCCACATCTGATTCAACTTTGAGCTTATCAATACCGCTGGCACTAAGCTCATAGCGCTGTGTAGTTTCGGTTGCATTCATAATCTGCAGGCGATACACATTCTCCAGCATACCACCATCAGCCAAACGTGCCATCACGCCGCGGTCACGCACCACA
>DATCVB010000055.1:0-47277 GCA_036567185.1 Methylotenera sp.
ATCCAAGGTGACTCGCTTCACATTTGCTTGCTCGTTGGTGAATGTGCGGTTAAATTAAACAACACAGCTAAGTATGTAGAACTGTCTGTGGAGGGCTTGCGGACGCGGGTTCGATTCCCGCCTGCTCCACCATTTTAAAAGTAGTAAAAAGTAATATAAATCAGCAAGTTATATGTTTTATGTCTAGGTAAAAGCTGTCATTTAAATGACAATATTTGGGGTGGATTAGGGCTGGTTTTCCACTTTAATGACAGCTTTTTTGACAGCATTTTCACTGAACATTTCAACGGCTTTATTGCCAGCTTCCGGAATAGAATCGCTGATATATTTTGCGTAGACTTTTCTCAGCATTCCCCAATCAGAGTGACCGATCTGCTGCGCTAACCAGGCGATAGATTCTCCAGCTGTTAACATCATACTGGCATAGGTATGGCGTGTTTGGTATGGACGTCTGTATCTAACCTTTGCAAGTTTCAATGCACTGACCCAGATGTTTTTTCTAATTGCCTGGTCGCCCGTCCAGCGCTCTGAGGTGCGTGGGTTTTGAAATATCTCGGTATTTTTCAGGTAGGTGTATTGCTTTTGATCCAATAAAGCTTGCATCGCTGGAGCTAATATTTTTACTTCACGATTGCCGGCATTGGTCTTTGGGATCTCGGCAATATTCTTTGATGCCTGAGTCATGGCTTTGGTGATGAATATGCTGCCACGCTGCCAGTCAATATCTGTCCAGTCTAGTGCTACCAACTCACTGGTACGAAGTCCTGTCCAGAAAAAGAATTGCATCATGTTTCTAGCTTGGCCATCGAGCACGCTCAATATAGCTGATTGCTCTTCCTGGCTAAATGGCTGCACGTCACTTTCTTTTTTTGGAGCTTCTTTGTTTTCATAGCTCCATCCATAGAGTGGGTTGGTTTCAATAAGCTCATCCTCTACGGCATCCTGCAGCGCCTTCCTGAATACGCTTAAAATGTTTGATATGCGCTTATTGCTGCAGGCCATCTCTTTAACCCAGTTTTTTACATCAACCCGCTTGATATCTGAAAGCAGCTTGTTTTTAAATTGAGGAATGATCAGATGGTTGATAGTTTTTCTATAGTCATTATAGGTTGATGACTTGAGCTGCTTTTCTTGCGCTTCCAGCCAGTCGTCAAGATAGCTTTCAATGGTGATAGCTTCGCCTGGTGTTTCAATGAACAGAAATCTGCGTTTTGATTCTGGGAAAGTTATGCCGTAGTTGAAGGTGCCTTTTTCGATGGAATCAAGAATAGCACCTAAATGATTTGCTACGCGGCGATCATTAGCGGGGCTGGGCTTGAGCTTGATTCTTTCGCGGCAGCGGACGCCTTGATAGGTAAAGGCGAGTTCGTAGCTCGTTTCTGACGCCTTGCGGATACCATTCCCATCTCTACCCATTCGTGAAATCCCTCAACGCTCATTAATATTCTATTATCTTGGGCTTTTACCCATACTTTATTTTCAAGCCAGACACCATCACGGATTTTAGTACGAACTGCATCCTCTGTGTAACCAGTTTCATTGCAGAACTTAGTGATGGTCACATACTTGAACATTTATATAATAGCTCCTGTATGAGCTGCGGCTGGCAGTGGGTGCCAGTGAATTACTGTTTCAATATTGAAATAATCATGCTTCATGGGTTAGTCCTTACTAAATAAACTGCTTACATAACCTACAAAACATCATCTTGTATGGTTCGGTACAGCCGCAATTTGGGCATTTATATTTCATAGTTTATAAAATTGGATAATCGTTATTGCTGTTGATTGATGCTTCTTCTTGCCTGTGCATGCTCTTTAAACTTCTGTGACCATTGAGCAATAAAGCTTTCAATTGCAACATCATCCAAAGTGGCCACATCAATAGTGAAGTTACCTCCTGTAGCAAAAGCATCATCCAATGTTGCTGGCTTGATTCCGATCACTTTGAGTGTGTTTGGCATGTCCGGCAGCTGGATCTGCGCTTCAATTTTTACGGTTGGATAGCATTTAACTTCAGGTACTGAATTCACTACACTTTCAACCATTGATTTAATTCCTGTCACTAATGACGGTGTTGCAGGCCCCGATAGTTTTTCTTTTATCGGCTCATTCGGTTTTGCATCTACATTTCCTGCTGCTCCAGATGTCTGTGTTGATTGATTCCAGTAAATATATTTCGTATGGCCAACATTAACTTCCTTGCGGCTGATTGTGCCGTCAGCCTGCATCTGAGAAAGCAGTGAGCTAACCTGGGCGACATCAATAGCACCTTTACACAGGCCAAATAATTCACGAGCGCTCATGGCCAAAGTTTTATCTTTGGGGAGAGCTTTTAAAATTTCTTCAGTAACTGACATTTGTTTAATCCTCGTTGGTTTGCGCTGGCATTTGCCAGCGCCTATGTTTATACGTCTGCGTTAGCAGACACCTTTTGTTCTTTGCTCTTAGCGCGTCTAGCGCGTTTGGCAAGTTCTGCATCTTTTATCGCCTGTAATTTCGGTGACATCGCTGGTTTTTCATCGGCGGCGGCAGCCGTTTCGGGGGTAAATTCTTGCGCTTGCGCAGCAGGATCAGGGGTAAGGGGCAGTTCTGCGGTTAAAAATTGCGATACATCGAGGCCAATATTGCTGATAAAGGTCAGCATTAGCTGGTAATCTTTGTCTTTCTCGTTGTCTTGCTCTGTCTCCCATTGCCAACTTGATACTTCTACGCCTGGTGCGATTAATAGAAGGGCTAGCATTTTTGTCAGGCTGGATAAATCCTGCTCTTTTTGCTGAAAGTCGGTGAAAAACTCTTCTTCGCCGCCTTCAAAATCATAAAGGTCTAAAACCGGTTGCAGGTCGGTACTGGTTTCTCTGCTTAATACATCAATGGTATGTCGCAGGATTACAGCAATGTGGTCTTTGCTGATTTTTGGAGCTAGTCTGTTAAAGATATGCAGGCGTCTTTGTTCTTCTTCTTTCTGCTTTTTCTGCAGCTCTTCACGAGCTATTTCATTTGCTGATTTTTCTCTAAGGGCAGTAGGCTGAATCACGATCTCACCTGAAGCGATCTTTTCTTCCAGCTTTTGCTGCATGAGCGTTTCAATTTCTTCTGTTTTATATACTGGTCTGGTTTCGTGCTTTTCATCAACCAGGATATAGGGTGCCGGCATATCCTCAGCCAGCAGTTCTTCAGCAGTATGGCCATGGATGCTCGTATGGCTAAGGTTGCTGGTGTAGCCTCCAGTGATATAGGCGCCAACGCCATATGGTGCGATCTGCTTGGCATCATCACCATGTATTACGCGCGGGTTGGTTGCAATCACATCTTTGGCATAAGCCACTTTTTTGGCGGCAAAACACGCTGTATCTGTGCAGACGTCTGCACTTTCAATATCAGGATAAAGCTCAGGATAATTACCGGTGCGCTTAGTGCAGCTCAGGCAACTGCCAGCTGCAGGGTAAAGAGTAATGCTATGTTTATCCCACGGTGCTTTACTGAGATCTAATGTGAAGTTGTTACGGATAAAGTCTTTTGCAGCCCGGTAGCTGCACTCTGCTTTAATGATGTTTTTTGCGGCCTGCTCTTGTAGTTTTGCACCTGGGATGCGTGCAATAAGCAGGGCAATCTCACGGCCAAACTTGCCATCTAAAAACATATCCTGAGCATATGTGCATAAATCATTCAGTTTTAGAGATCCATAGATATAGCTGCGGGACTTGCCAATCTTTGCTGCAAGTTCATCGGCATTCCAGCTTTTTGCATCTTTGTTATCAAGCAGCGCTTTAAAGCCTTGTGCCTCTTCAAGTGGGTGAAGGTCTGAGCGTTGCAAATTTTCAATGATCTGCAGCTGCAGGGTCTCAAGGTCATTCAGTTCGCGCTCAATAGCCGGTATTGTTTCTTGACCGGCTATCTTGCTTGCGCGGTAGCGACGTTCACCTGCTACGATTTCATAAATGAAATAATGATCTGTGCCATTCTTAACTGCATCAACGTTAGTCGGTCTTACCAGTATTGGCTGCATTACCCCATGTTGCTTGATGCTGTCTGCAAGCTCTTGCAGATCGGTTTCATTGAAGCGTTTTCGAGGATTGGTATTTGATGGGTAAATTGATGACAATGGTATTAATCGGCCTAGTGAATAGTTTTCCATAATGATTCCAGTGCTGTTAGTTGATGGATGGATTTAACAAGATTTGCAGCTGTGCGGTTTTGGCAATACTTACTATTTTTTGTCGGTCTGATGCCCTGAATGCTTTACGGCATGAATCAAGGCAGGCTAGTGCGTTTTTAATGTTTTCATGTGTTACTGGCATGCTGTTTTCAAGACGTGCGCAAATGGTTCTGAGCGGGTTCAGGTTTAAATCAAGATTTAATTCACTGTTCAGTTTTTGCCAGGTGAAAATCCAGCCTGAAAGTGCAGGCGTGATTTCAGTCCACATGCCAGCGTTATCCCTAAATACAGGTACGCCTTGAATCGAATCAACAGATCCATGGCTGATCTGCTCCAGTATGCTTTGTGGCATGTCGAATACGGTGAATTCATCCAGTAGCGAAGGTAATGGAATTACACGCTCTGAATAAACCTTGCCACGGCGCTCATTACGTTCTGCCTGTCGGCGTTGGGCACGGTTTCCGGAAGGCTGTATTACTGAAAATCTGCGATCCTTCATTTTTATTCTCGCCATCTGTCGCCGTAAAACACGTGTGTCTTATTGCATTTTTTACATTTGCGATAACTAAATATTGCAGAAATGCCAGACTTAAGAACGTTGTATTTCCATCGATGTAAACCTATTTTGCATAGGCTAATCATTTGTGCCACCAGTCGTGCGCTTTCATACTTGCTGTTATCGCAAATGGCCCAGCAATTAAATAGGCGGCAATGTCCAGCATGTCTGCCTGCGGTACGGTTTTGAATAGCACCAAGTTAGCTAGGCCAATAGCAAAGCTGGTGAAAAATGCAGCCTTATAGTGACCGTTATTTACATTTAGGCTCTGAAAACCCAATGCGAACACCAGGGTAAAAGTGCTTGCAAAAATGAGTAGGGCGGTGATCATGCTGCTGCCTTGGAATTAATAGCAATTAGTTCAAGCTCTGCTTGCTTGATGTAGTCGATATGTTGGTTTAGCATATTTATCATTAATTGAGCATCTAATGTCGATAGGTTTTCTTGAATTCTTGCTGAACCAGTTTCAATGACAAAAGCCGAATACACTTGATCCTCTACTTTTTTTGTTGTGTAATCTTTAATCCATACAGACGTTCTTACTATTGAGCTCTTTAAAAGAATTGTTGATGTATTAAATTGTTCTGGATTAAAACTCATAGTGTCCACCCCGCTAAATCCCATGCTGTTTTTAAGTTGTAGCCACGATTTTTGTAATAGTGACGCGTTAATTTGATGCGTTTTAATAGCTTAATCATTGTAAAACTCCGATATTCAGTGAGTCGCATAGTGCGTATGTGATGCTTACAATGCACAGAATGCCTACAGCAACACGTAGCGCGTCATAGATGAAGTTGCTGGCACTCTGGGTCATATTAAGCAGCCTCTGGGCTTACGCACATTTGCTGGCGGCGTTGGTCAGCTGCTTCACGCATGCTGACTACGTTGCTTTTCATTGAATCAGGGCGGTGAACAACACGCAGACCAAGCGATTTAGCTTCGTCAATCATGTGTTGAATGGTGCGCACTGGCGCATGTTCTGAAATCTGTATATTCATTTCAATCTCCTAGATTTTGTTAAACCAGTATTCGCGTACAGGTTTTACTGGCGTTAACGGTGTTTTGCGCTGTGCCAGGTGTTTTAAACAGATTGCCAGTGCTTGATTGCTGATTGCAGCTTCAAACGTGTAACCCATCAGCGGTAGTTTGCTGGCTTTAAATGCGTTTTCTAGGTCGTTTATAGCAACTTGCATGGCAACATTCCTGCGTTACGTGTTGCCAATATACAACTACCGGTTGTTATATGTCAACAACTGATTGTTGTAATTTTTGATAAATTTATTTAATTGGTAAATTTCCTGTATGGTACAGGCGTAAAAAAGCCCGCATTGAGCGGGCTGTGTTGAAGGTATTTATTTTAGTTAATGGCTGATTTTCCGGCGTAATCAATTGACTTAAATATAAACAGAAAATCAGGTTCTTGCATTTTTCCTGCTTCAGTCATATTTTTTGGTGCTTTTAATCGGCCTGAGAATTTAACAACGTTGCCAACTTTCATTTTTGATAGCGATTTAAATACGGGTGATGTTTGTGGAATCAGCGTTTTGTCATTGATATCTGAAAATGAATTATTCCAGGTAGAGAATGTAATTAGATTGGGGGATAGGTTTAAAACTATATAAGCCTTGCCGTCACCATTCGTTCCCATTTTTTCTATCACACCATACCAGTCCTTTATTTTTTTTGGGTCACCTTTAAGCTTGTTGAATGCTTTGTGCCTTTCTGTAACAAGTGATGATTTTTGCAACTCATTTTCTGCAGTTTTATATTTTTGAGAATAGTCTTTGATAACCCTCATAAATGATAGTTGAAAATCCGTATATGGGATTGGTTCTGATTGATCAGCTATTGCAGGCTGTGATAATAAAGTGCTGAGTATAAATAAAATTGTCAGTCTGAAAAACATGTTGGCCTCATTAAATATTTTATATTAATTTCTAGCTGCATCAGCAATAGCCTGAAACCATTGTTGTTCTGAAATTATAGCCAATTCCAATCCGCTATCTCTTTGTTCTACAGCTTTTTCTATCTTGCGTCCGTATGTTGTGTTTACCCACATTGGCGATATCCTTGAGCCAATAACAAGGTAATCTAATTTTTTTGTAACATTATCTATTGGCATGCCGCCGAGCTGTAAAACTACACGTTCACAGTTGGCCCTGGTGCCGTACATGAACTCACCAGTGAAGCAAAATGTCATGTTTTTAAAAAATATTGACGGATCATCATCAATTGGAAGGGCTGGGGCTTCTATAGTTGCGGCGCCAGTTTCATGAAAGTAATTACCACTAAGCTCGCTAAGTAGATCAACCAGATATGCGCGTTCTGATTCGGTAATTATTCCATCTTGAGTAATCTCGCAAATTCTTCTCGCTATTGCACTGCCCGGCCAAGTGGATGCCACATTTTTATTTTCAGATAGCCAGGTTTGCAAGTATGCAATTTCTTGGTTATTTAGGGATGCGTCTGCCATTAATCCGCTGCATATACCAAGCAAAGTTTGTGTGGCTTTAGTGTCAATGTGTGTTTGTATAGATTTTGCAGCAGAATCTGACAGTGATGACATAGTTATGCCTTATTTGTTAATCAAATGAAGAGTTTAATATTTTTTTAGTTGGAAACTGATAAACGTTACTTTTATTATGTCCCAGTTTGCTTTGGTGGATTGTGCCCGTTTGGCTTCGGCTCTGGTTCAGCAAGCGAATCGCTGATTTTTACAACTTGGTATTTTGTGGCCTCGTCCATATGCTGCATTGCCAGGATAACTTTTGCTTCAGGTGTTTTTTCATATAACTGCACCCCTCGCCCAGTCATTAGCCATTCAAAGCTTACTTTGGCTTTTTTTGCTATTTCAATGCATTTTGTCGTTTGAGGAATGCTTTCGCCTTCTAGCCATTTGCGTGCTGACTCTTGAGATACGTTAAACATTTTACCGAGTATGGTTTGGCGATTATTGCCTTTTGGCGGTATGCCAAGCACATCCGCCACGAAATTCATTCGCTTTGAAAACTCTATTTTTTCATCAGTGTGCATATCGGTTATTTTATATTTATCTTTAACAACATTTGGTTGTTGACTGTTTACAATTTTCGGTTGTAAAATGGATGCATGAATCATGATAATCCCCTACAAAAAGCAGTGTCTATTGTTGGATTGAAGCCGCTGGCTTTTGCCATTGATGTTAAATATCAGGCTGTTCAAAATTACTTGAAAGCTAGAACGCCAGCTGAAAAGGTTATTGGTGTTTCTGAGGCTACAAAATGGCAAGTTACCCCGCACGAGTTGCGACCTGATCTTTACCCGCATCCACACGATGGATTGCCTGAACATATGCGGAGTGCTGCATGATCTGCGCGCCTGCTTACCGTGTTTTACCAGTTGACTGTTCTGGCGTTGCTCAACAGTTATATGTACTTGCATTTCAATCTCCCACGTTTGCCCTCGTTAGCGCCACGCTTTCGAGGGCTTTTTTTGCGTTGGCTGGTTGTCGTTAAATTAATTATGTATTTGATTTATAAGTAAAAACACGTTTTTAATCGGGAGAATAAACGTTGACTATTAAACATTTGGCTTATCGAATTGGGCATGAGTTTGCCGGTTCTGTTGCAGGATTAGCCAGCCTGATGAGTAAGGGTGAAGGGGTTTTACGCAATAAGCTTAACCCTAATAGTGAAACGCATTTCCTGACGATTCAGGAATTTGAAACGATGACTGATTTTGCGCAGCGCAACCAGGAGGTCGCCGAGTATTTTAGCGAGAAGGCTGGCGGTGTGTTTGTAAAGATGCCGACAGTGCCTGAAGGTGATATGGCGCTACTTGATGTATACATGGGCGCGATGAAAGAACTTGGTGAAGTTTCATGCGCTTTCCAGAAGTCTTATGCAGATGGCGATATTTCTAATAAAGAGTTTGGTGATATTTCCAATGAAATTGATGACGTGCTGGCCAAGTTGCTTGAATTTAAAGCGGCAGTTAAGCGGGTTGTCAGATAGTGGCTGAACGTACACCAATTCCATTTGCCGAGATTGCACGGCATGCGTTAATGAGCTCTGAGACACTGCTCAGCCGTTGGTTGCCAGGTGGCAAGCGGCAGGGGCATGAGTACAAGGTTACAAATCCACTAAGAGCTGACAATAAGGTTGGTTCGTTCTCAATTAATATCAATAGCGGACAGTGGGGCGACTTTGCCACAAACGATGCCGGCAATGATTTAATTAGCCTATACGCTTACCTTGAAGGGTTGGAGCAATGGGAAGCTGCAATCGATGTGGCTGACCAGGTTGCGTTTAACTTGCCAGAAGGTTGTAGGCCACAGACCAAAAATGCTGCAGAGCGTAAAAAGCCTGTAGTTGATCCGGAAACAATCAAGAAATCAAAACCAGCTGAAGAGAGTCCGTGGCACCCGGTGATACCAGTACCAACGAGTGCTGAAGATGCTCCATTAGCTCACCCTAATCGTGGCTTGCCTGCTATGAAATGGGCATACAAAGATAACAACGGTCAGCTGCTTGGTTATATCTATCGATTCAATACCAGTGATGGCGGCAAAGAAACGCTACCACTGACCTACTGCAAAAATAAAAATAATAATCACCATGAATGGCGCTGGATGCAATGGGAAGCGCCGAACCGTCCGCTGTATGGGTTGGATAGACTTGCTGCAAAGCCTGATGCATGGGTGTTGTTAGTTGAGGGTGAAAAGTGCGCTGATGCGCCTGTTGATATGCTACAGGGCGCTGTAGTCAGCTGGCCTGGGGGAAGTAAAGCAATTGAAAAGTGCGACTGGTCACCATTGGCCGGTCGCAGAATTTATGCGTGGGCTGATTGTGATGCCCAGCGCGAAAAATTATCTAAAGCCGAAAAGGATGCAGGCGTTGACCCGCTGAGTAAGCCGCTACTGCCTGAGAATGAACAGCCTGGCATGAAGGCTATGTTGCGCATTCAAGAAAAGTTGTTAGCGCTTGACCCTGCCACTGAATTTAATCTTGTAGACATCCCTTTGCCTGAAGTTAAGCCTTCAGGTTGGGATATTGCTGATGCCATCAACGAAGGTATGGATGCATCTGCGTTACTGTCTTTTATCTTAAATGTTCGCGCTCCAGCTGAGCCTGCGACTGAGAATGAAAAACAGAAATCTACCCCTAATTCCGCTGACGCAGAGAAGAAAGGTAAAGAGCGCCCTGATTGGTATTACTACCTGCTCACAAAGAACAATGGTGAGATCGTGGCGTGCCTGGCTAACGTGGTAGATATATTAGAGAAAGATGAGCGCTGGCATGGCGTGATTGCTTACGACGAGTTTGGCCAGCGCGTAGTTAAACTAAAACACCCACCTTACTGGAATAAAAAGGGCGAGGTAGGTGAGTGGGATGCGCAAGATGATGCGCGTACTGCAATGTGGATAACGAAGCTATATCGCTTTAGCCCTTCTGCAAGTTTAGTGGCTGAGGCGGTTGAAGTGATGGCACGTAATAACGTGGTAAACCCTCCTAAAGATTGGCTTAAAAGTTTGAAGTGGGATGGTGTACGCCGAGTTGATCAGTGGATGCTGGACTTCATGGGTGTGAAATCTACCGATTACAGCAAGCGTGTTGCCCGGTGGTTTTTTATGGGTATGGTAAAGCGCGTTTTTGAGCCGGGATGTAAGTTTGACTATTGCCTGGTGCTTGAGGGTCCACAAGGCCGTAAGAAGTCTTCAGCACTGGCAGCTATCGGTGGTGAGTGGTATGGCGATACGGACTTAGATTTGCATAGTAAAGATTCATTGTCAGCACTACGAGGAAAGATGCTCTATGAGTTCTCAGAGCTTGGTTCTGTTGCTAAAGCAGAGGCAACTAAGCAGAAGTCGTTTTTATCAAGGCAGGTAGATGATTACAGGCCTGTTTATGGTCGTAGAGAGATACGCGCCCCACGCCAGTTGATCTTCACGGGCACAACAAATGAGTGGGAATGGAATAAAGACCCTACAGGCGGCCGTCGCTTCTGGCCAGTATCGGTTGAAGAAGAAATTGACGTAGAAGGCATTAAGCAGATTAGAGATCAGCTATTTGCTGAAGCGGTGGTGATGGTAGAGCAGGGGTTGCGCTACTGGCCCACAAGTGAAGAGCAAGCAGCACTATTTGACCCAGAGCAACTTAAACGCAGCATTCAGGAAAGCTTTGTAGATGCATTGTTTGAAAAGGTTAATGAGCAAATTGGTGAGTTTAGCCTGCACTACGCGGCCACTGAATGGCTGAAGATAGACTCAGCCAAGCTCACGCGAGATATACAAACCAGAATTGGTGCAGCACTGCGTCAGTTAGGTTGTACACGTAAAGAAAAACGGACAGATTTGATCAGTAGGTTTTGGTATGAGCCGCCACCAAGAAAGCAGGCGATGTCAACTACTGGGGGATCTGATGGAAAAACGGAGGCTGAAGATGAAATTGGCTTCTAAAAATATGGTATTTATCGCGCAAATGTTCCATACCTTCCATACCTACAGCGGAAGGTATGGAAGGCTGGAAGCTAATATTTGTGCGGTTGTTCCATACCTTCCAAACGTTCCATACCGTTTTCACACACACATACATATGCACACACACACGCGCACGCGCGCACATGCGTATGTATATCCGTCATTTTTAGTATGGAAGGTATGGAAGGTATGGAAAAGCCTTAATTTATGCGCTTTTCAGGTTCCATACCTGCCAACTGAGGTATGGAAAGGTATGGAAGTATGAGCAGAATTCAGGAGTTTGAAATGCCAGCGAAAGTATCTGCTGAAGTGCAAGCGGCCAAGATGCGTGCTGAAAATCCAGAGTGTGCAAAGTTGGCAGATGAGATGCGAGCAGTCTTTGGTAATGACTTGGTGGTAACGGCCATGTCAGAGCGTGGCAAGTTCACGGCACGTAAAACACACAAGGAGGATAGTGAGTTTTCAGTGGTGCTGAATGGTGATGAATTTTTAAGAATAGGAAAGTTGGCCAAGCAAGCAAATGATTTTGCAGAAGGGAATGCCGGTCATGGCAAACGAAAATAGCCACGCTTTACCGCTTCATTACTACCGCGATCCAGCTGAGGTGGTTGAGCATTTGCAGCTGCGTGAATTGGGGTGTGTGGCATGCGATCAGCATACAAACGTACTTGGCAGGGTGATGTGTACGGATCCACGCAAGACTACCAATAAAGGCGTTCCGCATATTGGTGACAAATGTAAATACTTTGAATTAAGGAAATGAATATGTGGAGTGAGGGATGTGTTCCTAAACGTAGGATTATCAGTGTTGATGATATAAATCTTAGCCGGCGTGTGCTTGATAAAAAGTTTAATCAAATGGCAGATAAATGGAATGGACCAAGGCTCGGAGAAACTTATTCCGCATACCGAGCAAGAATGAGTGAGTTAGTTATTAAAGGGAAATCATCATGCTAGATACCTATGTGACCAGCAGACTAATTCAGTGGGCAAACTGGCGCGCACGTCGCCTTGATGGTGGTACCGGATTTCCAAAGAAATCTGCATTTGTGATTAATCCTGGTGGTGGGTTCTGGACGCCAGATATGGATTCACAGTGTGTTGAGGTAGACCGTGCAATATGCGTTCTGGCCACTGAGCGTAAGGATGTAATCATGAAATGTTACACAGAAACAGGAACCAAAGAACAGAAAGCCAAGCGCTGTGGTTGTTGCGTTCGGACATATGACACGCGCCTGGATATGGCGCATCGCGACATGCTTGGTTACCTGAATGATTTGGCATGCGGCATAGCTCTACCTGCGATTAAAGTGCAGACGTCTGCACCTGATAGATTTTTCACGATGGAGGTTTAATATGAGTGATGTAGCTTCTAGCTTAAAATCAGCGATTGCTTTTAGCTCAATAGACTGGTCTTCAACTAAACATTTGGCTTGGATTTATGGCATTGTTGTAGGCTGGGAAGGTGATTCATTGAATGAATTAATTAATGTACATAATTGGGACGAAAATACGATATCGCGATTAAATAAGCTCCACGCAGAGTTCAATATGTTAGATGTGGATTTTATTGATGAGATGTATTGTTTGAAGGTGGATGTTGGCGATAAAATAATAATTCACTCGGAAAGAGTCCTTTCTCCTGAGCAAAAAGATGGTATTTTAAAATTAGTAGAGGCGGAATTTAAAAATAACAAATGCTTGGTTATAGATGGTGGATTAAGATTTGGATTAATAAAAGCCTAAAAAATATGTTGACACCATTTGCCGATTTAAAGTAAAGTTCTGCTAACGTGTTTATTAATGCGTCTACAAACCCACAATGCTTAGTTGCTTGTGGGTTTTTGCATTTATACGCATGACCATTGTTAGCCCCTCATGTGCGAGGACATAGCCAGATGGAATATTGGTCAGCCGTATAGGTGCATAGTACATAAACGCTTGACACTTAGAACTATGAGAGCTGGCTTACATCGTAGGTGGCATATTGCAGATGGTAGCTTGTGACTGGCGAACACTTAACAGAATCAGCTTGCCTTACACACTTCTACACAATTTATCTCGGTTACAACCGACACAATCAGCACGACAAGTATTGCCAAACGTGCACTGGACGCTGTAACCAGTAAAAATCCAAAGGAAAACACAATGCCGGTCGCGGCACCTAAACCATGCAAGCAACCAGGATGTAGAGCGCTAACAACTAAAGGTGCGTATTGTGAAGTGCATGCAAAGGTAAAGCAAAAGCAGGCTGAATCTCGGCGTGAATCATCCACTCAACGTGGTTATGGTTATCGCTGGCAAAAGGTAAGTAAAGGTTTCTTAAGAGCACATCCTTTGTGTCAGTGTCCTGATTGTTTAGAGGGCAAGAAACAACTGAAGCCTGCAACTGTTGTTGATCACATTATTCCACATCGCGGTGATATGGTTTTGTTTTGGGATCGTGCTAACTGGCAGGCAATGGCGAAAGAATGCCATGACCGCAAGACTGCAACTGAAGATGGTGGCTTCACCGGCATCAGGTAGGGGGTGGTCAAAAGTCTACAGCTTTTAGACTCTAGACCGTATGCCTAGCCAGATTTTTATGTGCGGGAATTAGGAGGGAGGGGGGGTGTCCAGTACAGGGGTATGGATGCCTTTTGGTAAGTATTTTTGTGCAGACGTCTGTAAAAACGCATAGCGATTAGCTTGGCACCGAGTGGTTTTCTCCCGATTTCATTACGGGTTGAATTAGTCGCTAGCCGTTTTTATAGAATACTACCCTGAGCAGCGCTCATTGACGGGTCGTTTATTAAGCCGATATCGGAATCTCGATGTCGGCTTTTTTTATGCCCTGACTGAGCAGATGAAAATGCATGGCGATTATATCCCCATGCGGGGAACCAACAATGAAACCAGGACCAAAAGCCAAACCAAACAATATCCACTATCTAAACGGCAACCCAAGCAAGAAACCGCTTCACCAGTTGATGGATACGCTGCAGCCAGAGGTAGAGATACCTGGATGCCCTGCACATTTATTGCCGGAAGCAAAGAAAGAGTGGAAGCGCATCACGGTAGAGCTAATACGTTATGGCCTAATTTCTAAACTGGATCGCGCTGCGTTGTCGCTATATGTGCAAAGCTGGGCTGAATTAGTTTATGCAGAAAAAATGCTCAAACGAAACATGGAGCGTGCAGCTGTAAAAATTGCCGAAGCAGAGGCTGCAGGTAAAGACTATGTGGGAGGTGACGGCATGACTGAAGTCACTACAAATGGCAACATCATTTACTCGCCATACTGGGTGATCGCAAATAAGGCGCGTCATAACGTAGATAAATTTTTAAGTAACTTTGGCATGTCGCCAAGTTCACGCAGCCGCGTAACTCCAAGCAATCATCTTCAGCAGAATCTTTTTGGCGATGATGAACCAGGTAAAAAAAGTGATGATTTCGGCGAAATATGATTAAAGACTTTGCAGCAATCGCCACGCAGTATGCACAAGATGTTGTTGATGGAAAAATAATTGCATGTAAATGGCACCGCCTGGCATGCAAACGTCACCTGGATGATCTGGCCAAGGCTGAAAAAGAAGATTATCCATACGTTTTCAACCCTGAGCTTATCGATTTAAACGGTAAAAACTACCGTCCAGCACAACGCATTTGTGCTTTTGCTGAGAAAATGCCCCACATCAAAGGCGATTGGGCAGCCCGTAGACAGCTAATAAAGCTGGAAGCATGGGAAGTTTTTGTACTGGCAGTCGGTTTTGGCTGGATTGTTAAGGCCACTGGTAAGCGTAGATTCAGGCAAATAGATTTATTTGTGCCACGCAAGAACGCAAAATCTACGATCGCAGCTGTTGTCGGCAATTATATGTTTGCAGCTGATGGTGAGTTTGGCGCCGAGGTTTACAGTGGTGCTACCAGTAAAGACCAGGCAATGGAAGTATTCTTGCCGGCGCGCCTGATGGCGGTATCGACTCCGGCTTTCAGGTCATATTATGGCGTGGTACCGAACAAATCAAACTTGGCAATTGCTGAAACTAATAGCCGGTTTGAACCTGTCATTGGTAAACCTGGTGATGGCGCATCGCCATCATGTTGGATCGTGGATGAATATCACGAGCATACGACGAATGATATGTATGAGACTGGCGCTACTGGCATGGGTGCACGGTCACAGCCAATCCTGCTGGTGATTACAACAGCTGGTGTCAATATTGGCGGGCCATGCTACCAGCACCAGCAGCAGCTGCAGAAAATACTGGAAGGCTTGGAAGAAAACGACCGGCGTTTTGGCATTATCTTTACGATCGATGCTGACGATGACTGGACCAGCGAAGATGCTTTACGCAAGGCCAACCCAAACTTTGATATTTCCGTCAGCGGTGAATTTTTACTGGCAGCACAGCAGGATGCGCTTGCGGATCCGCGTAAGCAATCCACGTTTAAAACAAAACACTTGAATGTGTGGGTAGCTAGTGCGTCACCTGCATTTAACCTGGAGAATCTACAAAATTGCGGCGACCCATCGCTGCAGCTGGAAGATTTTATCGGCGAGTCATGCTATATCGGCAACGACTTGGCCAGCAAAGTCGATATCGCCTCGACGGTGTTTGAGTTTGTGAAAGAGATCAACGGTAAAAAGCACTACTACGTGTTCACTAAAAACTATCTGCCGGAAGCTGCTGTTGAAAAGCCTGAAAATGCACACTATCGCGGATGGGTTGTACAGGGTCATTTAACTCAAACGCCGGGCAACATGATCTCTCTTTCACAAATTGAACAAGAGACGGTAGAAGTTGCTGAAAAAGTAAAGATTGAAGAAATCGCCATGGATGCATGGGGCGCGCGTGAGATGGCCCCTAATCTACAAGAGCTTGGCTATACCGTCATTGATATCCCCATGAACGTGAAGTATTTAAGCGAACCGATGAAAGACATCGCCGCCCTGATTGATGATGGACGCTTTCACCATGATGGCAACCCGGCATTTGTGTGGATGATGAGCAACGTTGAAGTTAAACCAGACCATAACGAAAACTGGTTTCCTCGCAAACAAAGCGCCGAAAAGAAAATTGACGCTGCAATTGCACTGATTGTTGCACATGGTCGTGCAATGTTAGGTGAAACACATAGCAATTCAATCGAGCAGGGCTTCGTCGCCTTGTAAGGACATTATGAACGCACAATCAACCTGGTACGATGCTGAGAAAGTCAGTCAAAAAAGCAGTGTTATTTTGACTAACTGGAAGCGTGAGCGTGAAGCTGCACGTGCAAATCACGGCATTAGCAATGCAGATAGTGGGCTAATTAACAGCAGCAACCCGCAAGTGCTTGAGCTATTCGGGATTGGTGGTAAAACTTCAGTCACTGCAAATTCTGCACAGCGCCTGAGTGCTGTTGGCGCATCGATTACGATACGCGGCAACGCAATGTCATCATTGCCCATCCACCATTTTAGAATTAAAGATGATGGTACCCGTGAGCGCGTTTCTGACAGCATATTTTCACGCATGTTAAATATCAGCCCGGTTGGCAACTGGACTTCTGCCGCCATGTATCAGTGGTGGGAGCGCTGCAACATTTTGCGCGGCGATGCCTACACAGAAATTCTGCGCGATAGACGTGGCAATCCTATAGGTTTATTGCCGTGGCACCCAGACCGCACACGTGTTGAGCTGCAAGGTAACGATCTGGTTTACATGTATAGCACTGATGGCAAAACAAAGCCTTATGCACGCTCAGCTGATGATGTTTTACACATGACAGGCAATGGCTTTGACGGCATTAAAAGCCTCTCTGCAATACAGTATGACGCTTACAACTCAATTGGCATTGCGATCGCTGCCAACGAGTTTAGCCGTAATTTTTACGAGAACGGCGCGTCACCCAAGCACCTGTTTGAAACAGAAAAACGCATGGATTCCGGCCAGATTGATGCCTTCAGAGATTTATACGACAGCCGTTATGCGGGCCCGGTAAATGCTGGACGCCCAATGATCTTGACTGAAGGCTTGAAAATGCACGCGCTCAGTATGAGCGCAATTGATGCGCAGCTGCTGGAAAGCATTAAATATTCAGTGATCGATATCGCGCGCGCATGTGGCGTTCCACCTGTTTTAATTGGCGCACAGGAAACCACCTCCAGCTGGGGCAGTGGCGTAAGTGAAATCAAGCAAGGATTCGTCACATTCCATTTAGCGCCACGCGCTAATTTATGGCAGCAAGAAATGAACCGCAAGCTAGTCCGTCAGGATGGCGAATTTCTCGAGTTCATTTTTGAGGGATTTTTACAGGCGGATATAAAAGCCGAAGGCGAAGCGCTGCGTCAATCTGTCGGTGGGTCACAAGGCCCGGGTTGGAGGACGATCAATGAAGTCCGCCGTATTAAAAATTTACCGCCTATGTCTGGCGGTGACGAACTTTATATTCCGAAAGGCACCTCCAATGAGCAAAAAACTCCTGCAACTAATTAAAGACAACATCAACCGTCCAGAACCAAGCGTGTTGGTTGTTAACGCAGATACTAATGAGCCAACCATGTACCTATATGACGTGATTGATGCTTACTGGGGTGTGAGTGCTGCAGACTTTAACAAAGAGCTCATGGCGCATACGGGAAAAACAGTACATTTGCGCATTAATTCGCCTGGCGGCGACGTGTTTGAAGCTGAAGCAATGGCCACCATGATAAAACAGCATGGCAACGTACTTGCGCACATAGATGGCTATGCAGCTAGTGCTGCCACACGCATTGCCAGTGCCGCTAAAAGTGTTGAGATTGCAGAGCAGGGGTTTTATATGATCCACAACGCCTGGACGCTTGCTTATGGCAATAAACACGAGCTCACTGCAACTGCCAGCCTGCTAGATAAAGTAGATCAAACGATCATCGCTGATTATGCGAAAAAAACCAACCAGACCACCGAGCAGATTGTTAGCTGGATGGATGCCGAGACATGGTTTACCGCAAAAGAGGCCGCCGATTATGGCTTTGTAGACACGGTTTATACCGGCAGTGCCGACAATACCAATGCTAAATCAAAAAACTGGAACCTATCAGCCTTTGCCAATGCGCCAAAATCTTTAACAGAACCACAGGCACCTGTAGAGCCGTCCGTTTTAGACCAGGCAAAGAACCAGATTGCAAACAATCAACGCCGTTTGCAATTGTTAGAAATCACTTAACGCTCCTGCGTTTGTGACCAAAGCCCGCTTCTAGCGGGTTTTTTTATGTCCGCTCAACCACTCGAAAGGAATTAGCATGAGCATTCAAGCATTGCGGGAGCAAAAACAAGCTCTCAGTAAAGAGGCCAATAATTTATTGGCCAATCAAGGTGACAAAGTTTGGTCGAAAGAAGACCAAACCAAGTTTGATGGTATTAGTGACCAGATTGAATTGGTGAATAGCCAAATTGAAGCAACTCAAAAGATGCTGGATGATGCAGTTGATCGCAATTTTAGCGATGCGCCGCGCAAATCAAAAACAGAGCAAACTGAAGCAGAAAAAGCGCTGAATATCTTTTTGCGTAAGCAGTCAAAACAGATCAGTACCGAAGAGTTCATGCTGATTCAAAACACCATGAGCACAACCACTGGTTCTGAAGGTGGCTATACCGTAGACACGGAGATTGCTTCTTCTTTAATTGAAACGATTAAAGATTTTGGCGCAATGCGTCGTGTTTCACAACAAATTCGCACCACAACTGGTGTTGATATGACGTGGCCAACAACAGACGGCACTACCGAAGAGGGTGAGATCATCGCTCAAAACACTACGGCAACAGACGCTGACATTACGTTTGGTACAGTTGGGTTGAATGTCTATAAGTTTGGCTCAAAAGTCGTCACCGTACCTATCGAATTGCTGCAAGATAGCAACATCGATGTGCAGGCGCTAGTATTCAAGCGTTTGGGTGAGCGTGTAGGCCGCATTCAAAACCGCATGTTTACTGTAGGCACAGGTTCTGGGCAACCAAACGGTATTGTTACCGCATCTGGTGTGGGTAAAACCGGCACTACAGGCCAAACCTTAACCGTCATTTATGACGATTTGGTTGATCTGGTAGATGCGATGGATGTGGCATACCTGGATGGTATGTCGCCTAAGTTTATGTTTGGTCAAGCGGTTCGCCGTACTTTGCGTAAATTGAAAGATACGGCCGGCCGTCCAATCTGGACACCATCATATGATGCCGGCATCGGCAAGGGTACGCCAGATTTGCTCATGGGCTATGAGGTTGAAATTAACAACTACATGCCAACGCCTGCGGCCAATGCCAAATCAATCGCTTTTGGTGATTTATCAACCTACCTTATTCGTGATGCAATGGATCTCACACTGTTCAAGTTTGATGATTCTGCATTTATCAAAAAAGGTCAGTTTGGTTTCTTAGCCTGGGCGCGCGCTGGCGGCAACTTGCCAGATGTGAATGGCGTAAAACTCTACCAACACTCAGCAACTTAATAAAAAAGGCGCCATTGTTTCTTACATAGGCGCCTTTCTTTATTTTTAACTCAAGGAATAAATCATGGCAAAAAAATTAGCCCGTGTACTGGTTTCTTTTCATGACGGCGATCTCTTGCTATCACCAAACGATTTGGTTTTAGGTGAAACAGCAGTTATTAATGCACATGAAAAGTCAGGCTTGGTTGATGGTGATAAAGGCGCAGTTGCTTATTGTAAATCTCAGGATAAAGCGCCTATTGATATTATTGGTGAAGGTGTTGTTGTTGAGAGTAAGCAAGCAGCAGAACTCGCAGCAGCAGAACTCGCAGCAGCAGAACTCGCAGCAGCGGAAGCCGCAGCAGCGGAAGCCGCCAATAAATAATCAGCAACTCAGTACGCAAATTAAAGAGCCCTCGAAAGAGGGCTTTTGTATTTGTAGATTAGATATCTAAAAGTAAAAAAGGAATCAACATGTCAAATGTTTTATTTAGTGTACTAAATGGCATTTCAAAAAAACTACAAGACATGGGCGACGGCTCTCATGCCGAAGTAATTACAGTCGGTACTCGTGGGTTAATCGACCAACTCACAATCACAGCCCCAGCTACAACAGGCGTAACGCTTGCCAGCCTTTGTACAGGTGCGGTAATCCCAGAAAATGCAGTAGTCGCAGAAATTCAAGCCATTGGCGGCGCGGTGCGTATCGGCCTTAAAAACGGCACGACTGTTACGCCTTCAACTGGCTACAAGATCGACACCGGTGCTGAAAAGTCGATTGATACCACATTGGCTGATGTAACTATCGTGGCTGAAACTACCGCCGCTTTGTGCAACGTCACCTTTTACGACAGAGTATAAGCAATGCGCCGTTTAGGTCGAACATTAAGGCAACGCCAGCCAAGCGCACAAAAGACAATCGCGCAAAAAGTCGCCTCCATCCTCCGCAAATACGGCACAGACGCCCACGTATACTTGCCCGGCATAGGCGTAATCAACGGCTTAACTGCTGGCAACTATCTTGACAGTGCAGGTACTACTGCGGCTACGGTGGATAATCCAGTGGGGTTGGTGCTGGATGCTGCTGGGAGTGTTGGGAGTGAGTTAGTTACTAATGGAAGTTTTGCTACTTCTACAGGCTGGACATTGCAGGCAGGGTGGACTATTGGCTCTGGCGTTCTTTCTACATCAGCAAGTGGCAGTAATGCTAATGCTATTTATGTGGTGGCAAGTCCTTTTGTCATAGGCAACACATACTTGGTAACAATGACTGTTACTAGACGCGATGCAGGAACGGTAAGAGTTGGTATTGGTGGATTTACTTACGTTGATTTTGCAGGTGCAGCTGGTACTTTCTCTAAATATATTCAAGCGAGTGCTTCTACATCAAACCTTATATTTAATAATCAAGGCGGGTTATTTAGTGGTGACGTTGACAACATCTCCGTAAAAGAAGTAACAGGCATCCACGCCACTCAAGCCACCACTGCAAACAAAAGTATTCTTAGATTAACTAGCGGAAAATACAATTGGGTATTTGATGCAACAGATTCACTCACTGCAACATTCCCAGCAGGGTACGAATCAGCAACCATCATCAACACAGCCGAGACAGGTCAGGTGACTTACACAGGTCAGAATATTGTTGGTACTTATGATATGCGAGGGGCGGTGATTGGAAGTGAGTTGGTTGTTAATGGAGACTTTAGCTCTGCCACTGGATGGGGACTCACAGGCGGCTGGGGCATTGCTAGTGGAGTTGCTACAAATAGCGGAACTATTGGCAACATCAGCCAAGACAATCTTACTGTTGGTAAAACCTACATAATAACTTTTGACATAATTGCAGTATCAAATTGGGTAATTGCAGCTATTGGGGGGGCTGGTAATCAGTCTTTTAATACAATAGGAAGAAAAACTATGGTAGCCACTGCTGGGAGCGCCCAACTGTTGATTGGCACTCAAGTTGCTGGGCACACAGCTACCATAGATAACGTATCAGTAAAAGAAATTACTGCTAAAGAATACGGTCGCATCATCTTCAAAACAGCCCAATCCGCATCTGACCTTGCTGTCATGCAGCGATATGCGAACAGATTGGCAGGTCTTTCATGAGTTATTCAGAACGCTTGATTATAACCGTGCCAGCGGATCTGGCTGACATTGCCAGCGCCATTGGCCGAGCACTAGACCCTGATGTCGGTGGTGAGCATTCATTCCACGATAACGGCGATGGCACTATCACCGTTGATACGCCTTGCATCCCCAAGTTTAAACAAGATGCTGAGTTCCTGATGCAGCACCCTGAGCTGCTGCACTGGAAGGTGATGCAGGATTACGCAAGCAGATGGGTTGAATTGACATCGCCTACGCTTAAGGAGTGCCAGGCGTTTTGTGCGGGGATTATTTCAAACATTGAGGTGCAGCCGTGATTTTATTGTTAGTAGCTGGTTTATTTGTGGCGATATGTATCGCAGCAATCGTTCATAAGCACATCACGACCAAAAATCTAAAAATGCGTATTAAAGAGCGATTATATCTATAACTTCATAAGCTCACTTTGGTGGGCTTTTTTATTGTTAATAAATAATTAACGGAATATTAATGATCACACGTTTAATTACACCGCCAGCAACTGAGCCGATAACTGTGGCTGAAGCCAAGCTTCACCTGCGTGTTGACGATGCTGCTGATGATGCTTTGATCCAGGCACTTATTACCGGGGCACGTGAGCAGTGTGAGCATATATTAGGCCGATCAATCATGCCGCAAACATGGGATCTGGTGCTTGATAGCTTTCCTGCGGATGGTGATATTGAGCTGCTTAACCCTACCATTATCAGCATTACCAGCGTTAAATACATTGATGCGTTGACTGCAAATGAAGTTACGCTCGCGGTTAACCAATACGCTCTGGATAAAGATAATGAACCTGGCAGACTGATGCCTGCACCGGGCATTACATGGCCGGAAACGCTTGATGTAGCCAATGCAGTGCGCATTCGCTACACAGCAGGTTATGCAGATGCGGCTAGTGTGCCGGCAAGTATTAAAAACTGGATTAAATTGGCAGTTGGCGTTTGGTATAGAAATCGTGAAGCCGGGGTTGAAGCGGCAATTACCACTTTGCCGCATGACTTCTTTTCTGGGTTGCTTGATAGATACAGGATATGGCGGCTATGAGTTTACCTGCAGCAGGCGAACTTGACCGCCGTATTGTCATTAAATCGCAGTCTGACATTCCGGCAATGGGTGCCGCAATCACACATAACTTTACTACTGTTGCAACAGTGTGGGCAAAACATCAACCGGTAGGTGGTGCAATATTCTTTGGCACAAAACAAGTGGGTGAAGATGTCACAGACCGATTTATTGTGCGCCGCACTGGATTGGTAAATGAGCAGGATATTACCGCAAACCATGTGATTGAAACCAACAGCACGCGCTACCGCGTGCGCCGCGTCAGCGATCTGGAAGGCGCGCGTCAGTTTACGATGATTGAAGCGGAGTGCCTGGGTAATGTTTGAAGTTAATGCCACGATTGAAGGCTTTAGCCGGATTGACTTTGATAAAAAGAAAATACGCAGCGCATTACGCATTGAAGGCCGTGCTGTTCAAAAACTGGCAAGAAAGCTAGTTTCAAAACGGATTCTTAATAGTGTTGGTGATTATCCCGCCAGGCGAACAGGTAGCCTGATGCGATCTATTAAAGTCAAGGTTGCAAAGTCTGGTTTTCTTGTACGAATTGCGCCACAAAAAACGGCTGAAATGAAGGATTTCTACCCAGCCTTTCTGCATTATGGCAGCACAAAAAACAACCTGGCACCGCGTAAAAACTTTATGACAGATTCATTAGATGCACGTCGTGAGGTTTCACGTGTGGCAATATTAAACGCGCTTGAAGGCGCGCTGATACCGAGAAAATTATGATTGTTGCCATTGTTGAAGCATTAAAAACACGCACCAATGCGACATTTGCAGGGCGTATTGCCGGAGCTGCTGAGTTTGCAAAGCTTGAGCCAGATGCAAAACTTGCCATGCCAAGCGCATATGTAATTCCGCTGGACGATACGGCTCAGCCGAATAGCTCTGAGAATGGCTATTCTCAGATTGTGCGCGATGGTTTTGCTGTGATCGTTGTTTTAAGCAACACTGCAGACGAACTTGGCAATAGTAGCGTAGCGCAAACACAGCCTATACGTAACGTGCTGAATGCGGCGTTGCTTTCATGGTCTCCAGACGCAGAGCATGGTCCAATTGAATACGAAGGCGGGCAGTTGTTGGATATTGACCGAGCACGCATGTATTACCAGTTTGAATACGCCTGTGAAACCGAGTTCACCGAGGCTGATACTTACCAAGCAATTAAGAACGCGGCATTACCAGAATTTACTGACATGAATCTCAATGTAGATATGATTCAGCCGTTTGACCCTAACCGAGTTGCAGCTGATGATACGGGACCGGATGGCACCATTGATGCTGTGCTTACGATTGAAGTGCCACAATAAGGAATAACCATGTTTATTAAACCGATTAACAACAAACAGATCCCGGACCCGATACGCGGAGGCTTTTTGCCTGAAAGCGGCAGTGAGGTCGATGTGAACGATATGTACTGGCAGCGCCGTATTAATGATGGCGATGTTGAAGTAGTCACAAAAAAAGCAGTAAAACCAAAGCAAGATTAATTAAGTTTTAAACAAGCCAGCCACCATAGCTATTGTTTTAACTTTGGTCGCCCTCGCTTCTTCGGCGTATACGCAATAACTTCAATAGCATTTGATTTTTTTGTTATTAGATAAGGAAATATTAAGTTGGCAACTTCAACGGCTTTTAGAAAGGTAACCTCCCAGTGCCATTGTTGTTTTCTATTTGGCTTATCTTCAATTTTTTTTAACCCTTTATATCCTCCGAAATGAGAATGTAATGCGTTAATTGTATCTTCGCATGTCATATCTACCTTGATGATTGGCCGAGTAATTCCGGAGCTAAATTTATAAACTCCAATTGTTCCCTCTCCATCTATAAGACCTGCGAAATAGGCGTTAAGTAATAAGTTTTTCATGTTTCCATCCATAAGTTTGGTTTTTAAATAATACCACACTTAGGATGGTTTTTTTATGCCCGGAGGCAATATGACTGTGTCATTCAATACCACTCCTGCCAATTTGCGAGTCCCGCTTTTCTATGCGGAAGTGGACAACTCTCAAGCTGGCTATTTTTCACAAAACCTGCGCACGCTGATTGTTGGCCAAAAGACTGCAGCCGGTATCGGTGATGCTAATACACCAATGCTGGTATCACGCACTGATGAAGCAAAAGAGCTTGCCGGTGTAGGCTCAATTGCAGCGCGCATGCATGAAATCTACCGCGCTAATGATTCAACCGGCGAAGTATGGATGCTGCTGCTTGATGATCTTGGTGCCGGGGTTGCAGCGGTTGATACGATCACCGTGACAGGTAATGCTACAGAAAGTGGCACGCTTAACCTGTACATTGCCGGACAAAAACTGCAAGTTGCAGTGGTGTCTGCAGATACACCAACCATTATTGCTGCTGCGATTGCTGCCGCGATTACAGCAGCAGTTGACCTGCCTGTTACTGCCACGGCTGCGCTGGGCGTAGTGACATGCACTTGTCGCCATAAAGGCGCAATCGGTAATGATGTTGATTACCGGCTTAACTATCGTGGCCTTGCCGGTGGTGAAAAAACACCGGCAGGCATCACGGTGGCTTTTGCACAAACAACAGCAGGTACTGGTGTTTCAGTGTTGACTACGGCACTGGCTGCACTAGGTGATGAAGAGTATGACTTTATCATTCACCCATACACAGACAGCACATCGCTTGATGCATTCAAAACCCTGATGAATGACACTACAGGCCGCTGGGCTTATAACCGCCAGATTTATGGCCACGTTTACTCAGCTAAAGCAGATACGTTCTCTAACCTGGTATCACTAGGTTTAGCGCGTAACGACCAGCACGCCTCAATTGCAGGCTATGAAACAGGTGTGCCGAACCCATCATGGGAGTATGCAGCCGCGTATGGCGCACGTAATGCGGTGTTTATTGCCGCTGACCCGGCACGACCAACCCAGACCGGTGAACTGATTGGCATCTTGCCTGCGTCTGCATCAGGCCGCTTTATTCAAACTGAGCGCGGCACCTTACTAAATAGTGGTATTGCTACCAGCTACGTTGGCGGCAGCGCACAGCGTGTAGAGCGTGCGATTACTACTTACCAAAAGAACGCATGGAATCAGGCAGACCCGTCTTACCTGGACAGTGAAACCCTGCACACGCTGGCGCATGTTTTACGCCGCTTGCGTTACGTGGTTACTCAAAAATACCCACGCCACAAACTCGCAAACGATGGTACCCGCTTTGGTGCAGGTCAGGCCATTGTTACACCAAGCGTAGTGCGCGGAGAAATCTTGAGCGAGTACGCAGAGCTTGAAGAGCAAGGCATTGTTGAAAATGCAAAAGAATTTGCTGCACACCTGATTGTAGAGCGCGATGCAAACGACCCAAACCGCCTCAATGTTCTGTACCCGCCTGATCTGGTTAACCAGCTGCGCGTATTTGCAGTGTTGGCGCAATTCCGTCTGCAATATTAATTTTAATCAAACCATCAGCCGTCAAGGAATCCTTGATAGCTGAATCTCGAAAGGAATCAACATGGCATCAGCTCCTAAAGTGGCAGGTACCTGCTACGTGAAAGTGGATGGCTCTCAGTTAGAACTTAAAGGCGACAACGGCATTGAAGTGCCGATGCTGTCAGTGCAGCGTGAAGTGGTGATGGGTCAAAGTGGTGTAGCAGGCTTGAAAGAAACAGCCCGTGTGCCATACGTTAAAGGCACGTTTATTGTAGGTCCTGACTTCCCGCGTGAAAAGCTGGATGAATCAACCGACATCACCGTGACCGTAGAGTTTATTAATGGCTCTGTTTACACGCTCAGTGGTGCGTTTGTAGTGGGTGAAGTAGCTTATAAATCAGATAGCGGCGAACTTGAAGTTGAGTTCAATGGCATTAAAGGGATCTGGGCATGAAGGTAACTTTAGCTAAAGCAATCACCGCGCACGGCGTTGATGTCACCGAGCTTGAGCTGCGTGAACCAACCGGCAAGGATGTGCAAGAACTTGGTTTCCCCTACATCGTGCTGATGAACGGTGACGATCAGGCCTTGCAGATTCAGGTTAAAACAGTAGGCAAGTATGTTTCGCGCCTGGCGGCTGTGCCACCAAGTTCAATTGATCAGCTTAGTGCAGGTGATTTGAGCGCATTGGCAGGGGCGGTACTCAGTTTTTTCGGGGTAGAAGCGGCAGCGTAGATGATTTTGTAGATCGGGTGTTTGAGCTGGCGTATTTCTGGCGCATGTCACCCGACTACATGTTTGAAATGCCGCTTACAAAATTAGAGCTTTACGACGCTCAGGCTGAGCGTATTTATAAATTGAGAGAAGGTCCAGGCGATGGCGGATAAATTCCAGCTTAAAGCGATATTGACCGCGGTTGATAAAATCACCCCGACGACTACGCAAATCGGCAAATCTATCAAAATCATGCATAAATCATTGCGTGATATTGGCAACGCCGGTGGTGAGCTCATGCGTAAAATCGGTGTGCCTGCTTTCCTCTCATTCAGTGCGGTAACGTTTGGTGCTATTCGCGCAACACAAGCGGCGATGGATTATGCAGGCAGCATTCAGGATGCTGCAGACAGAACCGGTGCTAGTGTAGAAGGCTACCAAGCAATGGCCAACATGCTTGGCTTGGTGGGTGGCACGGCTGAAGACGCTGAAATGGCTTTTACCAAGTTCAATAAAGGCGTGGCTGAAGGTTCAAGCGGAGCGGATAAGAACTTTGCTGGACTCATGAAAAAGTTAGGCATTCCGCTTAAAAATGCCAAAGGTGAGCTGGTAGGTTTAACCGATGTATTACCAGAGCTTGCTGCAGGCTTTGCAAAAAACAAAAACCCTGCGATTCAAACGCGCATGGCAATGGAATTGTGGGGTAAAAGCGGCACTAAAATGATCCCGCTTTTAAATGGTCTGGCAGATGGCAGCATTTCGCTAGAGCAGGCCATGAAAGATATTGTCAATAAACAGGCTATTACCGACCTGGACAACATGGGCGATTCAATTACTGCCCTTGGCACTAAAACTAAAAATACGCTGACTAATGCCCTGGCTAAAATGGTGCCAGTGATTCAGCCTATTATTGATTCAATGAGTAGGTGGATCAGTGAAAACCAAGAATTTTTGCAATCACAAATTGCAGGTGCAATCACTGAGGTTGCTAATGCAATAAAGCAAGTCAACTGGGTAGAAACCTTCAAGGGCATTCAAGCTACGGTTGCTGACATTCGTGATTTTATCAATGCCATTGGCGGCGTTAAAACGCTTATTTATGGTCTCGGTTTGGCGTGGGCTGCAGGACCAATTGCAGCAATAATGTCTATTGTTGGCGCAATTTGGCGGATGCGCCTCGCGTTTAAGGGATTAAAGGTAGATGCAAATAATGCCGGTACTGCTGTATCAGATGCCTTTACAAAAAAATCTGCTGCGGGCCTTACCGGAACCTTGAACATGATGAAAAATAATGCAGGCCTTATGGCCGCTGCGTTTGGTGTTGGTTATGCAATTGGCGGATGGATCAACGATTCGTTGCTCAGTGAAAAATTCAAAA
The DNA here is from genome assembly GCA_036567185.1 of Methylotenera sp. Classification (GTDB taxonomy): domain Bacteria; phylum Pseudomonadota; class Gammaproteobacteria; order Burkholderiales; family Methylophilaceae; genus Methylotenera. The sequence goes on from DATCVB010000055.1 coordinate 28,297, forward strand.
ATCAAATTGGCGAAACAATTGCCCAGACATTAGCGTTCTTTGGCAACGATACTGCAGCTGCAGCTTTGGCTGCAAATGGAAAAGGTCCTGATAAGAATGTTGATAGAAAAAGCACTTATCAAAATCCAACCGGCTTATTTACATCGAGCAAGCAATACGCCGATGCTGCACGTAATAAATCCAACCTGGTTGGAAATAATCAAACAAAACTAAACGGCGAAATGACCGTGAAGTTTGAGAATGCGCCACCTGGCACACGTGTAGATGTGGGCAAAACAAATCAAAGCGGTGTGTTTATGAATGCAGATGTTGGTTATCGCCGTATGGTAGCGGGGTTTTAAATGAGCTGGCGTGATCAATTACAAAAAGCGAGCTTTCGCAATGTGCCATTCGAGGTTGAATCAGACGATGCAACCTTTGGCCGCCGTGTTGAGGTGCATGAATACCCACAACGCGATATGCCGTATGCTGAAGACTTAGGCCGCAAAGCGCGTGAGCGCAACCTCACGGCCTTTGTCATCGGTGATGATTACATGGCAAAGCGCGATGCGTTGTTGGCAGCGTTTGAAAAAGCAGGGTCTGGTGAGCTGGTGCATCCGTATTACGGCCGCATGGTGGTCGCTGTAACTGATGTGCGCGTGAGTCATTCATTCCGCGATGGTGGCATGTGCAGCTTTCAGATCAGCTTTGTTGAATCCGGTGAGCTTGCTTATCCAGCTGCTGTCAATGCCACCAGTACACAGAGCTTGCTGGCTGCTGATGTACTTGAAACTAACGCTATTGATGACTTCACAGAAAACTTTAGTGTAGATAGTCTGCCTGAATTTGCCGTGACAGATGCGATCACGGAATTTAACGAGGGACTTACATCGATTGATGGCGCTTTAACAAGTGCTGGAGTTGTATTAAGTAACCCACTAAGTTTACTGAGTGATGATCTGGCGGACCTTATCCGCACACCTGGGCAGCTTGCTACGCGCTTTTTTGGGATTTTTGCTAAGGGCAATGCTGTGCTTTCACAGATTAGCGGCCTTGGCGATATTAACGCGATCAACATGCTCAATGCGCTGACAACATTGCGCTTAACCAGCTTGTTCAGCCAGAGATACAGCGGCGGCAACACACCAACACGTGCGCGTATGGTCCAAAACAAAAACGCTATAAATACATTGGTGCGTCAGGCTTTGATTGCGCAATCTGCAGGTATGGTGGCAGCAATGCCGTTGCCGGTATATGACGATGCCATTGTGATTAAAAATGAATTGCTGGCAACAATAGACACCGAAATTGAAACCGCAAACGATGAAACTTACCTGGCATTAAAAACACTACGTAGCAAAACGTATGCGGATATTACAGCACGCACGCAAGGCGCTGCAAGACTCAAAAACATTACCCCAAAAGAGGTGATGCCAGCATTGGTGCTTGCTTACGATTTATATGAAGACACTGGCCGCGATGGTGAGATTATCGAGCGCAACAAAGTGCGTCACCCGGGCTTTGTGCCGGCTGACACAATCAAGGTATTGAGCGCATGACTGAAGAAGTAAAGCTGCGTGTTAACGGCATAGATTTTGGTGGCTGGCTGGATGTTGAAATCACTGCAGGCATCGAGCGCCAAGCGCGTGATTTTAAACTAGGCATCACGCGCACATGGCCGGGCGCGACCGACATACCGCGCCGCGTAAAAGCCGGTGATGTGTGTGAGGTATTTATTGGCAACGATAAAATGCTGACTGGCTACGTTGATGCAACACCGATCAGTTACGGACCAAAGAGTTTGAGTGTTGGTGTAACAGGCCGAAGTAAAACGGCTGATTTAATCGACTGCAGCGCAACACATAAAACAGGCCAGTGGCGTGGCGTAAAAATTGAACGTATTGCCAGTGACCTTGCTGCGCCGTATGGCATCAAAGTGCTGACTGAAATCGATACTGGTACATCAATCAGTGATCACCAGATTGATACTGGAGAAACCGCATTTGAATCCATTGGAAGATTGCTGGCAATAAGACAGTTGCTTTCAACCGACAATGCAAATGGTGAGCTGGTATTTATTAATGCTGCCAGTGGTGGCAAAGCAGTTACCTCACTTGAGTATGGAAAAAACATACTAAACGCTGAAACAGCTTTGGATTATAAAGATGTATTCAGTGAATATACCAGTAAGGGCCAGCGTGCCGGTAATGATGAAGATTATGCCGATGCTGTAGCCGGTGTGGTTGCTAGTATTAAAGACAGCACAGTGACGCGCTACCGAAATTTAATTGTGCAGCAAACCGGCAACGCAACAGCATTGGATTGCCAGCAGCGCGTTAAATATGAGCGTGTGTACCGTCATTCTAAAGCGCTTGAAACAACTTATACGGTACAAGGCTGGCGGCAAAAGAATGGCGCGCTTTGGCTACCGAACGAAATGGTGCATGTCAATGACCCGGTGATCGGTTTTGATGGTGATCTACTGATTGTTGAGGTTTTATATCGTATTGGCAGTAGTGGCACCACTTGCAGTTTAAGAGTTGCACCAAAAGAAGGTTACATACCAAGCCCGGAAACTACAAAAAAAGAAAGCGCCAAAAAATCAGGTAAAAGTTCTGGCGATGCCTGGGTGGATGTTAAATGACAACAAGATTATTCAGCAGAATGCTGGCACCTCTTAACCGCGCTATCAGCAATATGGCTTTGCGTGCGACAGTAGTATTGGTGAACTCTGCCAGCAAGATGCAGACATTGCAGCTCAAGCTTCGTGGTGATGAAGCCAAAGAGAGTATCGAGCATTTTGAACCCTACGGTTATACCAGCAAGGCACATTCCGGTGCTGAGGCGGTTACTCTGTTTTTTAGCGGTGACCGTAGCCACGGCGTGGCGATTGTAGTCGCTGACAGACGCTTTAGATTGACTGCGCTTGAGGATGGCGAAGTTGCGCTACATGACGACCAAGGACAAAAGGTTCACCTGATGCGCGATAAGGTATTGGTTGAAACGCCGCTTGATATTGAGTTGCGCGGCAAGAACATCAAGATTCATGCGACTGACAGCTTCGTGTTTGATGTGAACGGCCATGGGCAGCAATGGTTGCCAGACAGAATCAATACCTGGCAAATTGGCGAAGTGGCTGGAACGCCTCACGCGATTTCACCTCCAGAAATACCTTAATTTAAAAAACTTATAAACCCGCTTCTGCGGGTTTTTTTATGGGCGAAACCAATGCTGGCCATAGACGCAAGAATAGTAATCAACGGCATTGAATCTACAGATTTAAGCCAGGAAGAATCATTGAACCGCGCGGTGATTATCAGCCTGTTTACATGGCGGCGCGCAAATCCGGACGACCTCATTGAAGGCCAAAAGATGGGTTACTGGGGTGATGCTTCAGAGCCGCCTCAAGTGAATGACAAGATCGGCTCGCGCCTTTGGCTGCTATCACGCGAAAAGATTCTGCCATCTACATTCAACCGTGCGCGTGAGTACGCACAGGAAGCCTTGCAATGGCTGATTGATGATGGGGTTGCCAGCAAGGTGGATGTAATAGCCGAGCGCTATGGCAATGATGGGCTAGCCCTGCAATGCACGATTTACCGAGTGGATGGCTCGCAAGCTGTCTTGAGATTTGATAACGCCTGGGAGTACATACGTGCCGTTTAGCAGACCTACATTAAGCGATTTAATCACACGCATTCGTGATGGCATATTTTCGCGCTTGAGCTTTGAGCAATTACGCAGATCTGATGCTGAAGTTTACGGCAAAGAACTTGCCGGTGCATCACATGAGCTGCACGGCCATTTGCAATTTATTGCACAGAACGTGATTTATGACACAGCAACCAGCGAGTATTTAGACCGCTGGGCAGGTATCTGGCTGACAACGCCACGCATTGCAGCAACGCCTGCAGTCGGTAGCATCACAATTGCAGGTGTTAATGCCACGCTGGTGCCGGCTGGCAGTGTATTTGTTTCAGCAACAGGTATTGAATACAGTACAGATGCTGATGCAACCATTGTAGCTGGCACCTCACTGGTGGCAGTAACGGCATTAAGCAGTGGTGCTAACACCAATCTGGTGGCTGGCAGCCTGCTATCACTCACTACACCTATCACTGGTATTACCAGCACAGCAACGGTAGATGCTAACGGGATTGCCGGTGGGGCAGATCAGGAAGACGACGTTAAATTGCGGGCACGCTTGCTTGCGCGTATTCAGCAGCCACCACACGGCGGTGCTGATTATGACTATGTGAACTGGGCGCTTGAGGTTGCAGGAGTAACGCGGGCATGGGTTTATCCAATGGAGCTTGGGCTTGGCACTGTCACGGTGCGATTTGTACGAGATGACGATGCCAGCATCATTCCTGATGCCGGTGAAGTGACTGCTGTGTATGACTACATTGAGGCCCGTAGACCGGTAACTGCAAATCTTACAGTAGTCGCTCCGGTTGCAGTGCCGCTTAACTTTACAATTGCTGCAACTCCAAACACTGCAGCTGTAAAGGCTGCGATTGAAGCTGAGTTACGCGACCTGATTACACGTGAATCTGAACCAGCTGGCACAATTCTTTTAAGCCACATTCGTGAAGCAATCTCTATTGCTGCAGGTGAAACCAATTATGTATTAACCGCGCCAGTTGCTGATGTCACTAACACTACTGGCAACATGACCACTTTCGGCGCAATTACCTGGGCTTAAAAATGGCACTAACTACTGATGATTATTTACAGCAGCTGCAGGCTCTGTTGCCGCAAGGTCCAGCATGGAGCCGTGAAGCAGAGGCGGTTCTCACAAAGCTACTGACAGCATTTGCCGAAGAGTTCTCTCGCGTGGATTACCGCATAGATGCGCTTGTGAATGAAGCAGACCCACGCACAACAAATGAGTTGCTTGCAGATTGGGAGCGAGTAGCCGGGCTTCCTGATCTCTGTACCGGAATACCTGAAACGATTGCATTGCGCCGTGAATTACTGGTTGCCAAGCTTACTAACGTTGGCGGGCAAAGCAAAGAGTTTTATATCGCACTTGCAGCAAAGATTGGCTACGCCATCACCATCACAGAGTTTAAGCGCTGGCGTGTAACTTCGCGCGTGAATGAACAACTCAATGATGCAAATTGGTCTTATGCATGGCGTGTAAATGCAGCACAAGACACGGTGCGTAAGTTTACCGTAACAGGTCGTGTCAGTGAGCCACTTGCAAGCTGGGGAAACACTGCGCTTGAGTGCGTCATCACAAGATTAAAGCCTGCACACACACTTGTGCAGTTCGCATACACATAATTTTAACAGGAGCTAATATGGACAATAGAAAATGGGAAGCGGATGCAATAGGATCGGCTCCGACTGCACCGGCAGCACCTTCTGCAGGTTACCCCACAAATGGTGACCCGGGAGCAGGGCAGAATGCTACAGAGCCTGGTGCATGGTGGTTTCATTCAATAGGTGAAGAGATTCGGCAGGTGATTGAGGCATCTGGCTTGACCCCAGATCATGCCGACCTTACGCAGTTGAAGGTATCAATTCAGGCCTTGATTACGGCTGCACTTGCGCCTGACGCCAGCACAACAGTTAAAGGGTTGTTGGAGATCGCAACTAATGCAGAAACAATTTCAGGTGCCAGTGGAGTTTTAGCGGTGGTGCCTTCATCTCTGCTTGCATTCCTTGGTGCTGGTGAGGCTGCCACTGGTGGGTATATTGCCATTGCTTATAGGGATGCATCTGACGGTACTCGTAAAAATATTATTGTGCAGTGGGGTGAGTCGGTAGCAGTCCCTGCAGACAGCAACTCAATCGCTACGTTCCCAATAACATTTCCGACTGCGGCATTTATTGCTCAAGTTTCATTTAGATCTGGAAACATCACAGGCGCTGAGGGTACCGAAAGTTATAACAATTTAACTACCAATAAAATAACTCTGCAGAACGGTACTAATGCTGCGCGAGATATGACTTATTTTGTTATTGGTCACTAAGGAAAAACAATGTCAAAACACATTTTATTTAAAGACGGAATTTTAGCCGCTCGTTACGACAGTGACATTCACGGCGAACGCATGATTGAAGAGCAGAATCATGAGTATGATCCTGAAACATCGTTAGAGGGCCCCACAATTCTTGTCGATAATCCTGATTGCAAAATCCCACCTGAAGCAATTCAGGTTAGCGATGCACTATTTCGCCAGACCATTAACGAAAATGACGGCGTTTGGTCGCTGGTTAATGGCGAAATTGTTAAGTTGCCATTTCCACCACCATCAGCAGAGCAAGTTCAATCCAGAACTAATGCCGAAGCGCGTGCTTATCTTTTGAGCACAGATTGGTATGTAGTACGTTTTGCAGAAACTGGCGTTGAAATTCCAGCTGAAGTAGCTGCAGCACGGCAGGCAGCCAGAGATTCTGTGCTATGAACCTGATTATCTGGCTTGTTTATTTTGTTCCGGCCATTCTAATTGAGTTGGCCTGCTACATTCTGGCGCCATTCGTGGCGCTTTTTGTAACCACGGATATGCGTCAAGATGTAGTCAAGCGGCTCAATAAGCAGTATGTCATTATGCCGCGTGATTATTTGATAAGACCTTTATTCTGGTTTCAGACACATGATAATGCGGTAGATGAATGGTGGTACGGTGTTTACAACACGGATCACTGGTTTGCTTTTGCGCGGAACTGGACGCAAAGCGATTATGACAATAGCCGTTTTGTTCGCTACTACTGCCGCGTGATGTGGCTATGGCGGAACTGCGCTTACGGATTTCATTACGCGCTATTCAGTAGGCCAAAAGAGTTTGATGCAACTGTTTATGTAGCTGGTATTGAAGGTAAGGGGTTTTGGTATCAGCTGCAATTGTTCAAACATAGCTTTCAATTTGAATGTCACGTGCCACTCGGTGCCAGGTATTTAAGTATCAATATTGGGTGGAAGCCGCATAAAACTACAGAGCGATTACTTTACGCAAATCGCATTATCGGTTTTAGAAAATACTAAAACTCACAGCCGCCGAAAGGCGGTTTTTTTACGCCTAAAAATCAATAAGAAGGGTAGAACCATGCCAGATCCAATAACACATGCAACAAGCCCTTGGTTAGTAGCATTTCTTTCAGCCATTGTCAGTACGCTCTTTGATTTGCCATTGGGGGTTGTGATTACAGCATTCGGCGGTGCTTATTGGGCTGTGTATCGAAACAGCTCTCTCCGGGTGAGTAAGTCCATATTTCTAATTCTTTTTTCAACGTTCATTGCCTGTGTCATGGTGCATGGAATTGTGTGGATGTTTAACGCGTGGATGGGGATTACTAATGTACCTCAACGCCCTGTGGCTTTTATATTGGGATTTGCTGTTATTGATAAGCCTTGCCGTGATTCCTTGATTGAGTTCTTTAAATCTAAATTCAGTTTGCTTGGGGTGCAAAAATGAGCTTTGAATTTCTTGCAACGATTCTAATAGGTCTTTACATCGTTGCTGATGCAATCTACTTGGCGTCAGAGACGGATGGTGAAACCAGATTTTGCATGATTGCAAAATATGCCGGAGCTACCATGAGCGGCCTTTTTCTTGTGTTTGAGTCGCATGATGGGTTAAGTCTTTTATTTGGCAGCACGCTTGCATTGTTTATGTGGCCAGAAACTTATTTCAGATTATTGAGTTATTTGCAGACAAATAACCCGAAAATTCACCGGTGGTTATTGTGTAGGATAAAAAATACATCGCGCAGAAGGATTGATCATGAATCCACTTAAATCCTGCAAACTTCGAACAGCCGGATTAGCCAGCGTCAATAGTGCAAAATTTGGCATGGTGCGTAAAAATTCAGACGGTACTCCGCGCGCGCACCAGGGCATTGACCTACAAGCTAACCGAGGCGAGAAAGTACTTGCTGTAGGTGATGGCGTGATAACTGGAGTTAATCTCGGCCTAGATGGTTACGGCTACACAATCACATTAAAACTTAATGATAGCGGCCTATTTGCATTTTATGCGCACCTAAGCGAAATCTCAGTTAAAGCCGGTGACACGGTGACTAAAGGCCAGTGGATTGCTAAAACAGGGAGTACTGGAAATGCTAAAGGCATGGATACCATCTCGCGCGGCGGGCATTTGCATTTTGAAATGCGCATCAAGCAAAACGTTGGTTTAGGATTATTTGGTCGGATTGACCCGTTAAAATTTGTGGAGCTGGACGATGCCTAAGATTTTTAAAGAAGAGACAAGGCCAGAAGGTTATCAAGCATTAAATTTTTATTGTCCTGGTTGTAAACGGGTGCATGGCGTTAATTATGATCCAAATCACCAATGGTCATTTAATGGCGACATTGAAAAGCCAACACTTTCACCATCGGTATTATGTAGATATCCACATCCTAAAGGCTATACCAATGACAACCCGGCGCCGACAGATTTTAATGGTGAGTATGTTACTGATATTTGCCATTCATTTGTGACGGATGGCCGCATTCAATTCCTTGGTGATAGCACTCATGAGCTTGCTGGCCAAACTGTTGATTTGCCTGAATTTAAATGGAGCGATGAAGATGAATCCAATTAATTTCATATCAGGTCTAAGCACAAATATCAAGGCAGGGATGATTGCCATTCTAGTGATTGGTGCGTTTGTAGGGGGCTGGACGGTACATGGCTGGAAAACTGATGCCGGTGCAGCACGTAGTATTGACCATGATTTAAAAACCAGCCAAACGCTCAATACGCAAGCCGAAAAAATCATTGAAACTAAGCAAGCCAAAGAACAGGAGATTAAAATTGTATATCGAGACATTAAACGCGAAATACGTGAACAGGCTGATGATCGCATTTGCTTCACTCATGATTCTTTGCAGCTGTGGAACGCCGCGATCACAGGTACCGATAGTCATCGAGCCGAGCCTCCTGGAGAGACCGCAGAAAATGCAGCCGTTGTCGCCACAGTTGAAGAAGTCCTTACAAACGCCTCTGAAAACTTCGAGACTTGCAACAGCAACTCAGTGAAACATAATGCTCTTATTGATAAGCTGCAAACGCTAAAAGGCAAGATGTGCGTTTGTCATGAATAAATCCGTAATGATTTGATGATTTAGATCCCCGCCAATAATTTATATAGGCGGGGATTATTTAGATTATTAATTCAATTGCTGCTTAATCCAATTTGAAATTTCTGTACCCAAGTTATCCCATGCAGCATCTGGAGTGAGTTTTGATACGAAAATAGCATCATCGTGATCCATGTATTTTTTACAGTAGTCTCTGATGTTTTTTGCATCGGAGCTGGTTTGTACTATCCAATTTGAATCTAATACATGGCAGTATGTAGGATACTGTTTTTTAATTGCAGCGATTAATGAGGCATAGTCTTTTGTCTTTTTTAAATCATAAGCTATCAAATAAGTAGCCATATAAATTCCTTTTCCAATATAAAACACGAAAAGGTTGCTTACAAAAGTAAATGGTTTTATGATTCACTAAGCAACGCATTTTAGTGTGTTGTTGAACTAAATAATAATGGTGTTGCACTACCACGGCTCATAATTAGTCTATCTTTCCAGGACCAGCCTATTTATGAGCCTTTCATTTTTATGATTCTGTCAGGGTAGTGTCCTGCGGCGCTGTCAGAATCAATCTATCTTCTCATTTTAAAATTCTCCAAAACACAATATGTAGTGGTGTAGTCAATAATTTAAGTATTTAGTTGTGGTAGGTCAAGGTATTTTTTTAACTTATTTTTGTTAATTGATGTTAATTTTTTGAATCATACTATGGTATGTAAATAGTTAACGCACCCCTGTATATTAATATTTATTGTTTGATTCCTGATTATGGACAGGAGTTTGATTCCTTATGGATTTGATCTGAGAATGACAGCTTTTTGACAGCTTTTATCATAAGTCATTAGCTGGCGCTGGCTTCCGTAGGTTCGATTCCCGCCTGCTCCACCATTTTAAAAGTATTAAAAGCCTAGGTAAATTATTAATCTAGGCTTTTTTTACGTCTATTGATCTTGCCAGTGTTTCCTGGAATGACGGTCATAAAACCTGCTAATGGATAAAATATTTGTGATAATCTGGCAACTTAAAAATGAAATGTACTTCTCATTTTTAAATTAGCACCAAAGTTAGATAATAAATTCAATGAAAAAACCAGACATTCCACTAGATGAAAAATCGCGATTAAAAACGCTCGCATCTCTGAACATTCTGGATACTTTTCATGAAGAGCGTTTCGATAGATTAACTCGAATGGCTTGTAAGTTGTTTGACGTACCTATCGCTGTCGTCACCCTAGTTGACGATAAACGGCAATGGTTTAAATCTTGTATTGGTTTAAATGTCACAGAAACTCCTCGTGACATTTCATTCTGCGGACATGCAATACTGAGTGACGAGGTATTGGTTGTGTCTGATACAGAAAAAGATGTGCGCTTTGCAGATAATCCATTAGTTATTGGTCCTCCACATATTCGATTTTATGCCGGATGCCCGATTAAATCTTTGAGTGGTAGTCGGCTTGGTACTCTTGCTATCATTGATGGCAAAGCTAGAACACTTGGCACGCAGGATTTGGATATCTTACAAGACCTTGCCTCAATGGCGGAGCGTGAGTTAGCGTTCATAGAGCTCGCTACAATTGATGAGCTTACCGGGCTTTCTAATCGAAGAGGTTTTATGACGAGTGCGCGGTATGTGATAAATCTTTGTGATCGCCAAGAAATATCATGCTCGTTAATCTTCATTGATCTTAATGATTTTAAAAATATTAATGATAAATTTGGGCATGCAGAAGGTGATAGAGTTTTAGTTGATTTTTCTAATTTATTAAAAAACAACTTCAGGAATTCAGATGTTTTGGCTAGGTTGGGTGGTGATGAGTTTGTTGTATTACTTACAGATACAACAAAAAGCGCTGCTGAAACTGCCATGAGAAAATTGCAGAAATCTGTTGATGAGTACTATTCAAAAACTAATCATGGCTACAGTATTTCATGTTCTTACGGAATTGCCGGGCCCAATTTCAATCAGCATATTACAATTGAAAAATTGCTCAAAGATGCAGACTCTTTAATGTATGAACATAAGTCTCAAAAATAATTTTTTACTTGCTGTTAGATAATCACTTTCCCTGCAATCTTAAATGACTTAGTGGAACAAGGTTTTAGCAAAGTAAGTCGCGTTTGAAATAAATAGAGTTTTTTGCAAACAGAATCCAAACCGAAAAAATAATGCGTTACGATCGCAGTTTTTTTATCTAAGTAAGCCTCTTAAAAGCTATATTGTTCCGATGTTTTTATAGTCTTGTTCAAAGCCAAAAATTAAAGAGTGCCTATTTTGTAATATTTACTTTTGTCTAATGATCATTTTGAGCTATCTTATTAATTAATATGTTAAACACTGCACAGCTTAGTCATAATCAATGACTATGAAATTCTCACTTAATCTTTCAAAAAAAGTAGCGCTTACGGCCATGTTACTTTTTTGCATAGGTTTTCTGCCTTTGCTGATTTTCACTACTGCCAAGCTGGAAAAAAATATAACCCAGCTCTTAAGTGATCAGCAATTAGCCTCAACTTCTTTTGTGGCAAGTGATATTGAGCAAAAAATACTTTTACGCATGCAGGCGCTACAGGACATTGCAAACAATTTACCTGTAGATAAAATAAATGATCCTGCAGCTATTAAACAATACTTATCACAGCGCATTGCTATTTACCGGCTTTATTCCGGAGGTGTTTTTGTTATCGGTCTGGATGGTGCAGTGATTGCTGATCATCCAAAACTAGCACGACGAGTGCATGCAAATTTTAGTGAATATGAATATTTTAAGGATGTTATTAAAAATGAGCTTCCAGCGATAGGTAAGCCGCGTACAGGCCGATTTTCACATCAGTTAGGTGTAGCCGTAGCTGTTCCTGTAAAAAACGCAAATGGTGACCTTGTCGCAGTAATGGCTGGTGTAATTGGTCTTGGTGATTCAACAGTTTTTGATAATGCAAAGGCTCGCATCGGCAAAACGGGTGAATATCTGTTGGTTTCAGTTAAAGACGAGCTGATCTTCATAGACCCGGACAACATGCATAACATGATGCAACTGAATGAGGTGTTTCCGGAAAATCTAGCTCAGGACCTGTTGACTGGGGTTGGCGATACAAGGGTTTTATATACGCTTGATCACAACAGAAAGTATTTGACTTCAACCAAATATATTCTTGATGGACGTTGGCTGGTACTTGGCATGATTCCTGTAGATGAAGTGTTTCAGCCTATTTCAGCTTTAAAAAATGAATTGTATGCAATTTCTATTGTTAGCTTGCTCGTTATTACCGGTTTGATGTGGTGGTTGATGCATCGGCATTTAAAGCCTTTGGTTATCGCAACCGGACAGCTTAGGAAAATGGTTTTTGAAGGAGCACCATTGCATGAGCTTACAGTTGAAAGAAACGATGAGATTGGTGACTTATTTCAGTCGTTTAATAAGTTGCAGTCTGAAGTTAAGTCAAGTCATGAGGCGCTGGAATCTCAGGCACGTAAAGATTTTTTAACCGGCTTATCTAATCGACGGGACTTTATGGAACTGGCTGAGGCTGCACTGATGCGTTCCGAGCGTTATTCCAGGCCCCTTTCTGTTTTTATGCTGGATATTGATCACTTCAAAAAAATTAACGACACTTATGGCCATCAGGTAGGGGACGAAGTACTCAGGCATTTGAGCGAAATAATGCAGAAAGCTTTACGTGAAGTAGATATTGTTGGGCGCATAGGTGGCGAGGAGTTTGCGGTTCTTCTTCCGGAAACGACTCTGGATTGTGCAACGAAAGTGGCTGAACGGCTGCGTGAAAAAATCAGTCTGCACGCTATTTCACTTACTAGCGGTTTGCCGCTGCATTTTAGCGTTTCGATTGGCGTGGCGGTTTTAAATTCAAAAGGTCTGAATTTAGATACTTTGCTCAATTTTGCAGACGAAGCGCTCTACGAAGCGAAGCGTGAACGCAATAAAGTCTGTGTTTCTAAAAGCGTTTTATAAAACACTAAAAAAGCTTAGGATATTTTGTATTTAAAGTTATTGTGCTGCAGCCATTTATTGGAGTGGTAACGCTTTTCTGCGATAATAGTATTTTGATTTTTTAATGAAAGCTAAAGCAAATGGCACAATTTGATAATGTAAGTGTAAAAAAGAAAGCCAACATTTATTTCGACGGTCAATGTGTGAGCCACACGGTGATGTTTCCTAACGGTACTCGCAGCACTATCGGCGTTATTTTTCCAAGTACGCTTACATTTAATACGGCAGCTCCAGAGTTAATGGAAATTAACAGCGGCGTATGTAAAGTGCGCCTGAATGGTGAAGAGGCCTGGAAAACATATTCAGCAGGTGAGAAGTTTACTGTGCCAGGAAACTCATCATTTGATATAGAAACAGTAGAAACACTAGACTACGTTTGTCACTTCGAATAGCGAGGGCTTGGTGTTACGTTGTTGCTCACACTTGCCGTACTATTCGTACTGTCTTCGTGTTCGCGCCTAGTAACACCGGCGCTTTAGAGTTTTTAGGATAGGGAAATTATGCCTAGTTTTGATATTTCATCAGAAGTTGATATGGTTGCGTTGAAAAACGCAATTGATACTGCCGGTAAACAGATTACCAATCGTTATGATTTTAAAGGCACTTCGGCAAAAATTGATCTGAATGAAAAGGATAGTGTGATCACAATTTTTGGTGATAACGATTTTCAGTTGGATCAGGTCAAAGATATTTTACTGCCGGCAATGGAAAAGAAAGAGCCTGATTCAGCCAAGCGTCTTGAGCATAAAGATGTACAGAAGATATCCGGCAACAAGGTAAAGCAGGATCTGAAAATCCGTGCAGGTATTGATAGCGATCTGGCTAAGCGTATTACCAAGCTGATTAAAGATTCCGGCATGAAAGTTCAGGCCAGCATTCAGGGTGATACGGTACGTGTGAATGGTGCCAAACGTGACATGCTGCAGGATGCGATTGCATTTGTTAAAAAGAGTGTGACGGATTTCCCGTTGCAATTTGGTAATTTTAGAGACTAATTCATAATTAAACGTCAAAAATCGCTTTTAAGAGATGAGGCGCAAGGAGCCGCGGAGCGAGTGACGCAGACATATGTTTTGTATAGGCTAGGAATGAGCGACAACGAAGTTGCGGTGAAGGCTAACATGAGTGAAACGAATGTTAAACAAAGTGGCCGAAACCAACACGCGACATAGCGAATCGCTCTTAAAAGAGATTTTTATGGCAAAAACGTTATACGATAAATTATTTGACTCACACGTAGTGGCTGAAGAAAACGGTACTGCGCTGATTTATATTGACCGCCATCTGGTGCATGAAGTCACTAGTCCTCAGGCTTTCGAGGGGTTGCGTCTTGCCGGGCGCAAACCTTGGCGTATATCTTCTATTGTCGCAACTGCTGACCATAACACGCCAACAACAGGCTGGGAAAAAGGTTTGGCAGGGATTGCAGACCCTATTGCACGTCTGCAGATAGAAACCTTAACTGACAATATCCGTGAGTTTGGTGCAAAAGCCTATTTTCCGTTCATGGATGCGCGTCAGGGTATTGTGCATGTGATGGGGCCTGAGCAGGGTGCTACTTTGCCAGGCATGACAGTTGTTTGTGGCGACTCTCATACCAGTACCCATGGCGCGTTTGGTGCTTTGGCACATGGTATCGGCACCTCTGAGGTTGAGCATGTAATGGCAACTCAATGTCTGGTGCAGAAGAAATCAAAAGCCATGCTCGTGAGTGTTGAAGGTGAATTGCAAAAGGGTGTTACAGCTAAAGACGTTGCGCTTGCTATCATTGGTAAGATTGGTACTGCGGGTGGTAATGGATTTGCGATTGAATTTTCCGGTTCTGCTATTCGCGAATTGAGTATGGAAGGCCGTATGACGCTATGCAATATGGCGATTGAAGCCGGTGCGCGTGCGGGTATGGTGGCTGTCGATGATACGACAATTAATTATGTCAAAGGCCGTCCATTCGCGCCGAGTGCAGAGCAATGGGATGCGGCAGTCGCCTACTGGAAGACGCTGCATAGTGACGTAGGTGCGAAATTTGACGTCACTGTTACCTTGCGAGCCGAAGAAATTCAGCCGCAGGTCACTTGGGGTACATCACCTGAAATGGTTGTAGGCGTGGACGGTAAAGTGCCAAGTCTGGATATGGCAAAGAATGATGTGCAGCGTGGCGACTGGGAGCGTGCTTATGCCTATATGGGCCTGACTGCAAACACGCCGATTACTGATATTACAATTGATAAGGTGTTTATCGGCTCATGCACTAACTCACGTATTGAAGATTTGCGTGCTGCCGCTGCCATAGCAAAAGGTAAGCATGTCGCGCCAAACGTAAAATTGGCCATGGTTGTGCCGGGTTCAGGCTTGGTAAAAGCACAGGCTGAGCAAGAGGGCCTCGACCAAGTGTTTAAAGATGCTGGTTTCGAATGGCGCGAGCCAGGCTGTTCAATGTGTCTGGCGATGAATGCCGACAAGTTAGAGCCGGGTGAGCGTTGTGCTTCAACTTCAAATCGTAATTTTGAAGGACGTCAGGGTCAAGGCGGCCGTACGCACTTGGTAAGTCCTGAAATGGCAGCTGCGGCTGCAGTAGCCGGACATTTCGTTGATGTAAGAGCTTTGTAATTAACTATTATTAAAGGGAATTGGCATATGAAAAAAGTATTATTTTTTGTGATGATTGCAACCGCGTTATCAGCTTGCAATACTGTACACGGTATTGGCAAGGATATCGAAAAAGGCGGCGAAGTGATTCAGAACTCAAGCAAATAAATCACTTTCTATAAAATATATTATTTAAGAAAATAACATGCAAGCTTTTACGCAATTAAATGGTTTGGTAGCACCGTTAGACCGCGCTAATGTGGATACGGACGCTATTATTCCAAAGCAGTTTTTAAAATCTATCAAGCGTAGCGGTTTCGGCCCGAATGCTTTTGATGAGTGGCGTTATCTCGATCGTGGTGAGCCGGGGATGGATAACTCGCAGCGCCCGCTGAATAAGGATTTTGTGCTGAATCAGCCGCGTTATCAAGGTGCGAGCATTTTGCTTACGCGTGAAAATTTTGGCTGCGGTTCAAGTCGCGAGCATGCGCCATGGGCTCTGGAAGACTATGGTTTTAAAGTGATTATTGCGTCAAGCTTTGCTGATATTTTCTTCAATAACTGTTTTAAAAACGGCATGTTGCCGATTGTACTAAGTGCTGACATTGTTGATACCTTGTTCAAGCAAGTGGTTGCGAGCGAAGGTTATGCGCTGAATGTTGATCTGGCAGCACAGACCGTGACTAGCCCAAGTGGTGAGGTTTATCCGTTTGAAGTGGATGCGTTCCGTAAACACTGTTTGCTGAATGGTTTGGATGATATCGGTTTGACGATGCAGCAGCAGGATAAAATCAAGGCATTTGAAGCCAAGCACCACCAGGCTCAACCTTGGTTGTTCTGATAAGTTTAGTATTTGATTACATTTTAAGTTTAAGAAAGCTAGTTCATGAAAATCGCAGTATTGCCAGGTGATGGTATCGGTCCGGAAATTGTTGCGCAAGCCGTTAAAGTTTTAAATGCACTGAATTTAAATATCGAAATGACCGAAGCGCCAATTGGCGGGGCTGGTTATGAGGCCGCTGGTGATCCGCTGCCAGATGCAACGCTGAAACTGGCAAAAGAGGCCGATGCAGTATTGTTAGGTGCAGTGGGTGACTGGAAATATGACAAGCTGGAGCGCCATTTGCGCCCGGAACGCGGCTTGCTGCGTATTCGCAAAGAATTAAACCTGTTTGCAAACCTGCGTCCTGCGCTGTTGTATCCGGAGTTGGCATCTGCATCAACGTTGAAGCCAGAAGTAGTATCCGGTCTGGATATCATGATTGTGCGTGAACTGACTGGTGATATTTATTTTGGTCAGCCGCGCGGCATCAGCACGCTGGAAAATGGTGAGCGTGAAGGTGTTAACACCATGCGTTACTCAGAGTCAGAGATTCGTCGCATTGGTCGTGTAGCGTTTGATATCGCGATGAAGCGTAATAAAAAAGTGTGCTCTGTAGATAAAGCCAATGTGCTGGAATGCACTGAATTATGGCGTCAGGTAATGATTGAATTGTCTCAGGAATATCCGGAAGTTGAATTGAGCCATATGTATGTTGATAACGCCGCAATGCAGCTGATTCGCGCACCTAAGCAGTTTGATGTAATGGTGACTGGTAATATTTTTGGTGATATTTTGTCTGATGAAGCCTCAATGCTCACTGGTTCAATCGGTATGCTGCCTTCTGCATCACTGGATGCTAATAACAAAGGTATGTATGAACCTAGCCATGGCTCTGCACCGGATATTGCCGGCAAAGATGTGGCTAATCCATTAGCGACAATTTTATCTGCTGCCATGATGCTGCGTTATACGTTTAATGATGAAACTAATGCGCAACGCATTGAAAATGCAGTGAAAAAAGCATTGGCGCAAGGCTTCAGAACGGCAGATATCTGGACTGAAGGTACCAATAACGTTGGCTGTACCGCGATGGGTGATGCCGTAGTTGCAGCGTTGTAACGCTTCTTCTAATTTGTAGCATCATTTAGTGTAAATAATTTGCTGAACCAGGTTTTGTATTTCAGGTTCGGCATTTCAGTAATCTTAAATTTGGATAATTAAAATGTTAAAGGTCGGTTTTGTAGGTTGGCGCGGTATGGTTGGTTCTGTACTCATGCAACGCATGATGGAAGAGAATGATTTCGCGCTGATTGAACCACAGTTTTTTACTACATCACAAGTCGGCGGCAAAGGCCCTAATGTAGGCAAAGAAACACCGGCCTTGCTGGATGCAAAAGATATCAACGCCCTTAAGGTGATGGATGCAATTGTTTCCTGCCAGGGTGGCGACTACACCACTGAAATATTTCCACAATTAAGACAAGCGGGCTGGAATGGGCATTGGATTGATGCGGCTTCTACTCTGCGTATGGAAAAAGATGCAGTCATTATTCTTGATCCGGTCAACATGGGCGTAATTAGAGATGCCATGCAGCAGGGGACAAAAAACTGGGTTGGCGGTAACTGTACCGTGTCACTGATGCTGATGGCGCTGAATGGTTTGTTCAAGGCTGACCTGGTTGAGTGGGCAACATCCATGACTTATCAGGCGGCGTCAGGTGCTGGTGCGCAGAACATGCGTGAATTGCTTAAACAAATGGGCGAGGCGCATCGTGTTGCCAGTGATTTCCTTAAGAACCCAGCATCGGCAATCCTTGATATTGATCGAGAAGTGGCCGGTACGCTTCGTGACAAAGAGTTTCCTACCGCCCATTTTGGCGTGCCTTTGGCTGGTAGCTTAATTCCATGGATTGATAAAGATCTGGGCAATGGCCAAAGTAAAGAAGAATGGAAGGGTGGCGTTGAAACCAATAAAATTCTTGGCCGTGAAGCGAATCCGATTGTGATTGATGGTTTATGTGTGCGTATTGGTGCGATGCGTTGTCATAGTCAGGCTTTAACAATCAAGCTCAGAAAAGATGTGCCGCTGGATGAGATCAATCAAATGCTGGCAGAAGCTAACCAATGGGCGAAAGTGGTACCAAACGAGCGTGAGGTAAGTATGAAAGAACTTACGCCAGCGGCTGTTACCGGAACTCTGACTACACCTGTGGGCCGTTTACGCAAACTTAATATGGGTAATGACTATTTATCTGCTTTTACCGTAGGTGACCAATTGCTGTGGGGCGCCGCAGAGCCGTTGCGTCGTATGTTACGGATTTTAATAGAAAAGTAAATCATTGTTAACTTAAGCCTGTTGTTATGTTATAACTTTGATCGTCTGCAGTCAGATAGCTCGCGAATATAATGTGCATTATGAGCTTGCATAGCTAACTATTTGATGTTATTTTCATATTGCAGAAATCAGTTCGATTAAAGGTAGCAATGTGCATAAGTCTAAAATAAATAAAATATCATTAGCGGTGTGCCTGGCATTTATGC
>DATCVB010000056.1:0-21454 GCA_036567185.1 Methylotenera sp.
TAGAAAGCGCTTAATTGTTTAGAACTTTTTGATTGCATTAATACTCTATTGAGTTGATCGGTTGCATTTCGACCGTATATAGACAATTAAGGAATAAGGAATGTTAAAAAATATAAAGTTATTAGGATTAACAATCTGTCTGGCGGTTGCAACTAGTGTTCAGGCTGAGGAAATTTATACACAAAGCCGTGCCGGTGAACCGCAGCGTGTTGATGATGGTACAGAGTTTAAAGTATGTGCTGACCAAGACAATATGCCGTACTCCAATAATAAAATGGAAGGCTTCGAGAATAAAATCGCAGAAGTCTTGGCTAAAGATCTGGGTAAGAAATTAACTTATCAATTCTGGTATGACCGTATGGGTTTTTACCGAAATACGATTAACGCTAAAAAGTGCGATGTGATCATGGGTACAACACCTGACAATGACGCGTTAAGAACTTCAAAGCCTTACTATCGCTCAGGTCATGTATTTATCTATAAAAAAGATAGCGGCTTGAATATTACAAATTGGGATAGCCCTGATTTGAAAAAATCTACTATCGGTATTGTTGGTCAGAGTCCTGCAACTATTCCTTTAAATGATCATGGTTTGATGGCTAATGCCAGACCATATCGTATGCAGCGTGATTTGAACTTGCCACCAAGCTATTTAGTAGATGATGTGATTAAGGGTGATATTGATGTTGCAATTGTATGGGGTCCAATCGGTGGTTATTTTGCCAAGCAATCAAAAGTGCCTTTAGAAGTTGTAGTGATTCCTGAATATGAGCAAGAAAACGTTAAAGGTAAAGAGTTCTGGAATATATCTATTGGCGTGCGTAAAGCCGATAAAGAGCGTATTGCTTTAATCCAAGGTGCTTTAGATAGAAATAAAGATAAAATCCAGCAGATTCTGGATGAATACGGCATTCCAACAGTGCCAGTTGTTGAGGGTGATAACCTGATGAAGACTTATCGTAAAGGTAAAGCAGTATCAAAAGAAAACCGCGGTGACGCAATTCCAAAAACAGAGTAAAATAATGAACTTATTCGAGTTGAAGCGTCAACCGAACTATTAATAACTACGTTAAATGAACACACGTCCTAAAATGCGCCAGCATGTAAGTACGTAGCTAAATTCATTACATTAGGAGATGACATGTTAGGCAATAAATCAATTAAAGCAGCGTTGTTAGTTACAATGCTTGGTTTAGTAGGTATGACTTTATCTACACAAGCTAGCGCAGCTTGTAATTTAGTTAAAACAACTGATGGCAGCCCACTAGGCGTTAAAGCCACTGATACTGATACGCCAGAAGCGAAACAGTTTCTTGAAACATGTGTAAACCCATACACAAAAAAATTCGTAGCTGATAAAGACGCTGCAAAAGCAGGTAAAAAGAAATTCGGTTATTATTCATGCACCCAGTGTCATGGTCCTAATGCAGGCGGTCAAGTTGGCCCAAGCGCTACTGACGCAAACTGGCAGTATGCAAAACACATCACCGATAAAGGTTTGTTTGAAACAATCGCCGGTGGTTCTAATGGTGGTATGTTTGCATGGCATCAACAGTTAGGTAACCCAGAAAACTTGAATACAGACGACATCTTGAAAATTGTTGGCTGGTTGCGTTCAGAGTACAAGGGTGGTGGCGATACACCTTGGTTGAAATAATTCTTGGTTGAAATAATTTAGGTTCAACGACAAAGTTGATAAAAACTTGAGTCAAAAGCAAAAGTTTTAATATAGTTACATACTGTAACAACTTGGAAGGCTACTGTATAATTGCAGTAGCCTTTTTTATGTGATGCTCCAGCCTTGCTTGCGATTTTTAATATCGCGTAGCGAAAGTAGCATCACTAATTTTATATAGTGGAGATTGAGATGGATAAGTCAAAATTCGGTTTGGCCTTAGTGCTGGTTTTGTTGGCTTTAACTGCATGCGGTAAAAAAGATTCAAGCACGGCAGGTGCAGATGCTTCAGCTTCTAGCGGCCCTGCAATTCAGTTTGTAACTACACAAGATGACAAGCCATTAGTGATTGACGCAAAATTGTTCGATACACCAGCTGCGAAAGAGTTTCTAGCTACTGGCAAAAATCCTTATATTGGCAATGCTGAGGCAGTTGCAAAAGGTAAAAAAATATTTCAATTGTATTCTTGTACACAATGTCATGGCCCTGAAGCTAAAGGTCAAGTTGGCCCTGGTTTGATTGGCCCAACGTTTAAGTATCCAAAAGACGCGACAAACAAAGGTATGTTTGAAACGATCTGGCATGGTACTAACGGCGGCATGGGTGCTAAGGGTGTAGGTTTAATGGACCCTACAGATCCAAAAAATGGTATTACACCTGATGAGTTGTTGAAAGTAATCGCCTGGATTCGTAGCATGGGTGGCGTTACCGGTAACGAGTAATATTGTAGTAATTGCGAAAACGCGCTTACTCTTACCAAGTAAGCGCGTTTTTGTTTTATGATGATAGTAAATAATGATTGATTGGGATGCCTGTGAGTAGTAAACAAGAGCAAAACTTGCACCATGTAGTTATTGTAGGCGGTGGCGCAGGTGGTCTTGAGCTGGCAACAAAGCTTGGGGACACATTAGGCCGACGCGGCAAGGCAATAATTACCTTAATTGATAAATCAAAAACGCACGTATGGAAGCCATTGCTGCATGAAATTGCGGCAGGTAGTATGAATCCTGAACGGCATGAGTTGGTGTATCTGGCACAGGCGCACTGGCATCATTTTAATTTTCGCCTTGGCAGCATGGATACGCTGGATCGAACCAAGCAGGAAGTGTCCATAGCACCGCACTATGACGAAGATGGTAATGAGGTGATACCGCGTCGTACTTTTAAATACGATACATTAATCATTGCTGTTGGCAGTACAACTAATGACTTTGGTATTAAAGGCGCCCGTGAACATTCGATTGCACTTGATACCCAAGATCAGGCTGAGAAATTTCATCGTCGCCTGCATAATGCCTTATTACGTGCTCAAACACAGATCGAACCAGTACAAGCCGGCCAACTGGAAGTGGTGATTGTCGGCGCAGGAGCAACAGGAGTTGAACTTTCGGCTGAGTTGCATAACACAACACGTGAATTGGCTGAATATGGATTGGATAAAATTGATCCGGATCGTGATGTAAGAATATCGCTGATTGAGGCGAGTGATCGTGTCCTGCCAGCACTGCCGCCGAAATTATCAAATTCAGTAGATTTAGAACTCAGAAAGCTACGTGTTCACCTGTATACGGGGGAACGTGTGACTGAGGTGACAAGTAAAGGGGTGCAAACACATAGCGGTCGTTTCATCCCCTCAGAACTAGTAGTGTGGGCTGCTGGCATTAAGGCGCCAGATTTTCTACATGAGATTGACGGCTTGGAAACAAACAGAATTAACCAGCTGGTTGTAAAACGTAATCTGCAAACTACTGTAGACGCAAATATCTTTGCGTTTGGTGACTGTGCTGCATGTCCCTGGGTCGGGCATGACGGCGCTACTGTGCCACCACGCGCGCAAGCTGCACATCAGCAGGCATCTATGCTGTTTAAAACCGTTAAATATAGAATTGCCGGCAAAAAAGACTTACCGGAGTTCACCTACAGAGATTATGGCTCATTGGTCAACTTGGGCGCCTATACAACAGTAGGTAATCTGATGGGCGCATTGTCCGGCGGCAGCCTGTTCATTGAAGGCATGATTGCACGCACCATGTACCGGTCATTATATAAATTGCATTTGATGGCGCTGCATGGATTCTGGTCAACTGCATTGCAGACTTTAGCTCGTATTATTACGCGCCGAACGGAGGCGCACGTTAAGCTACATTAAATTGCTTTCGTTGCTTGGTAATATCACAGCTTTATAAAGCTACCGTTTTATTGTTTGATGAAGCGGTAGCGTCTGT
This sequence comes from Methylotenera sp., assembly GCA_036567185.1. GTDB lineage: Bacteria > Pseudomonadota > Gammaproteobacteria > Burkholderiales > Methylophilaceae > Methylotenera. The sequence goes on from DATCVB010000056.1 coordinate 3,902, forward strand.
GAATGACTGTCATGCATATGCTTACGAAAAGTCCGAATGCAATCACGATGAGATTAATGGATATCTCGGCTTTTACCATCAGTAAATAAGCGCCCAGCATTAATAAGATACCGATATGTTCATTGAAATTCTGTACGGCAATCGAGTGTCCGGCACCGATCAGCTCGTGGCCGCGATGCTGCAATAGTGCATTCAGTGGAACCACAAAAAATCCTGCCAGCGCGCCAATAATAAATAACAGAACGATCGCAACCTGCCAGTGCTGTACAAATGCCATGGCAATCACCAGTAAGCCCATTACAATGCCTGCTGGCAGCACTCGGGTAGACTCTTCTAGTTTGATGTAGCGAGCTGCTACTACAGAGCCTGCTGCAATGCCAACAGCAAGTAGGGCCATCAGTTGTGTTGCCTGCTCCAAACCAAAGTTAAGTGCGCTAGCCGCCCATGCGATTACAACCAAACGTAATGTGGCACCAGCGCCCCAGAATAAGGTTGTTACTGCCAGTGATACCTGGCCGCGTGCATCATGCCACAAGGCTTTAAATGAGTACCAGAAATCAAGCAGCATGAACACGGGATTCTTTTTTGGTAATTTGTGATCAATTGGCAATTTAGGAATGTAAATATTAAATATTGCTGCCAGCATATAGAGAACAGTAATAATTACGATGGCTAGTTGCGGGTTATTGCTTGCCAGAATCCCGCCAAGAATGGCGCCGAGAATAATTGCAAATACTGTAGAGCCTTCCATCCATCCATTGGCGCTGACTAATTTCTCCGGAGGCAACAGTTCGGTCAAAATGCCGTATTTTGCAGGAGAGTAAGCGGCAGCACCGATGCCGACAATGCCGTAAGCATACAACGGCGGTACACCTACAATCATGGCCAGACTACCAATGAACTTGATAGCATTGGCTATAAACATCACGCGCCCCTTTGGTAAGGCATCAGCAAACGAGCCGACGAAGGGTGCAAGTACTATATATGAGATTACAAAGAATTGCTGCAGCAACGGCGTATGCCAGTCAGGGGAATTCATCTGTGCAAGTAGTGCAATCGCTGCAAACAGCAAAGCGTTATCTGCGAGTGCAGATAAAAACTGAGCTATCAGCAGCGTGTAGAAACCCTTACACATATTCATTGTGCTTGGCCCGCACTCTTGCACTTTTCAATATAGCTGATATGCATCACTATCCTTATAGAACTTCCGCAGCAAAATCTGCCAAACGTGAACGCTCACCGCGTTGCAGCGTGATGTGACCATTATGTGCCCAGCCTTTGAAGCGGTCGACAACATAGGTTAGCCCTGAGCTACCCTCGGTCAAATATGGTGTGTCGATCTGGGCAATATTGCCTAAACAGACCACTTTTGTGCCAGGACCCGCGCGCGTGATTAGCGTTTTCATTTGTTTAGGCGTGAGGTTTTGTGCTTCATCAATAATCAAGAATTTATTGAGGAAAGTACGGCCGCGCATAAAATTAAGTGACTTGATTTTGATGCGGGTACGAATCAAGTCTTGCGTAGCAGCGCGACCCCAGTCACCGGCATCATCATCACTTTTATTCAGCACATCGAGGTTATCTTCCAGTGCACCCATCCATGGTGTCATTTTTTCTTCTTCAGTGCCCGGTAAGAAGCCAATGTCTTCACCAACCGGCACCGTAACACGGGTCATGATGATTTCTGTATAAAGCTTTTTATCTAAAACCTGAGTAAGTGCAGCGGCAAGTGTTAGCAGGGTTTTGCCGGTACCGGCTTGGCCGAGTAGCGTGACAAAGTCAACTTCCGGGTCCATTAACAGATTCAGTGCAAAGTTCTGCTCGCGGTTACGCGCGTTGATGCCCCATACATTATGCTTGGGTAGCAAGTGGTCTTTTACGACTTCAAGTACGGCTGTATCATTTTCAATATTACGCACTATGGCATGAAAAGGTTTCTCAAATTCGTAGTACACAAACTCATTAATCAGGAAATTTTTGCATAGCGGGCCGGTTAAGCGGTAGAACATGCGGCCGGATTCCTGCCATGATTCCATGGCTTTACTGTGCTTTTCCCAGAAATCAGCGGGCAGTTCTTTCATGCCGCTGTATAAAATATCAGTATCTTCGAGTACTTTGTCATTGAAGTAATCTTCAGCCAGCACGCCCATGGCACGCGCTTTAATACGGACGTTAATGTCCTTGCTGACTAACACTACCTGACGATTGGTATATTGTTTTTGCAGGCATATCACGACGCTGATAATCTGATTATCAGCTTTGTTGCCGGCTAAACCCGGCAAATCAATATTCAACTGTGTCGTTTGTAGAAATAGCCTGCCAGTGGCCTGCTTATTGCCATTGAGTGCTAAAGGGCAGCCCAGTTCTAAATTGGTTAGGTCGGTACCTACGATCTCTTCCAAGCTGCGACTAGCCTGGCGTGCGTTACGTGCTACTTCCGTGACACCTTTCTTATTATTATCAAGCTCTTCCAACGTTACCATTGGCAGATAGATGTCATGCTCTTCAAAGCGGAACAGTGAAGAAGGATCGTGCATTAACACATTGGTATCAAGTACGAACAGCTTAGTAGCAGCGGCGGGTTTTTTAGCCATACATAACTTTCTATGAAAGTGATTGAATACGTTAATTACAGCGTTTGAATAAAGCTTAACACTTCTGCGGCATGGCCATCTACTTTAACGCCACGCCATTCTTTTATTAACTTTCCATTTGCATCAATAACAAAGGTGCTGCGTTCAATGCCACGCACTTGTTTGCCATACATATTTTTCATTTTAATCACACCAAATAAAGCACATGCCAGCTCTTCAGTATCTGAGAGCAATTCAAACGGGAATGTGAATTTGGCTTTAAAGTTCTCATGAGATTTGAGGCTATCACGTGAGACGCCAAAAATTTCAGTATTGAGTGCTTGAAACTCTGTGTATGCATCCCTGAATTGCATACCTTGTGTAGTACAGCCTGGTGTAGAGTCTTTTGGGTAAAAATAAATTACCAGATTCTTACCAGCATACTCTGAAAGCTGAAATGTTTTACCGCTAGTTGCTGGCAATTGAAAATCTGCTACGGGTTGGTTAAGCATTGGAGTGTGTGTCATCTTTGTTAAAGCCTTCCTACATTGTTGATAAAAAGCGCTGTTAAGGCAAGAGGGGAAGATATGAAAGTCACAATATTTTTTAATAAGCCCGCATAAAATAAGCCTTAAAGCACTTTAACTAGGCAGTCAGCTGCTAATTAAGTTCTATGGTTTTGGGTAATTTTATTGTGATCGCAGTGCCGCCATCAGGCCTGGTGTTGTACTGCAGACTGCCACCCAGAGCATCGCAGACTTTGAATGCAAACGGAATACCCAGGCCGGTGCCGAATCTTTTTGTGGTCGGCGCACTCATTGCGCTGGGGTCTGGTGTAAATGGCATGCCGCTGCCGTTATCTAAAATCTGCAGGGTAAATTCTTCAGGTGCTATCGCCAGCTGTATTTTAATCTGTCCGGATTTGCTGCAAGCGTCAATTGCGTTCAGTACCAGATTGTAGATGACTTGTTCCAGCAAGTGCTGATCAGTAAAAATAGTATCAGCGCCGACCTTGTTGAAGTTAGACCAGGCTGGAACTGTCAGCTGTATGGATTTGGCAGATATTTTCTGCTGTAGTGGCTCTAGCGCACCCTCAATAATATCTCGTATTCTGGTGGTGCTAGGCTGTGGTTTGAGCGGATGCAAATAGGCTAATAGTGCGCCAGTCCAGCGTTCCAGTCTGTCGACGGTGTTGATAATGCCATGTAGTGACTCCCGGGTGTCAGTATCAAGTTCCGGCTCATCCAGCACTTGGGCAGTGGCGCGAATACTGGCTAAAGGATTGCGAATATTATGCGCAAGCATAGGCACCAATAGGCCCTGTGCGGCCTGTTTTTCCGTACGCACCAGGTTTTCCTGGCTTGTGATCAATTTTTCTGCCATTTCGTTGATGGCCTTTGATAAGGACGCGAGCTCTTCGATGTTTTCTTCAGGTGCCTTGTGGCTAAGATTGCCGGCACTGATTTCAGAAGTTGCTCTTAATACGTCTTCGATCGGTTTTACGATAGAGCGCTTGAGGAATATACGTGAGAAAATCAGCAGTAATGCCGCCAGAATCAGCGGGGTAAATAACAGAAAGTTTGATTTGCGTTTACTTTCTTTTAACTTGAGATCAAGTTCGGCTTGCTTCTCATTAAGCAGTTGTTCGGTATGCGCCAGTAACGATTCGTAACGGTTGAAAAGCCCGGCTTCGAGGTCTGTGTTCAATATCTTTTTCAGTTCATCGCCGGTAATGTTTTGCTGTAGGTCGAATAGAGCCGATGTTTCCTTCACAAAAGCTTTGTAGCCTGCATGCAGGTCATTGATTGCAGTTTTTTCTGCCTCACCTTCGGCGATCCTGTGCAATTGCACAAAATGACTTTCGACCGAAAGTGTAAAGGCGTTATATTCGCTGCGCGCCTCTATATCTTTCAAGAAATACGCGTCAAAAAGCTCTTTCATCTGCCGGTAGAGGTCACCGCGTGTTTGCTGTACTTCCTGTATTACCAGGCTAATGCGGTTGGATTCCTGACTGGATTTTTCTTGCAGGTGAATGCCAATGGCACCTATGGTTGCTACTAGAAATATCAGTAAAATAAACGCCAGCTCATGAATGAGCAGCAGATTCTTGAGAGAGGTTTTTTTGTTGATCACGAAGTTCTAGATTACTAAACTTATAGTGTAACAATTACTCGAGCTTAAATGGTACGGGTACGGTAATGGTAAAGTTATTACCGCGCAGTACATCTGGCGGCGCCGGGAATGGCAACGCTTTTTCTACCATTTCCAGAGCTTGTTTATCCAGCACATCATGTCCGCTGGATTGGATGATTTTTTTAGACTTCAATTTGCCATTGCCATCAAGCTCAAGCTCCACAATAGCTTCACCCTGCCAATTGCGCATGGCGGCAATTTTGGGGTATTTTTTGTGTTTACTGATAGCGCCCCATAATGAATTACCGTATTTGCTGCGGGCATCGTCATAGTCGGCCTGGTTAGTTACCGGCGGTGGCTCCTGCTTAACAGGAGTGGGTACAGGTGCAGTTTGTACCGGTGGTGCAGCATTGGGTTTAGGCGCTACTGCAATCACCTCAGTTGGCTGTGAAGGCAGCGGCTCAGCCACCGGTTCACGCTGTTCAACTACCGGTGTTGGTAGCGGTTTAACTACAGGTTTAGGTTCCGGTTTGATTTTCGGTTCAATTTTGGGCTTCACGACTTCCGGTTGCGGTTGAACTGGCTCTGGCGTCGGAGCTGGCGGAGGTTCCGGTAGTTTTACAAAATCAACTTCTAAAACCTCAGGTTCTTTGACTTCGTCAAATTTGACGTTTGGTATGACTACCGCTAACAAGACGTGCAGCAGCATTGAGCAAATGACTGCCCAAACGATGGTGTTTGCTGAAGCGGGATGGTTAACTGCGATATTCAAAAGAACGAAGAGCCTGTATTTTTAATTTGTAATAGATAGTTAAGTTGAAAGTAACGCAAAATTATACAACAAGCGCACCTGATTTATGATTGCTAAATTTTCGTGCCTGCTTTTAATTGTTTGCTGACGGTTCTTTATCTCTGGCTTGTGATCAGATAACACCTTGCAACACCTGTACCTGCACCATTGTGCCGGCGTCAAGATTGCCTACTGTTTCATCTAGCACAATAAAACAATTCGCTAGCGACATCGAGCTTAGTATCGCCGAGCCCTGTGCGCCGGTAGGTTTTACTTTCCATACACCTGATTCATCTGTATAGAGAATTCCACGTTGGAACTCGGTGCGGCCTGTGAGCTTTTTGATAGGCGCCGTGCATTCTACTGCGAACATCGGCAATGGATTTATTGTCGGCTGGCCCATCAGGGTTAATAATGCTTCACGTACAAACTGATAGAAAGTGACCATGACGGCTACCGGGTTGCCTGGTAAACCAAAGTAATGTGCATTGCCTACTTTGCCGTAAGCCAGTGGTCTGCCCGGTTTCATCGCTATTTTCCAGAACATGACCTGTCCATGTTTGGATAATAGCTCTTTCATGTAATCAGCTTCGCCGACCGAAACGCCGCCGCTGGTGATAATGACATCGGCCAGCGTTGCAGCATTGAGTAAGGTATTTTCGAGCTGAGCTGGGTCATCGGCAATAGCTCCCAGATCTATGACTTCAACACCTAGCCTGCTTAGCATGCCATACAAGGTATAGCGATTACTGTCGTACACCTGACCAGTTGCCAAAGGTTTACCGATGGCAACTAACTCATCACCGGTTGAGAAAAACGCTACTTTTAATTTGCGATATACATTCACCTCGGCGATGCCCAGCGAGGCAAGCAGACCCAGATCAGCAGGCAGCATCAAATGCCCCGCTGACAGTACATTTTGACCTTGCTGCAGGTCTTCACCTGCGTAGCGCACATTTGCACGCGGTTTAGGCGCTTCACTGAATTGAATGCTGTCGCCATCACGTAATACCTTTTCCTGTACAGCAACGGTATCAGTGCCTTGCGGCATGGCAGCTCCGGTCATAATGCGTATGCATTCACCTTTCACTACTATTCCGCTAAATGCCTTTCCGGCAAATGCGGTACCGATTACTTTTAGCTGTGCGCTATTTAAATCCTGTGAATTGAATGCATAACCATCCATCGCCGAGTTATTGTAGTTAGGCACATTTGCCGGAGACAGAATATCTTGCGCAATCACTCGCCCTAAACTTTGATGCAGCGTCACGGTTTCTGTTTCTGCAACCGGGTCAAGATACTGTTTGATAAATTGGCGGGCTTTATCTACCGGCATGGAGTTTGGGTCGTAATCATCCATGCAGCTCGGGTTTGAAATCAGTTGTGATAGGGTCGGGTTAGTCATTTGTTACTCATTACTTTCAGAATGAAATCTGCAATTTGTTTAATGTTGTTCAGGTCCAGCACTGGCAGCTGAGTTTGTAATGTAAGTGCACCATCGCTAGCAACGGCAATAAAGTGGTTGTCATTTGCAGATGCCAGTGGCATGCCCAGAATTGACCGATACACTTCAATTTTAGAAATGTTCGCGCTTTTAAAACCTTCTACCAGAATCAAGTCTGCATAATCCGGGTTGATCAATGCAATCAATGATTCCAAATCTGCTTCATGCGGCGGGTTGGGTGTGCGCTGCATTTCAGTGATTAACGCCCAGCGCTTACTTGATGCTACCAGGGTTTGTACCGCGCCGGCTTCACGAATTTCATAGCTGTCCTTACCGGGGTGGTCAATATCAAAATGGTGATGCGCATGCTTGATGACAGAAACACGGATGTTACGTTCGCGCAGTTCAATAATCAGTTTGTTAATAAGTGTGGTTTTGCCGGTATTGCTGCCAGTTGCGCAGATGCCGATAACCGGTAGTGTTCTAGTTGCAGTCATAACAGAATTTTCAGGATGACAGGTTTTGAAGTTTAGTTTCAAAACCTGCTAAGTCTTGTTGAGAGTTCAGGTTGGTGAATGCCTCAGCGCAGTCGCTGAAATCAACATAAACGTGATTTAAACTTTGCTGCCATGCACTCACTTTTCTCCCGCCGTGCTTAAGGTAATCATTCAGTGCAGATAGTACAGACTTTTTACACAGACAGAAAACCGGGTGTGTATTGCCATCACTGCTAACGATGGCAATCTCTGCATGATGTGCAAGTAGTGCAGCTTGCAGGCGAGAGGCTAAGTCTAAAGGCAGTAGGGGCGAGTCACATGGTGCTGTTAATATATAGTCACAGCTAGCATATTTCAGCCCGAGCTGAATGCCCGCAAGTGGCCCGGCAAAATCGATTATTTCATCTTGCAGCACTTGGTGGCCTAATGTTTTATAGGTTTCTAATTCACGGTTGGCATTAATGATAATTTCATCTACTTGCGGTGTTAATCGGCTAATCACATGTGTAATCAGCGGTTTTTGCCGGAACATTACTAAGCCTTTATCCAGTCCGCCCATGCGTGTCGCTCTGCCGCCGGCGAGAATAATGGCCGAAATCGACACGCTTAGCCGCCTGTCTGAGACATAAACCTGATCACCGCAGGTTCTGCGCGGCGTAGGTCAAAGTCGTGCCCTTTGGGTTTAATCGACATGCTGTTCAAGATCGCCTGTATGACCGGCATGTCATCATCCGGGTGTTGACGTAGAAGCGGCATCAGTTCGATTTTGTCTTCCTGGCCTAAACATAGAAATAATTCGCCTTTGCAGGTGATGCGCACACGGTTGCAGCTTTCGCAGAAATTGTGGCTATGCGGTGAAATAAAACCGATTTTTGTTTGTGTATTTGCGACCTGCCAGTAGCGTGCAGGGCCGCCGCTGTTGTGGGTGCTGGGTGTAAGTGTGTATTTACTTTGCAGCAATTTCAGCGTGTCGGCATTGCTGACAAATGTGGATTCGCGGGTATGGTTAACTTCCCCCAGCGGCATTTCTTCAATGAAGGAAATATCAATGGCTTGCTTGATAGCAAAATCTACTAATGGCAGGGCTTCATCGTCATTAACACCGCGCATGAGTACGCTATTAAGTTTGATGCTATCAAAGCCAGCCTGTTTTGCAGCCTGTATACCTTTGAGTACTTTATCTAAATCGCCGGTACGGGTGATAGATTTGAAGCGCTGACTATCCAAGCTATCTACGCTGATGTTGATACGCTTAACACCTGCGTTTTTTAAATCCTGCGCCTGTTTTTCCAGTTGACTGCCATTGGTGGTGAGTACTAATTCGTTCAGGTTTTCAAGATGGCCGATTTCGTTAAATAGCCATAATGCGTTTTTGCGTACCAGCGGTTCGCCGCCGGTAATGCGTACTTTAGTCACGCCTAGTCTCACAAATATTTTAACCAGCCGCGCACATTCTTCCAGACTCAGCACTTCTTCACGTGGCAGAAATGTCATATCTTCCGCCATGCAGTAGACGCAACGGAAGTCGCAGCGGTCTGTAATAGACAGGCGTATATAGTCGACTTTGCGGCCAAACTGATCTATTAATTCAGTGGGCAGTTCGCTAGCAATTTTTTGTGCAGACATGGGCACTTTTTTAATCATTACAGGTCGGTATAGTTAGTAGTAAATAACTGTATTATACTAGCACTAACTTTAATTAATGCTAGGGAAACACGGATAGAGTGCCTGCGTGAGCAAATTGCTGCTTTCGTGGCATTCGCATCCTCGCTGTAACCGCCTATTATCTCGGTTTCTGCGCTCCGTGCGCCGTGCAGTTTATCTCGCTCGGCGACTATTCCGTGTTCCCTTAGTTGATACGGAGAGAATAGCTTGTCTGATTTACAAACAACACAGGAAGTTAGTGCAGCAGTTATAGATGCGCTAATTGCTAAGCACCGGCAACAGCCCGGCGCATTATTGCCACTTTTGCATGCGATTCAGGATGCTGTCGGATATGTGCCGGAGTCTTGCTATATATCTATCTCTAAAGCTTTGAGTCTGTCAGTTGCAGAAGTTCACGGCGTGGTGACTTTTTATCATCATTTCCGTACACATAAGCCGGGCCGCCATATTATGCAGATCTGTCGTGCCGAGTCTTGTCAGGCCATGGGTTCTGAAGCGCTGGAAGCGCATGCCAAAAAATGTTTGAATGTGGATTATCACCAGACTACGGCAGATGGTGCAATTACACTGGAACCGGTTTATTGTCTGGGCAACTGTGCACTGTCGCCTACTGTGGTAATAGATGATGAAATTTACGGGCGCGTATCTCCAGCAGAATTAGACGCTCTGATTACAGAGGTTAAGGTTTCGGAGGTTAAAGCGTAATGGTTACTAAAGTTTATATTCCCCGTGATTCCAGTGCACTCGCTGTGGGCGCCGAGAAAGTAGCTGCAGCCGTTGCAGTTGAAGCTAAATCACGTGGCTTGGATGTCGAGATTATCCGCAATGGTTCACGCGGCCTGTACTGGTTGGAAACCATGGTGGAAGTAGCAACCGAACAAGGTCGCGTTGCTTACGGTCCGGTTAAGGTCAAAGATGTCGCTTCGCTGTTTGATGCTGATTTTATCCACGGTAAAGCGCATGCCTTGAGCCTGGGTTTGACGGAGGAAATGGAATGGCTTAAAAAACAGCAGCGTTTGACATTTGCCCGTGTCGGCATCACTGATCCTGTGTCACTTGAAGATTATCTGGCACACGACGGCTACAAGGGTCTGAAAAATGCACTTAAATTATCCGCTGCAGATATTGTTAAAACAGTGACTGATTCTGGCTTGCGCGGTCGTGGCGGTGCAGCATTCCCAACCGGTATCAAATGGAATACGGTGTTGGGCTGTGAATCTGAACAGAAATATATTGTATGCAATGCGGATGAGGGTGACTCCGGTACTTATTCAGACCGCATGATCATGGAAGGCGACCCTTTCGTTCTGGTTGAGGGCATGACGATTGCCGGCGTGGCAGTTGGCGCAACACAGGGCTATATCTATATTCGTTCCGAATATCCGCATGCTTTGGCTGTGCTCAACGAAGCGATTGACGCTGCGAATCAGGCAGGTTACTTAGGTGACAATATTCTGGGCAGCGGCAAAATGTTTAATCTGGAAGTGCGCCGCGCGGCGGGTGCTTATGTCTGCGGCGAAGAAACTTCCCTGCTGGAAAGTCTGGAAGGCAAACGCGGTCTGGTACGCTTTAAGCCGCCGCTACCGGCAATTGAAGGTTTATTCGGCAAGCCAACCGTGGTGAATAATGTAATTTCACTGGCAACGGTGCCGATCATTCTGGATAAAGGCGCACAGTTCTATGCGGATTACGGCATGGGCCGTTCACGCGGCACGTTGCCGATTCAGTTGGCAGGCAATCTCAAACATGGTGGTTTGGTGGAGTTGGCGTTCGGTGCAACATTACGTGAATTACTATACGACTATGGCGGCGGCTCTGCCAGCGGCCGACCAATCCGTGCCGTACAGGTTGGCGGTCCGCTCGGTGCATATCTGCCTGAGAGTCAGTTTGATACGCCACTGGATTATGAAGAGTTTGCCAAGCTATGGGCCGTGCTGGGGCACGGCGGTATCGTTGCGTTTGACGACAGTGTTGATATGGCAAAAATGGCACGCTATGCGTTTGAATTCTGCGCGGTTGAATCTTGCGGTAAATGCACGCCATGCCGCATCGGCTCTACCCGCGGTGTCGAAGTGATTGATAAAATCACTGCCGGTAAAGACCGCGCTAAAAATATTGAGCTGGTGCGCGATTTAAGCGACACCATGCTGAACGGTTCACTTTGTGCTTTGGGTGGCATGACGCCATACCCGGTGCTGAGTGCGCTTAATCATTTTCCAGAAGACTTTGGTGTTTCATCAGGTGGTCTTTCATCGGAGGCCAAAGTAGCCTAGTTATAGGTAGGGATAAATTATGGACGAGATCAAATACAACCCAAACACGGATTACGGCACACCAACGAGTCAGTCAACTAAAAAAGTGACGCTGACAGTGGATGACAGACAGATAACAGTGCCTGACGGTGTTTCAATTATGCATGCGGCAGCATTGGCAGGTGTCACGGTACCTAAGTTATGTGCCACAGATAGTCTGGAGCCGTTCGGTTCATGTCGTTTGTGTCTGGTGGAGATTGAAGGCCGCCGTGGCTATCCTGCATCCTGTACTACGCCGGTGGCCGAGGGGCTGGTGGTGCACACGCAAACGACGAAACTCGCAGATATTCGTCGCGGCACCATGGAGCTGTACATTTCAGACCATCCGCTGGATTGCCTGACTTGCGCCACTAACGGCGACTGTGAACTGCAGGATATGGCGGGGGCGGTTGGCCTGCGCGAAGTGCGTTACGGTTACGATGGCGAAAACCATCTTAAAGCTGCTAAAGACGAAAGCAACCCGTATTTCACCTTTGACCCGAGCAAATGTATTGTCTGTTCGCGCTGCGTGCGCGCTTGTGAAGAAACGCAGGGTACGTTTGCACTGACTATTTCCGGTCGCGGCTTTGACTCGAAAGTTTCAGCTGGCAACAAGAGTTTCCTCGATTCTGAATGTGTATCCTGCGGTGCCTGTGTGCAGGCTTGCCCAACAGCTACCCTGATAGAAAAAACCGTGATTGAAGCCGGTACGCCGGAGCACAGTGTGACGACTACCTGTGCATATTGCGGGGTAGGTTGCAGCTTTGATGCAGAAATGAAAGGCGAAGAAGTTGTGCGCATGACGCCGAGCAAACACGGTGGTGCCAACCATGGCCATTCCTGTGTGAAAGGACGTTTTGCCTGGGGTTATGCAACACATAAAGACCGTATCACCACGCCGATGATACGCAAGAGCATTAAAGACCCCTGGCAGCAGGTAGGCTGGGATGAGGCAATCAATTATGCGGCAAGCGAACTTAGCCGTATTAATGAAAAATATGGCAAGGATGCAATTGGCGGTATTACTTCATCACGCTGTACCAATGAAGAGGTTTATGTAACGCAGAAACTGATTCGCGCTGTTTTCGGCGTCAATAACGTTGATACCTGTGCGCGTGTCTGCCATAGCCCAACCGGATATGGATTGAAACAAACGCTAGGTGAGTCAGCTGGTACGCAGACTTTTGACTCAGTGATGCAGTCAGACGTGATCTTTATTATCGGCGCTAACCCAACTGATGGCCATCCGGTATTTGCTTCGCAGATGAAACGTCGTTTGCGTGAAGGTGCCAAATTAATTATTGCTGACCCACGCGAAATTGACCTGGTTGCCAATTCTCCGCATATCCGTGCTGATCATCACCTTAAATTGCGCCCAGGTACTAACGTCGCTTTAGTTTCTGCGCTTGCGCACGTGATCGTTACCGAAGGTCTGGTGCAGGAAGATTTTGTTAAAGCGCGCTGCGAGTGGGATTCATTTGTGGCCTGGCAGGATTTTGTGGCTAAGCCGGAAAACTCACCTGAAGCTTTATCTGAAGAGATTGGCGTAAAAGCTGAAGATATCCGCGCTGCAGCTCGCCTCTATGCCACTGGCGGTAATGCCGCAATCTATTATGGCTTGGGTGTCACCGAGCATAGCCAGGGTTCCACAACCGTGATGGGTATTGCCAACTTGGCAATGGCTACTGCCAATATCGGTCGTGAAGGTGTGGGTGTAAACCCATTGCGCGGCCAGAATAACGTGCAGGGTTCCTGCGATATGGGCTCAATGCCGCATGAGTTCCCGGGCTACCGCCATGTTGCTGACTATGCAACACGTGCTTTGTTTGAATCCGCTTGGGGTCGGCCATTAAGCAGCGAGCCTGGTTTGCGCATTCCGAATATGCTGGATGAGGCCATTGAAGGCAGCTTCAAGGGCTTGTACTGTGTGGGCGAAGATATTGTGCAGTCTGATCCGAATACCCAGCACGTCACTCATGCGCTTGAAAATATGGAGTGCGTGATCGTGCAGGATCTGTTCCTGAATGAAACCGCGATGTTTGCACATGTGTTCTTCCCTGGCGCGTCATTCCTTGAGAAAAGCGGTACCTTTACCAATGCCGAGCGCCGCATCTCACCGGTACGCCGCGTCATGAAACCTAAAAATGGCTATGAAGACTGGGAAGTAACCGCTAAATTGTCAGAGGCATTAGGTTACCCGATGGGTTATCAACATGCGTCTGAAATCATGGATGAAATCGCATTGCTAACCCCTACTTTCCACGGCGTAAGTTTCAAAAAGCTGGACGAGCTGGGTAGTATTCAATGGCCATGTAATGATGAGCATCCGAATGGTACGCCGATTATGCATATCGACGAGTTTGTACGCGGTAAAGGTAAATTCTTTATCACGCAGTATGTACCGACTACTGAAAAAGTGAATGCGAAATTCCCGCTGATATTGACGACCGGCCGTATTCTGTCGCAATACAACGTTGGCGCGCAAACCCGCCGCACACAAAATACCGCATGGCATCCCGAGGATATACTGGAAATTCATCCGCATGATGCTGAAGATCGCGGCATTAAAGAGGGTGATTGGGTAGGCATTGCCAGCCGCGCCGGTGAAACTGTGCTGCGTGCCAAAATTACTGAACGCGTGCAGGTGGGCGTAGTGTATACAACATTTCACCATCCCGAATCCGGTGCTAACGTGATTACGACCGATAACTCAGACTGGGCCACTAATTGCCCGGAATATAAGGTTACCGCGGTACAAGTATCACGTGTGAGCCAGTTGTCTGATTGGCAGAAGCATTACAAGACTTTCAGTGAAGCGCAAATTGCTTTTGCCGGTAAAAAAGCAGAAGTTATTTAAATCAGTAATAGAGTTAAGTTGCCTAAAACACTTGAATCACCGCTGCTGTTAGATAGCCCATTGAGTACGTATGAGGTGACTCAATGGCAAGATGGCAAGCAAGTGCAGGCGCAGGATTATCTGGCAGAAGAAACGCCGGTTGCATTGATTTACAATGGCGTTTCACATGCCGTAATGCTGGCCACGGCGCAGGACTTGGAAGACTTTGCGCTAGGTTTTTCGTTATCGGAAGGCATCGTGCACACTGCGGGTGAACTTTATGGGGTTGAAGTTCGCGTACAGGCTAATGGTATAGAACTGCACTGTGATATTGCCAGTGAGCGCTTTATGCAACTGAAAGACCGGCGCCGGACTTTGGCAGGTAAAACTGGCTGTGGCTTATGTGGTGCTGAAAGTTTAAGTCAGGCGATGCGTTATCCGCAGCCGCTGCAATCAGACGTAATGTTTAGCGCGACGAGTATTAAGCGTGGTTTGATTGCAATTCAGGCGCAGCAACTGATGCAGAAAGAAACCGGAGCCACGCATGCCAGTGCTTTTGTGCTAGCGGATGGAACAGTCAGTATCGTGCGTGAAGATGTCGGCAGGCATAATGCCCTGGATAAACTGATAGGCGCATTACAGAAAATGCGCACGCAGCACGGGCAACAGCTTGATGGTTTTATTATTACCACCAGTCGAGCAAGTTTTGAGATGGTACAAAAAACCGCAACTGCCGGCGTAGCATTGCTGGTGGCAGTTTCTGCACCTACCGGTTTGGCGGTGCGAGTGGCAGAGCAGTGCGGTTTGACGCTGGTTGGCTTTGCCAGGCAGAACAGATTTGTGGTGTATAGCCACAATCAAAGAATTTTGAATCAATAATGTGTATCAATCAATATTAAGAACTTTTTAGATAGAAACTGCAAATATGGATATTCAGCGCTTAATTTCAATGGCTAATCAGATTGGTGATTTTTATGAATCCTATCCTGACCAGAGCCACGCCCAGCAAGACATTGCCGGACATCTCAATAAGTTCTGGGCATTGCCTATGCGTAAGCAGATTGCAGAATATGTGCATGAGCAGGGTGGCCAAGGTTTGCATCAGCAAGTGCAAACTGCGATTAAAGCTTATCTGCAGGTCTAATCAGCGATTCTCAGATACTATTAAACCTGTCTATACATAAATAGACAGGTTTATTTAATTATTGGCGCTGAAACAACCTGAAGCTCTCTTTGCGATCGGCCGCACGCTTTCCTTGCCAGATCAGTTTCCAGTCATCACTAGGCTGCATTCTGGCAACACCTCTTTCATCCTGAATCAGATAAAAATTGCAATCAAGTAATTCGGTCGTTTCAACAGACTTTAGGTTAATACTGGTGTAGTAACTAAACAGCATGCGTTGCGATTGGCCAACGCCAAGGCTGTTCATGCAACTTGTATTGGCTGGCAACGTCTTATAGATGCCGCTGAATACCGGCTCATAGCTTTTAGCGGAGTCGATCCATGGCAGCCATAATGACATGAGCAAGCTCCAGCTAAAAGTCATACCTACAGCCCAGTTGGTGACAGTTGATCGATTACCTTGTTTGGCGCGTATGCAGGTGAATAGCCAGATTGCCGTAACCAATATCGCGGGCAGCAGCATGATCCATTGTATTTCAGCGCTCGTGGCACCAGATAAGAACAGCATGCGTTCTTTAATCTTGGCCGGGTGGCCGGTTGCCATCGCAATCCAGCCTAGCCAGATTAAGAAACCAATCATGCCAAACAGTGTGATACCAAACCAGTTCAAGGCAGAAGCGGCGCCGCGCTTCAAATATTCAACGCTACCGGCGCCAAGGGCCACTAGCGGTAATAGCAATGGCATGGCATAGATATCTTTCGATGGCGCACTAAACCCCAGGAAAAATAGGCTGCATGCGAAAAAGACGATGATAAGTTGAAATTTAGGTTTGAAAAACAGCTTGTCGCGATTGCGCCATAACCCCCATATTGCCAGTGGCAGCGCAGGCCATGCATACCATAACAGTATGCGCAGAAAGTAGAAGTGATTATGCAGCTTGAATGCATTTAAGCTTGTATTCAGCCATTGGCTGAATATGGCTGGATGCTGAAAGTAGAGCAAGGCAAGCCAGCTGCCTGCTATCGGGCTGGCGATGATCATTGCCGTGATTAGAACTTTGGCAAAGCTGGCTGTGCGCCAAGGCTTGAAAATTAGTGCCAGTAATAGTGATGTGCTGAGTAAAATAATTGGTGTTATAAAGCCATCTGTTAAAAAACCTACACCTAAAGCAATGCCCAGTAGTCCGCTGGCACGCCAAGGTCGACGTTTGGAAAGTGCGAGTGCATAAAAGCCGCTGGCCGCGCTTGCCATGCTCGCGATTTCAGTGTTCAGGCTATGCGCATTCATTACCAAGCCAATGGTGCCGACCATGATGAACGTGGCGTGGCGACCTACGCCGCGAACCCATAATTCACGACCAGTCATGCCAACCATGAGTAGAATAATTGTTACCCAGATGACGTTGATGAGTCGAGCACCATCATGCATGCTTAAAAATGGGCTGAATAACTGTGCGCTGGCTGCCGCTGTCAGATAGTAGAGCGGCGGTGAGTCCAATGTTGATTCGCCAGCTGCTAGTGGGGCGATAAAACTGCCGCCTTCAATAATGCCTTTAACGACAGTAATGCTGGTGCTTTCAAGCGGTTTCCATGGAGCATGGCCGGTTAAGCCAAATAATATCCACATTGCACACAGCACAAGCAGTAGATGGGTTTTGGCATTTTCACCTACGCGCGCGCGCGGTGTAGACATGTTGCCTTGCCAGTCGTGATCAAGTTGAAAGCGCATAGTAGTAGCGAATTAGTTTTATTGTAGATCGACTATTACAGTCTAGCCTGTTTTGCAGCCGAATGTAACATTAAGGAAATGTAACCTTAAAACAAAAAGGCAGCCTAGGCTGCCTTTTTGTTCAATGATTATTTGCAAGAAAACTCGCAAGTCATCATTACATACCGTATTTCTTGCGGAATTTATCAACGCGACCGGCAGTGTCAAGAATCATTTGCTTACCAGTGTAGAACGGGTGTGATTTTGATGACACCTCGATTTTAACCAGAGGATACTCTTTACCGTCAGTCCACTTGATAGTGTCGCGAGCAGCGATAGTAGAGCGAGTTATAAAACTAAAATCCGCGCCGATGTCTTGAAACACGACTTCGCGGTATGCTGGATGAATTCCATCTTTCATAATATATAGCCTCAGTATTGATTGCCGAATGATACGGCAAAATTATATTGCGCATTTTTGCGGTAACTCGGC
>DATCVB010000057.1:0-8542 GCA_036567185.1 Methylotenera sp.
AACATCTCCGATAAAGTGGTTGCAACTGCCAGGTCAAACATCAAAGCCGATGAAGCAAAAATTGCAGCTGCTGAATCCAGTGCTAAAAGCATTACAGACAGCATGCGTCAAATGTGGGGCGACACCCTCACTCAGCATGCTACTAACATTGAAAAAAGTGAATTACTGCAAAACCTGATTTCAAATCAGGAAGTGCTGATACAAATCACACTTCCGTTTGATGCGGCAGAACCGGCGCAAAACAGCAGCATTATGATCGCGCCAACGGCAGCACCAGGGCAATCGATCCGTGCAATATACCTGTCGCGCGCCCCGGCAAGCAGCGCTACCATTCAAGGTAAGACTTATTTTTATCATGCCAAAACCAAAGAATTGCGTGCAGGCATGCAAGTGAACGCATTAAGCAGCACATCTGCAAAAGTAAGTGATGGCGTCATTATCCCTAATGCAGCCATTATCTGGTACGCAGGTAAATCCTGGATTTACAAGAAAACAGCTGAAGACAAATTCAGCCGCATTCCCGTTGTGACTGACACTGAAATTGGCAGCGGCTGGTTCTATCAGGGCAACCTGAAAGCCAATGATCAAGTAGTGACCAATGGTGCACAGTTGCTGCTGTCTGAAGAATTCAAATCACAGATCACCAATGAAAATGACGATTAATTTGAATAGTCCGATCGTCATTTCGGTGCAGACTAATGCGACAGAGTCGCGTTATGTCGGAGCCAAAACGATGACCAATTCCATCATCAGACCCATAGTGGAGACCTGCCAGTTATGATGTCGGCTTTAGTACGTTTCTCTATCCGCTTCAGTGGCGTCATTATCGGCCTGGCTACCTTGGTTGTTTTGTATGGTTTTTATAGCTTAAGCCGCAGCAACCTGGATGTGTTCCCTGAATTTGCGCCTACGCAGATCGTAATACAGACCGAGTCACCGGGTCTGTCTGCCGAACTGGTTGAAAGTCTGGTAACCCAGCGCATTGAAACCAGTATTGCCGGCACTGTCGGCATTGCCAGCATGCGCTCGCAGTCGATCCCCGGCCTCTCCATTGTCACGATTATATTTGATGAAAAAACTGATGTTTACCGCAACCGTCAGGTAATTGCAGAGCGCTTATCGACACTTACCAATAAATTACCGCAAGGCATCACCCCTAACATCACCCCGCTTACTTCGTCTGCCAGCACCGTACTCGGCTTTGGCGTGACTTCAAAAAGCCGCAGCCTCACCGAATTAAGAACACTGGTAGACTGGACCATCGTGCCACATCTGATGGCAATACCCGGCGTTGCCGATGTAAACGTATTTGGCGGCAAAGTGCGCCAGCTTCAGGTACAGGTTGAACCTGAAAAAATGATCAAATACGGCATCTCTTTATTGCAGGTTGAAGAAGCGGTTCGAAAAGCTACCGGCGTGCGTGGCAATGGTTTTATTGAAAATAAAAACCAGCGCATTGTCATCAATACTGAAGGCCAAGCCACCACGCCTGAAAAATTGGCGATGGTTGCACTGCTGCACAAAAATAGCCAAACCATCCGGCTAGGTGATATCGGCAAGGTCGTTGAAGGCTCTGTACCATCTATCAGCGCGGCTGCCATTAACGAAGAAACCGGCGTATACCTGTCGGTGCAAGGTCAGTTAGGTGCCAATACGCATGGTGTAACACTGGCGATTGAGAAAGCACTGCAAGAACTAAAGCCAACGCTGCAAGCTGAAAATGTGACGCTGCATGAAGGTTTGTTCCGACCTGCCAACTTTATCGAAGTTGCGATTCAAGGCGTACGTACTGACATTCTGATTGGTTCAGTGTTAGTGATCACGGTACTGTTCCTGTTTCTGTTCAATGTGCGTACAGCATTTATTTCCGCCACCGCAATTCCGCTGTCTCTGCTCACCGCGATTGTAGTCATGAGTTACTACAACATTGGGCTTAACATCATGGTTCTGGGCGGCTTGGCTATCGCACTTGGTGAAGTGGTGGATGATGCCATTATCGACACCGAAAATATCTTCAGGCGCCTGCGTGAAAATCGTATGCTGACAGAGCCATTACCGACTTATCGCGTGGTGTTTGATTCATCAATGGAAGTGCGCAGTTCAGTCGTCTATGCAACGATTATTGTTGCCTTGGTGTTCATGCCGCTCCTCACGCTGGGCGGTGTCGCAGGCAAGTTATTCGCTCCGCTCGGCATTGCCTATATCGCAGCGATCATGGCTTCCTTACTGGTCGCACTAACCCTCACACCTGCACTATGCTACCTATTGCTCGGCAACGCCAAACTTGAATCAGAAGATCCACCCATGATACGTATCATCAAAAAATGGTACGTAAACATGCTAATCAGAATTGAAGCGCATTACAAATTTATACTCGTCGTAAGCTTTATGCTGATGGCTATAGGCTTAGGCATCTTGCCCCTGTTCAAAAACCAGTTTATTCCAGCCCTGCATGAAGGTCATTACATCATGCACATGACAGCCGTACCCGGTACATCCGAGCAGGAATCGTTGCGTATCGGCAAAAAGGTATCGGCGGCTATCCGTAGCATTGATGGCGTGAAGTCAGTGACACAATGGGTGGGGCGTGCTCCCAACGGGGCAGATACCTTTGGTACACACTACAGTGAGTTTGAAATTGAAATCGGTGCCATCTCAGGTACAGAGCAGCGCCGTATTCTGGATGAAATTAGAGAGAAACTCGGTGGCGAGACATCGGATGATGATGGCGATGGCAAGGCCGAAGCAGGTTTTGTCGGTATCAACTTTGCCATCAACACATTTTTAACAGAACGCATCGAGGAGACCATATCCGGTTACGCTGCATCTACCGTGATTAATATCTATGGCCAGGATCTGGACGCATTGGATAGAGATGCCAATGCCATTGCCAGTATCTTGAGCAGCATACCAGGTGCTGCTGATGTAATAGTGCAGTCGCCCCCGGGTACGCCGCAACTGGTGATGCGCCTGCGCCCTGAAAAAATGGCAAGACTAGGTCTGCATCCTACCGATGTTTTGGATAACATTCGCGCAGCCTATGAAGGCGTTCCTGTGACGCAGGTTTATGAAGGCAACCGCGTAATCGGTGTCAGCGTTCTACTCGCTCAGGAAGCACGTGACGACATCCAGGAGGCGGGTAATCTGCCATTGTTCAATACTGACGGCAAGTTGATCAGGTTAGCTGATGTTGCCGATATCGGACAGGAAAATGGCCGCTCTAAAATACTGCATGCAGGTGCTAAACGCATCCAGACGGTAACCGCCAATGTAGTAGAACGCGACATCGGTTCTTTTACTGATGAACTGAAGGCCAGATTAAAAACTGATCTTACACTTTCACCAGGCGCCTATCTGGAATTCACCGGTGCTGCTGAAGCCAATGCTAAATCAAGGGAGGCACTGATCCTGCAATCACTGTTAGCCGGCGTCACAGTGTTTCTGATGCTTTATATTGCATTTGGCCGTCTACGTAATTTACTGCTTACATTCGCCAACCTGCCTTTTGCCCTGATTGGCGGCGTACTAGCGGTGATGTTTACCGGCGGCTGGATTTCACTAGGCTCACTGGTCGGTTTTGTGACGCTATTCGGCATTACTTTGCGTAACTCCATCATGATGATCTCGCACTACCAGCACCTGATTGATGAAGAAAACTGCATATGGGGAGTGGACACCTGCATCCGAGGCGCATCAGAACGTCTGCCTTCTATTCTGATGACAGCATTGGTAACTGCGCTGGGCTTGCTGCCTTTAGCAGCCGCCAGCGGTCAGCCAGGACGTGAAATTGAAGGCCCGATGGCAACCATTATTGTTGGCGGCCTGGTCACATCGACCATTTTGAACTTGCTGATACTGCCAACTATCATGCTGCATTTTGGCAGATTTGAACGGCAGCGGAAAATTTGAACGGCAGAAAATCGTGTAATCAGAAACGATTTTTCCAGCTTAATTATGCATCGTATTTAATGTATTTAAATCTGGCATCGTCATTCGGCGTGCCAGTGAGTGCGCCACCCTCTTTCGCTGGCTGCCAGCCGATAACAGCTTCGATCTTAGCTGCTAACTCAAAGTCTTTATCAGTAATACCTTTAGCATCATGTGAGCACAGTTTTACAATCACAAACGCATATGACACTGTCAGATCCGGGTGATGCCAGGCAGCTTCAGCAAGGTGTCCAACAGTATTCACCACCATTAATGTCGCTTTCCAGCCGCTGGTTTTATACTTACGGCGTATCCAGCCACTTTCCAGTGCCCAGTGCGGCAGCTCGGCTTTTAATCTTGCTTCAACTTCCTGATCTGTATAGGTTTGATTGGATGACATAATAATCTCCTTGAATCGTGCTTCGTTCAGTCTTTACTGACAGGCAATGCGAGCTCTTTAAGCTTACCAAGATTCAGACCTTGCGCAAACACATTATGATCAGCTTTGTTCAGCATCCATATCTGCGTATTGGACTTTGCACCGAATTCAGCAAAAGCATTATCTATCAGCCCATCTGCAATGAGTGTTTGCATGGCTATCGGCGCTGTTTTTGCATAGCAAGTTAAATCTTTGGATTTCACCAGAACCAATTGCTCAGAACCAATTTTATTCGCGACCCAGGCACTTAAACTATCAGATGTGACATGCCAGTTTTTGGGTATATTTTCATCAGCCAGCACCATGCGGCTTGGTAACCAGACAATCCCGCGATGCTGCCAGCCACGCTCGGCGATCTCAAGCTCACTGCTGGCAGTCACCAGGCCAGGATTCATACCGGCCAGCAATAAACCAAACTGGTCCATAGCCAGCAGTGCCAGATGGTGTGCAACCGCATCATTAATCAGAGAAGCTTCCTGCGCTTGACGCACGGCATCGGCAAACATGCCGCCGCCAGGTACGATCAACACTTTACCATCGCTGATTTTAACTAAAGTTTCCAGCCAACGGGGAAGTTCCGGTGAGCCAAGCAAACTACCGCCTAATTTAACTACCCACATCAATATCGCCCCAAATAATTAGATTATTTTAATTTTCTACTAAAAAATTGCATCACCTTCATCATGCTGGAAGCCTTATCCAGCGTTTCCGTATACTCTTTCTCCAGCTCAGAATCTGCCACAATCCCACCGCCGGCATAGAAACTTATTTCACCTTCAGCCTCGCTATTTTTAATATACACGGCTGTACGAATCGCGATATTGGTATCCATATTGTCATCAAAACCGATATAGCCGATTGCCCCGCAATAGACACCGCGCCGGTGCGGTTCAAGTTCCTCAATAATTTCCATGGCCCTGAGTTTAGGCGCGCCGGTGATAGAGCCACCTGGAAAACATCCACGTAATAAATCAATCGCGGATTTTGCTAGCTGCAACTTACCGGTCACTATACTTACCAAGTGGTGCACATTGGCAAAACTTTGCAGCTGAAATAATTTATCAGCTTTAACAGAACCCGTCTCACAATTTTTACCGATATCATTGCGCAGCAAATCAACAATCATCAGATTCTCGGCTTTGTCTTTAATACTGGATTGCAGTTCAGCTGCATACTGGGCATCCAGTACAGCATCCTCTGAACGCGGCCTGGTACCTTTTATTGGCCGCGTTTCTACATGCCGTCCGTTAACCACCTGTAAAAACCGCTCGGGCGAGCCAGAAAGCACCTGCATACGATTTAAATTCATATAAGCCATGAATGGCGCAGGACTTATCTCCCTCAATTTTTGATACGCCAACCAGCCATCGCCGACTGCTTTGGCAGAAAATCGTTGCGCCAGATTAACCTGGTAACAGTCACCTTCAAGGATATAGTTTTTAATCGCTGCAAACGCGCGGGCATAAGCTGGTTTATCCATGTTCGACCGGACTGGAGTCGTTACGGCAAACTGCTCTGCACTGATACTGGCTTCACTCACAGGCGCATCAAAAAGAGCACATAAAGCATCCCAGTTATCACGTGTTTTTGCATCGAAACCATTGGATACCAACCAGGAAGTTTTGTGTTGGTGATCAATGACCACCGCCCAGTCGTAGATGCCTACCTGCATGGGAGCAATAGCATCAGCGTTCGCTGCGAGGCTCGCCAATTTTTCCAGACGTCGTGCCAGATCGTAGCCGAAATACCCAACCGCACCGCCAGTAAATGGCAAATCTTCCTGCGCGGCCACGTAAGGTTGCATTGCTTGCTTAAGCAGCTCAAAAGGGTCTATTGCTGAAACATAACGATTACCACGTTCAGTCACCTCGGTTTGCGACTCGCCACTCACAAAAGTAATAAACGGATCAGCCACCAGAATATCATAACGGCCATATTGACTACCCGGCTTGCCGCTTGCAGCATCAAGCATCTGACCGCTATCCAGAAACACTGCCCATGGCTGGTGTGCAATACGCGCAAATAAACGCGCACTGTCATGATGATAAGTCAGATCATGCTTCAATAAGGTCACGCAAAAACTCCTGAATCTTTAATACTTAAATAAGCCACAGCATAGGCGGGGAAGCATACTGCAGCCATGTCTTTAGCTTCCTTATCAATACTTGCAATAAAGTCAGCAACAGGATGAAACTCCAGACCAAGCTGTACTGCCAGTTCCGCTACCAAGAAAGTCCCGGCCCCGGCCCCGATTAATTGCAATCCAGAGCAGTCTTTCAGCAAAGTCATTTGCTTTAACAGTGCCTGCCTGATTTGTTCAAGCTGTACCTTTTTAAAAGCGTTAGCCAATTCAACCCACAATGTTAACGGCGCATCATCAGCATCGCAGCCTATCATACGTGCAATACGGCAGGCACATGCCTGAATCGTCTTATCTGCACCGTCTGCTGTCTCTGCCATATTTTCAGCCAGATGCAGGTCACCTGTTAATGTATAAACATCCGCTGCGCTAGCAAAATATTCTGCAGCGACATTGGTCATTTGACCTGCAAATAGAATCTTTTGTGCCATTGCCATCAACGGTGTACGCACTACACCGGTATAAACCAGTTCATCACACTGCATGCGTGTGGCGTCAGTAAAACCTTTGATCTGTGGGATTGCGTTATCAATCAAAGCAATATCAGTCGTTGTACTGCCAACATCAACAAACAACGCCTTGGATACTTTCTGTGCCGTATATTGCGCACTTGCCAGCCAGTTTATTGAGGCGATATCTCGCCAAAAATCTTCAACCGCATCTTGATTTACATAACCATGCCTACCGGCGTAATAACGTACCTCGCCATGAAGTTTTGCAGCTAACGTGGCCGCAATTTGCATGACGCCGTCACGCCTGCCAGCAAAAATATCGGCAAGTTCTCCTGTCATCGTTACAGCATGCATATCTGCATTAAATTCCTGCAGAATGCTATCAATAGCAATTTCCAGTTCATTTAATCCACGCCATAGCGGGCAATAAACCTGCGTGACAGCCTGTACCAGCCCTGCTTCATTGAGTAGCACTGCTTTTAAATGTGCTCCACCTACATCCCAACCGATACAATTACGCGTCATAACTTAACTTCAACCCGGTTTTGCAACAAGCTGCCTTTTGAAAAACTGGGCATTTCAAATTTATCGTTTAATACGCAATCCAGAATCAGTTTGGCAGGGTTGTAATTGAGGGCATCATGTAAACCCGCGTAACTTGTAGTTAAACGTGGGTTGATTTCTAACACATAAATTTTATTATTTTCCGCATCCACAATCAGATCTACACCAATATAACCCAGTGCATCCGGCAGCATTCTGGCAATTTTCCTGGCAATGGTTTCAAACTTCTGCCAGTAAGCCGACATGCCATTTACCGTAACTCCGCTCAGCTTGAACTCACTGCCATCAGTCACAATATGCTGCTGATTACAACTTAACAACCATGCCTTGCCATTACGACACAGCATGGAAAAACTTGCGGCTTCACCTGCCTGATAAGGCTGTGCTAAATAATCCAGATATCGCTCATCCTGCGCTGTCCATGCTTTCAAATCCTCTAAACAATCAAAAATCCGGATCCCGTCACAACCTGCCCCGTCCTCTGGCTTGGCTACCCATTTCGCGATATTCAATTTACACAACGCATCATAATAAGATGGCTGCATT
The DNA here is from genome assembly GCA_036567185.1 of Methylotenera sp. GTDB lineage: Bacteria > Pseudomonadota > Gammaproteobacteria > Burkholderiales > Methylophilaceae > Methylotenera. The sequence continues at coordinate 8,069 of DATCVB010000057.1, forward strand.
AAATCTTCACCGGCATGCACGGGCAAGGTATGAATGTTAGCCGCCTGCAGCGCCTCGAAACATAGGGTTTTACTTGTACCCGTTAACATTGCATCAAAACCGGAGCCTAGAAATACAGGGCCATTTTCACGCTTCTCTGCCTCATAGCATTGCTCGCTTAACTCCAGCAAGGTGCCTTCTGTCTCCGGTGCAATCAACCAGACCATATCAACCTGACTAAGCGCCTGCGTAAAGCACGCTTTAAAGTTGCCAGCTTTAACAGCGATACTCTGTTTAGCCTGAATTGGTGGCGCCAGCCTGACATCATGCATGGTGATAATATCAAACCGGTTTAATTCAGCTAAATCACGCAACAAGGCATCGCGCATTAACATGCCTTCTTTCGCCAAAGATTCCGGCAAAGGCTCTGCACTTAGCCCGCCGCCAGTGATAAACTCACAGACCAATAATTTTTTATTCTGTTCGATGATGCAA
>DATCVB010000058.1:0-18042 GCA_036567185.1 Methylotenera sp.
TTGGTGGGTGCTAACGGGGTCGAACCGCTGACATTCGCCTTGTAAGGGCGACGCTCTACCAACTGAGCTAAGCACCCTGCCTCAACCAACGAGGCGGCATATTACATGAAATTTAATTAATTTTCCAACCTATTTTCGAAAAAATTAAAAATTAATCAAAAATTAGCAGTTTTATTCAAAAATGAGGCTGGCACCAGCCTAAAACATCAGATAAAACTATGCCCACAGAGCTTAGGCACAGACTGCACGAACCTGCGCCATATCTGTCTCACCAAGCAGCACTTTCAATATGCCATCCTGCCTGAGCGTGCGCATACCCGCTTTTAATGCCGCTAACTGCAAATCATGTAGAGGTGCCCTGGTCTGAATCAAGCGTCTGATCTCCGGACTAACTGTCATCAACTCATGCACCCCGACTCGTCCACTATAGCCAGTGTTGTTGCAATGTGGACAGCCAGCTGGTTTGTATAGGGTATATACCCCATCCTTCGCAAAATGAAGCTGCCAATCCTTAATCGCCTCATCACGCTCTATAGGCGCCCCTTCAAGAAACTCGGCTAGCAGTGCATCTATTTGCTGCGCATCTGGCTCGTAGGCCTGTTTACATTGTTTGCATAGCGCCTTCAATAACCGCTGCGCTAACACACCTATGAGAGCATCGGCAAAGTTGAATGGGTCCATACCGAGATCCAATAATCTGGTAACACTTTCCGGCGCTGTGTTTGTATGTAAAGTTGAGAGCACCAGATGCCCGGTCAGGGATGCCTCAATTGCAATTTTTGTTGTCTCCTGATCGCGCATCTCACCTATCATAATTACATCAGGGTCTGCCCGTAAAAAGCTACGGATCACATGCGCAAATGTCAGACCGCTTTTATTATTGACCTGCACCTGACGCAAGCCAGGCTGAGTAATTTCGACGGGGTCTTCCACCGTCCATATTTTTCTGCTGGGCGTATTAATATAGCCAAGTAAGGAATGCAATGTAGTCGTCTTACCTGAGCCGGTCGGGCCACAAACCAGAATCAATCCATATGGACGCTCAACCATGCGTTTCAGGCTATCCAGAATGTCAGGTGCACTGCCAAGCTTCTCTATTGGCAACGGTTTGGCTGCAGCCAGCACGCGCATCACCACATCTTCAAGATTATTGCTGGTTGGTATCGTCACAACACGCAGTTCGATCTTGGCAGAGCCAAAGCGCTGAAAATCAATCTTGCCATCTTGCGGCGTTCTGCGATTAGAGATATCCATTTGCGCCATAATCTTAATGCGCGAAATAATCGCTTCACGAAAGTTTGCAGGAATCTCGACATAATCCGCCAGCACACCGTCTTTGCGGAATCGAATGCGCGTACTCTTCTTGCCGGCGTAGGTTTCTATATGAATATCAGAAACACCTTCATTAAAAGCATCCATGATGATCTTATTAACTGTCTGCACCAACGTATTGTCAGACTCGGTAATAGTTTCCAGCTTAAGTTCTGTAACACGATCTTCATTAGATAATTTCGAGGCAAGGTCATCAATCTTCAGCTCTGTCGCAGTGTTATAAAAGTCATAATCACCGCCGCGGGGAACCACCTCTTCTGCCATCGCTGACGCATATTTATCCGACATCTCGGTGTGATAATACCTCTTGATAGCCCTATCAATGTCCTCTTGAGAGGACATCACCGGTATCACTTTCATCTCAGTCAGAAATCTGATCTCTTCTACGGCCTTTGTGTTGAAAGGATCCTGAAAAGCAACAACAAGTGCGGTGTCATGGATATACAAAGGCATCAACACATATTTACGCGCAAAATCCGCACTGACTAATCGCACCGCATTCAAATCTACATTGAACTTGGCAATACCTACATGCGGAATACCCAGCTTTCTGGCCAGAGCCCCATTAAGTACGTTTTCGGCAACTGCGCCCATTTCAACCAATATCCGCCCTAACGGCATCTTGCGGTTGCTTTGCTGTTTTTCCAATGCCGCGGTGAGCTGCTCTTTACTAATAAGCCCCAACTCCTGCAAAGCTTCACCCAATTTAAGAATCGGGCGTTTCTCCTGGTGAAGAATCGCGTATTCCAACTGCTCACGAGAAACAATTTCCTGCTCTGATAAATAATCGCCGATACGCTGCTGGCGCAGCTTGCGCTGCTGCGCCACGGCTTCGTCTACCTGATCTTTATGCACCAGTTTTTCTTTAATCAGCATTTCACCAAGATGCATGCCGATTTGAAATTTTGCTATAGATTGTTTAGGAATGAAGCAGCGTAAAACCTCTTCGGCATCTTTCGGCAGATAAAGAAATAAACCTTTACTGGTTTCCGAGTAGCCTACAGTCTCACCAGTGATTGTTTCCTTATCCGTAAATTCAACCGTAAAGGTCTGGCGATCATTTGAATGAAAAACTTCCTCAGCGCGCTCATGCAGCAGCTCCATCTGCCGACGCATGACTAACGGCCTTAACAGCCGGATAGTTTTAATCTGCTCCAGATTAACTGCTTCGTTCACTTCGCTGCGTGATGATAGAAATACGATACTCGATTCATCTTCAGACATACGCACCAAGTCACCTAATGATTTTCTACCGTCAAGATAGTAAATCAGGCAACTTTCCGGCCCGGACTTAATACTAGCTGGGTCAAAACTAAAATAGGGCGGCGTTGGCCAATCTGATAAAGCTTCTAACATCCGGCGATCCTCTTTTTTTATTTAAATTTAAGACTGCATGCAGCACATGGCTCAACAGCCTTAATTGAGATGCTCTTAAACTGACATAGTCAACTATTCTGTGGTTTAAAGTATGCTAATTACATTATGCATTGTTAGTCGCTCTTTTGAAACAAATGTGCAGGAACGAGGCCATAGCATGGTGCATAATACAAAAGTTCTAGAGAGTACTACTGATAATATACCAATCAAGCACTTAAGAGTATCCAGCTAAAAACATTCATAAGTAACTGTAACCATACGGGCGAAACCTGAAGCTGTTGCAATGCGTTTTGGCATTGAAATTACAATGCAGTTAATAAAAGATCATGTATAAATATAGATGATCAAAGCCAAATACAAAAACGGGAGCCTAGGCTCCCGTTTTCATTTATAACTAATCATAGATACATAAAAGCTAGATTAATAACTTTCATGCATCCATAAAATAAAACTTTTAGTTCACTGCATCTTTTAATGCTTTACCAGCAGTAAAGCCAGGTGCGTTTGAAGCTGCGATTTTTAATTCTGCGCCAGTACGTGGGTTACGGCCAATACGTGCAGCACGTTTACCAACTTTAAATGTACCGAAACCGATCAATGTTACTGGATCACCTTTTTTCAAAGATTGTGTGATGCTGTCAGTAATAGCATTAAGCGCTTTTGCTGCATCCGTTTTTGTTAGGCCAGCTTGCTCTGCAATTTGGGCAATCAATTCTTGTTTATTCATGGATAGTATTCCTGATTAGTTAAGACGAATATTAATCAAATCTCAAAATTATGCGAAATGCATCTGCTTCACATAACAATCCCCATCATAACCCGTGTTTATTGGCTTGAATAGTATGTGTTGCCAATAAATCATCAAAAAACCATATTTAATGCGCCTGAGAACGTTACAGCCAACACAAATTGAACCTAAATACCGTTTTACGCACCAATATAGATATATCTATCAATGTTAAATTTAGCCTTAGTGTTAATTACATCACAGTTATGTAAACGCAAAAACCAACTCTGGGTCAGAGGATTTTTTTATGAAGAAAACCATTTTTTTCGTAGTTTTATTGGCGAGTCCTCTCAGCGGATTCTCACAACCCAATATTGCAGATTTACTAAGACTGAATGAGTCGATTGTGCATGTCAGTGTTGACCTCGGTAACGGTAACACCGGCGCGGGCACTGGCGTCGTTGTCAGTAATGAGTACGTTGCAACTAATTGCCACGTACTAGCCAATGCGCACGGTGCCAATATTGCAAAATATGGCGATGGCTATCAGCCGATAGCCATGAAAGCAGACTGGAAACATGACTTATGTTTACTCAAATTTGATAAGCTGCCGTTTAAGCCGGTGCTCATGCGTGACAGCTCGACCCTACTGCAGGAAGAAGAAATATTCACGGTAGGTTACCCTAGCGGCAATAGCGTGCCACAACCTTCTTACGGCAGTATAAAAGCGACTTATCCGCTTGATGGCAACCTGATTATTCGCTCCGATGCAGCCTTTGCACTTGGATCCAGCGGCGGCGCCATGTTTGACCAGAGTTTTAATCTGATCGGCATTACCAGCTTTAAAAACCCGGGACCAAACTCTTTCTTTTACAGCATGCCGGTAGATTGGATCAAACGCCTGTTTGACACCCCAGACCTGATATCGTTAAAAACCAGTGAACAGCCATTCTGGGCGTTGCCGAACAACCAACACCCATACTTTATGCAGGTGGTAGTTCCTTACCAGAACAAGGAATGGCAGCAACTAAAAAAGATCGCCGGGCTATGGACAATCGAACAACCGCAATTGGCTGATGCCTGGTATTTTCTGGGGACCGCAGAGTTTGAATCGCATCAGATTGCAGAAGCTAAACAGCATCTGAATAAATGCATGGCTTTAAACAGCCGTCATCTTGATGCCATGCTGACGTTATCAAAAATTGCGCTGCTGGAAAAAAACTCTGCCGACCTTGAACAAATGATTCATTTAATAAAGCCTCTGGATGAAGCAGAAGCTGAGCAGCTGTCTATAAAGTATTTGGCATTAAAAAGTGAAAATTACTGATTGATAGTTGTGATTGTCTATTGGTCTTATTTTTTAACATATTGCCAATAAACAGGCTTGTTGGAGATCGGTTCAAAAACCAGCATATCTACCCGTTTCAGTTTTTCCAGCGCTTCATCCGCTGAAACATGCTGCTCTGATGAAATTCCGGCGGCAATGGGTTCAGAGTATTTCAACCAAGCCGGATTTTGATAGAAATTACGATCGGCCATGCAGCGCACTACTACATTGGCTTTGCGCGCTTCCAGTTCCAGCCGCTGAAACTCAAGTTTTGGAACAAGATGTGCACTGGCTCGTTCTGAAATGGATATGCACTCATCACCGGCTTTAATTAGCGCCTGATTTTTCTGCTGATTCTGCTGCGTCGATATGTTAAATTCGGTATCAGCGAAATAACTGAAACTCCAGGCAGCTACCAGAACCAATGCCACCATTATAAATATCTTCAATGCAAACCCCTTTTAACTGTAACATTTCAAAAAAACTGCAATAAAGATCAGCCATAATGACCACAAACCATGTGACCATCACTAGCATTTTTAGTGCCATTAACTGTTCTATAATCACTTAAAGAATTTAATTGCTTACAGATAATCTGATTTAAAGCGCATCAACAATTTAATTGTAATCACGAACGTTTTTAAGAAAAATAACAAGCAACGAAAGCAACATGGAACACAACATCTCACTCATTACGACAATCGCCTCGGCCTTCGGCCTTGCACTGATATTTGGTTTCATCGCCGAACGTATCAAGCTGCCCGCTCTGGTAGGCTACTTAATGGCTGGCATCATGATTGGCCCGGCGACTCCCGGCTTTGTGGCAGACATCGGCATCGCCTCCCAATTATCAGAAATTGGCGTCATGCTACTGATGTTCGGCGTTGGCTTGCATTTCTCGGTCAACGATTTACTTGCCGTAAAACGCATCGCCGTGCCTGGTGCTATCGTACAAATGACCCTGGCAACTGTTTTAGGTGCCGCGCTGGCGCATACATGGGGATGGACATTCGGTGAAGGCCTGATTTTCGGCCTGTCATTATCGTGCGCCAGTACTGTGGTGCTGCTCAAAGCGCTTGAATCCAGAGGCATTCTGGATAGCATGAACGGCAAGATTGCCGTCGGCTGGCTGGTAGTAGAAGACCTGGCGACAGTCATGGTGCTGGTATTAATGCCACCGCTAGCAGGCGTTCTGGGTGGCACGGTGGACGCAGCAAATACTGCACCGCTCTGGCAGACTATCAGTCTGACTATCCTTCAGGTTTCAGTATTTATTATCTTAATGCTGGTTGTTGGCAAACGTGCGTTGCCATGGCTGTTATGGCATGTGGCAAAGACCGGTTCGCGTGAACTTTTCACGCTGTCAGTTGTTGCTGTTGCGATTGGCATAGCCTATGGTGCTTCTGCGCTATTCAATGTGTCATTTGCCCTGGGTGCGTTTTTTGCAGGTATGGTGATGCGCGAGTCAGAATTCAGCCATCGTGCGGCAGAAGAATCATTGCCGTTAAGAGACGCGTTTGCCGTACTTTTCTTTGTATCTGTTGGCATGTTGTTCGAACCGCAGATCTTATTGGATGAACCGTTACGGCTGCTAGCGGTAGTAGCCATTATCATCATTGGTAAATCAGTTGCAGCCATGGTGCTGACGCTTGCCTTCCGCTACCCATTGAATACAGCGCTGACCATCGCGGCCAGTCTGGCGCAGATCGGTGAATTCTCATTCATATTGGCCGGTCTAGGCATGGCATTGGGTATTTTACCGGCCGCAGGGATGAGCCTGATTCTAGCTGGCGCTTTCATTTCCATCGCCCTCAATCCGCTTGTTTTTTCAGCCATTAAACCACTCAAAAACTGGGCGCTAAAGCACTCCAGACTGGCACGAGAGCTGGAAGCTCGTACCGATCCGTTTGCAGAACTGCCGATGAGTACCGAACGTAAATATCTTGAAGGTCAGGTTGTGCTGGTTGGCTATGGCCGGGTCGGTAGACGCATTGCAGAAGCTTTGACTGAGCGCGGCATCCCTTATGTGGTTGCTGAACAAAACCGTGAAGTGGTAGAAAAACTGCGCAAATCTGGAGTACCTGCAGTTTCCGGTGATGCAGCAGATCCTGCAGTGTTGATTCAGGCACATATCACGAATGCTGCACTTTTAGTGATTGCGACTCCAGATTCAATGAATGTGCGCAAAATGGCAGAAATCGCCAACACCTTGCAACCCGGTATCGAAGTGGTAGTACGTACCCACAGTGAAGAAGAATCAAAACTTCTACAAAATGATGGCATAGGTACCGTATTTTTTGGTGAAGAAGAGCTGGCAAAAGGCATGACCAAACACGTGCTAGAGCGTTTTTCACCCAAGTAATGATGCAGCGCAATATACAAGTTAGCAAATCAGCTATGATGATATCAACTATGTAACGGTGGGTTCAAACTATGGGTCAACATTATCTTAAACCGCTCTTCGCACCAAAATCTGTTGCTGTTTTTGGCGCAAGTGACCAGACAGATTCTGTGGGCAAAATCGTATTTCACAATATGCTGCAAAGCGGTTATCAGGGCGCGCTATATCCGATAAACCCTAATCACGCAGAAATACAGGGACACAAAGCTTACGCTTCCATATCGCAGATACAGGAACCGGTAGATTTGGCCATTATTGCCACCCCACCGCAATCGGTGCCGGATATTATTGAAGAATGCGGTAAGCACAATGTCAAAGCTGCGGTCATTATCACCGCAGGGTTTGGAGAGGCTGGGGCAGCGGGAATAAAGCTGGAGCGCGCAGTACTGGAAAATGCCAAACGCCATAACATTCGCCTGATTGGGCCAAACTGCTTAGGCGTAATGCGCCCCGACATTGGTCTCAATGCAACGTTTAACCATGGCAGCGTCAATGTCGGCAATCTGGCCTTTGTGTCACAGTCCGGCGCTTTATGCACGGCTATTCTGGATTGGGCACAAACAAACGACGTAGGATTTTCCAGTGTCATATCCATGGGGTCATCCATCGATGTCGACTTCGGCGAAATTCTCGACTACCTCGTTTCTGACATAAAAACACAAAGCATTCTGCTCTACATTGAAGGCATCCGCAATGCACGCAGCTTCATGAGCGCGATTCGTGCTGCCGCACAGATTAAACCGGTAATATTAGTCAAGGTAGGCAGGCACAGCGTTTCCTCGAAAGCTGCAATGTCACACACCGCATCGCTGGTCGGTTCGGACGATGCCTTTGATGCCGCAGTCAGACGTGCCGGCGTAGTGCGCGTACAAACCGTAACGCAATTGTTCTCGGTAGCGAAAGCACTTTCCTGCGGCTTCCACCCAACCGGCAACCGACTGGCCATTGTCACCAATGGCGGCGGGCCCGGCGTAATGGCAACAGATATTGCTGCTGATTTAGGTCTGGTCATGGCTAACCTATCTGAGGAAACCATCAATAAGCTGAATCAGGCTCTACCCGGCACCTGGTCACATGGCAACCCGGTAGATATTATTGGGGACGCGCAGGCTGATCGTTATCACCATGCCGTAAAAGCGTGTCTTGAAGACCCGAATGTTGACGGTGTACTTACCATTTTAACGCCGCAGGCAATGACCAAACCGCTGGAAGCTGCAAAGACAGTCATCGAACTATCCAATCAATACAGCAAACCCTTACTTGCCTGCTGGATGGGCGGAACGCAGGTTGAACAGTCACGCAAACTATTTAACCGCGCGAGAAAACCAAGCTTCCGTACACCGGAACCAGCTGTAGAAGTGTTTTCCTTTCTTTCTGAATACTACAAAAACCAGAAACTGCTGATACAGGTACCGGGGCCGCTCTCACACCAGCTGCAGCCGGATGTAGAGGGTGCACGCATGGTGATTGAAGGCGCATTACAAGAGCGGCGCAAAATATTGAATGAAATGGAATCAAAAGCGCTGTTATCAGCATTCCACATACCCGTGGCAAAAACCCTCATTGCACGCTCACCGAACGAAGCACTGCAAATCGCATTGGAATTAGGCTTTCCGGTCGCCATGAAAATCAATTCACCGGATATCACGCACAAGACTGACGCCGGTGGCGTGATGCTGAATCTGGCAAACGCGCAGGCAGTCCCTGCCGCCTATCATGAAATGCTGGATAACGTACGCCAATACCGTCCAGATGCCAGAATTGACGGCGTATCCATTCAGCCTATGGTTGTAAAACCCAATGGGCGCGAGCTTATGGTGGGCGTGACTAATGACCCGGTATTTGGCCCGGTCATTACGTTTGGCGCAGGTGGCACCATGGTAGAAGTCATGGGGGATCGTTCCGTTGCCTTGCCGCCACTCAACTCCTTTTTAGTTAAAGACCTGATTCAGGGCACACATATCGCAAAAATGCTAGGCGCATTCCGCCACATGCCAGCCGTAAATATGGATGCACTGGAAAGTCTACTGCTGCGTGTTTCCGAGATGGTATGCGAATTACCGATGCTCATGGAAATGGACATCAACCCGCTCATCGTGGACGAACATGGCGCGCTGGCAGCGGATGCGCGCGTCATCGTTGCATTCCGTACACCAAGTGCTGACCGCTACGCGCACATGGCAATCTACCCATATCCGTCACATTTAGTCAGCAACTGGCAATTAAGTGACGGCTCTAATATTGTGATTCGTCCGATCCGTCCGGAAGATGCGGAACTCGAGCAGGCTTTTGTACGCGAGTTATCTGAAGAATCGCGCTATTTCCGCTTTATGAACAGTATTCAGGAACTCAGTCCGGCAATGCTGGTACGTTTTACGCAGATTGATTACAGCCGCGAAATCGCACTGCTCGCGGTAAAAGAAATGCACGGCCACAAGACTGATCAAAAAGAATTAGAAGTTGGCGTGGCACGCTATGCCACTAATCCCGACGGTGAAAGCTGTGAATTTGCAATTGTGATTGCGGATAATATGCATGGCAAGGGCCTAGGCAGCAAATTAATGACCGTATTAATGGACGCCGCGCGTGAACGTGGTCTCAAAGTCATGCAAGGTGAAGTCATGAGCCAGAATAGCCACATGCTTAAATTGATGAAAAATTTAGGTTTCACGATCGAAACCAGCAAAGAAGAAGACAGCATCAAAACTGTGTATAAACTACTGTAAAAACTTATCATGCGCACCGCCTATATCACACATTCGTCCTGCGGCAGACATCACATGGGTACGGATCATCCCGAATGTCCGGAGCGCCTGCATGCCATCAACGATCAGTTAATAGCATCCGGCTTGCTGGATCATCTGATTCACTATGATGCCGAGAAAGCAAGCAAAGAGCAGTTAACACAGGTGCATACCAACGAATATGTAGAATGGGTATTCCAGCACGCTCCAGCCGAAGGTCTGATAAATCTGGATGGGGACACGGCCATGAACAAATACACACTAAACGCAGCACTGCATGCTGCCGGTGCTTCAGTACAAGCCGTTGATCTGGTGATGGCCGGTGAAGTTGAAAATGCTTTTTGCTGCGTCCGCCCGCCAGGCCATCACGCAGGGCGTTCTGGTGCGTCAGGTTTCTGTATCTTTAACAATGTGGCCGTGGCTGCTGCACATGCCATCAAGCACTACCAGCTGCAGCGTGTTGCCATTCTTGATTTTGATGTGCATCACGGCGACGGTACTGAAGACATATTTCACGATAACCCGCAGGTGATGCTCTGCTCCACGTTCAGGCACCCGTTTTACCCATACACAGGTGCAGAAAGCGGCAATGATCATATTATCAATGTGCCGCTTGCCGCCAGAACCAGCGGCGCTGAGTTCCGGGAAGCTGTAACACTGCATTGGCTGCCGGCACTGGATCGCTTTCAACCGGAATTTTTATTAATATCTGCTGGCTTTGATGCACATTACGAAGATGATATGGGTGGGTTGGCTCTGAAAGAAGCCGATTATTTGTGGATAACGGAAACTTTGAAACAAGTAGCGAAAAAACATGCGCAGGGTCGAATCGTCTCCACTTTAGAAGGCGGTTATGCGTTACATGCGCTCGGGCGCTGTGTGATGACACACATAAAAAGCCTGAGTGAACTCTAAGTTTAAAAACTTATCCTCAGAGCAAGGAGCACTATCAAGACGGAATAATGATGTTGATTTTTTGCTTAATCAGAGTCAACTCGTTGCGTTTGGAGTATTCAACCTTGTACAGATTGCCTTTATCATCCAGGCAGTAATCTGAACCGCCCTGATCACCCTGTACGAATTGCACGATTTTGATATCTTCATCCATTTTGAACTCCTTTTAAATTAAACTAATTTAAATCGGATCAATAAATGAGCGGATTTTTTTCATAACCTGCAGACAAATCCCTGAAAAACCACAGAAAATCACAGCAAAATCACAGAAAATGTGGCATGCAGGCGAAAAAAAACGCTATGATCAATAACACTTATAAAGTGTATGCTCATAGCGATTTTCATGCAACGATAACTGCGGTTACTACAATTACTTCCAAAGAGTATAAATCGAAAGATTTACTGGTGCCCAGGGCCGGAATCGAACCGGCACGCCTCGCGGCGCGGGATTTTGAGTCCCGTGCGTCTACCAATTCCGCCACCTGGGCTCTTTGGACTATGCATCACTGCATTTGTGCGATTTCGCTATTATAGCAAGCTATCTGTTTTATGAAAACCCACGATTTCGATTTTATTCATCTTATCACTGAATAATTGCCCGGCAGCCAGCTTGTTTGCTAGCCCTGCATGTATTTAGCGGTTAGCTGACATGCATATTACAAGCCTGATATCGCGTTAGTTGGCTGTGTCGGATGCTCTTCATCAAGAGGCAGGAATTGCGGAATACCGTAAACAACAGCAGCACTGACCAGCCATTGTATTAAGCTGCTCTATGACATGGCGTGTGCTGTTAGTCAGATTGTCGTTTAAAAATACCCTATGCTTGTTTTCTAACAAGGCAACTGTAATATGTGAGCTGAAGTAGTCTGCCAGCTTCTGCATTCAGCACAGAGTTGGCTAGATACCAAGTTAATACAAGTTAAAAGTTAAGTATCTTTTTTGTTTAATCAGCGCAGATCATGATTAAAAGCATAGGCAAATAGATTGAGCAAACCAACTAATCATCGCATTCTATTCATTGTGCAGGAGCTAACCTCCGGTGGCGCAGCCTATCTGTGTATCAAATGGATAAAAAGACTGATAGCGCATTACGATATCGACCTGTTGATCATAGGTCCGCAAGAAACCAAGATGCTTGCAGAATTGCCGGCGACTGTTTCTATTTTCAGCACAGATGGTAGCAGGCTCACATCGCTATGCAGGAATAGATATGAAGCACAATCTCCGCTTGGCGCTTTGCCATTCTTCATGCGGCGCAATGAACTCCTGCCTCTCAACAGGGAGTATCATGCGGTGCTGGGAACCTCAATTCTGGCAAGCTGGCAGGCCTGCACCGCCTATGCTCTGGCACGCTCCGATAAAAAGATTATTTTTCTGGTTGATGAAGCGCTGGCAGGCCACCCGCACGAATTACCACGCAAAAAAAATGTAACTGAATTAAGCATTCAGGTCTCAGACTATGTCGTCTCGGTCTCAAAATCTCTATTCAACAGCATGTCTGTACAATGCATGGCGCTCACCGGCAAGCCAGTTGAGGTACTAAGACCTATCGTGGAAATACAGAGCACAATCCATAAACAGAATATTAAATTGCTACCGCGCGACAAACCAGTCATTCTGACTGTAGCCAGACTGGAACCGGGTAAACAGATTCTTGAAAGTCTATATATCCATCATGCACTGATGAAAGAAGGCGTGGATTTTCGCTGGTACATTGTCGGCAAAGGATCACTGGAAAACATGATCAGAAGCGAAATCATCCGACTGGGGATGGAAGAACACTTCATTCTGGCTGGATTCCAGCACAATGTTGCAGATTGGCTGAATCAATGCGATGTTTTTGCGCTACTCTCAGTTTCCGAAGGTTGCCCAACCGTGATTATGGAAGCGCTTCAATCCAATTGCCCGGTCATTTCGACCGATGTGCACGGGGCGGACGAAATGATTATCAATGGGCAGACTGGAATCATCGTAGCAAACAACCAGACTGCGATTAAAAGTCAATTATCCCGGCTGGTGACGAATCGCGACTTGCGTGAAAGCCTCAAGCAGAATCTAATGCATCATCCTTTCCAATTAAGCTCGGAATCTGACCTGAAGAAATTGATAACAATGATCGAAGCGCCAAAAGACCAATGCTCTGCAACACCTGCAGTCACTATTCTGATTCCTACCTACAATCAGGATATCTATATTGACCGAGCGATCTCCAGTGCGCTGATGCAGCACTTCAGTGCTCTGGACGTCATCGTTATTGACGATGCATCCACCGATAACACGGAAAATATCTGTCAAAAATGGCTGAATGACAGCCGTTTCAAATATTTCAAGAATCCCCAGAATCTGGGGCGCGTCAAAAATTACCAGCACGCCCTGCGCGACCTGGCCAGTGGAGACTGGGTGCTCATGCTGGATGGCGATGACTATTTAACTGATGCAGGTTTTATAAAGACAGCATGGCACTCATTACAACGCCACTCAGCACAGGGCGTAGTTTTTGCACAGGCTGGCCACAAGGTTCAGCATGCCGATCATTCACAGCCAGACACCGATATACTGCCCGCAATTGATGCTGATGAATCCATAATCCAGCCCGGCCAATACCCCAAGTTAGTGTTCGAGACAGGTTTTTTTACACATTTGGGAATACTGTTTAACCGAAATGCAGCTATCAAAAACGATTGCTACAGTGCGCCTATCAGCTCCACAGATATGGATTCGTTTTTACGGCTGTCACTACAGGGACCTGTCATTTTACTTAACAGAATAGCGGGATGCTGGACGCAGCACGGCAACAACGCAAGCGCCAATGTTCCAATAAATAAAATTGCTGAAAATATCAGGATCTTCAGAGAAGTTGCGGCACTGGCTATCAGACAGGGATTAATTTCTACAGCTGAGCTCAACCCGCCACTAACCAGATATGAAGCACACACGCTTGCCTACCTGTTTTCATGCACAATCGGTAAAACAACGCTCCGCCCGTGGGATACACTGCGACTGATTCCAATCATTATCAGCATTAACCCATACCTGCTATTTAACTTCACCCTGCTTAAAGCAGCCGCCAGAACATTTATTCAGCTATTTATTCGTATGTTAAAAGAACCAAGGCAGCTATGAGTCCTGAAGTCTATCGTTTATTTGAGCAGATTCTGCACGGCAAAGAAATTACCGGCCCAGTATTGGAAGTAGGGGCAGTACACGGGCCTGACAGTTTAATCAATCTACAGGTTTTTAATGACAGCTCGGAGAGAATCGGCGTGAACACAATCATGCAGGAATCAACCGGCTTGTTAAAATACATGCAAGCCAATGCCAATGATTTAAGCTGTTTTCAAGATCATTACTTTCAAGTTGTAGTATGCAATTCCATGCTGGAACACGACCCGCTGTTCTGGAAAACACTCGCCGAAATTCATCGCGTTACAGCCAGAGGCGGACTGATTGCCATCGGCGTACCCGGCTATAGCGGAATGGGGCTAAGTCATGTGTTCAAAAAACATAACTTGCTACAGCGACTGCTGTTCCGCCTTGCAATTATCTATGACAAAGAGGCCTTGTCAGCCTCTACGCTAACCTTGGGAGAACACTTCTTTCCCGGAGACTACTACCGTTTTTCCAGGCAGGCGCTACAAGAAGTGTTCTTTGATGGCATGGTCGACGTCACAATCCACACAACCATGAACCCGCCGCGCTTCATCGGCATTGGAACAAAGCCATGAGTGCAGGCAAGCCCAGAGTCATTCTGCACATTGGCCAGCATAAGACCGGGTCAAAAGCGCTGCAAAGTTATTTAGCGCTGAATGCAGCTAAACTAAGGGAGCGAGGCATCATCTACCCTTTGGAAGCAAGTTCCAAGCACCACATCTCGGCTTACAGCAATAGTCATTTTCAATGTTATGTGCTGGCACGCCATGAAGCGATGCTTGCCTGCGACGAGAACGCTGCCGCCGATCAGTTCTGGTCTGAATACGGCCATTATTGCACCCCATACACTACTCTGGATCAGGTTCTGCATGCATTCGAAACCAAACGCATGCATGCCGGCGGGCGCACCATCGTGATCTCAGCTGAAGACTTATTCGATATGCAATCGGCACATGATGTGTACTTTTCACAAGATTGGGTTAGTCATGCCGCCCAAGCATTCCACAACTGCGCACACAGGCTGGGCTGGGAGCCGGAAATAGCCGTTTATCTGCGCAGACCGGATCACCTGTTAAACGCACATTACGCGCAATTCATTAAAGGCAGCGCCAACAACACGCTGGACTTTGAAACCTTTGCCAAAGATTTCAAACCCAGGCTTAATAGCCTTGGCATCCTTAAAATATGGGCTGCTGTTTTCAGTCCGGCTCGCTTGCATGTGCGGCCATACGAACGCGAAGCCCTTCCTGATGGCATCGTGCCTGACTTCTTTGAACACCTGCTGGGCTTTTTGCCTGAGCACGATTGGACACATGTACCGAATAATCTCGAATCATCAAACATTACGCCCGGTCGGGCTTACATCGACCTGATGCGAGAAATAAACATACAAATGGACAAAAACCACCTGGCTCCTGCACGCGCGGCAGTCCTGCAAAGCGCATTCGCTTATAGATCGAAAAATGACTCTGCAGCTAACTGGCTCTCGCCAGTTGCGCGTTATCGCTTATTAAACCAATACCGCAAAGACTATCAAGAAATTTCAGAGAATTACCGCAAGCCGGCTCATCATGAATTTTTCAAAGAAGAATGGCCACAAGCGAGCGAAGATGCAACAATCAAACCAGACGCTTTAGGTGCAGAACGTATTATCGGGCTTATGCAGTCCGCACGTGAATATGAACAGAATCAATGCCGCCACAAACTAATAAAAACTGCATTAAAAATTGCACTCGTCGTCTCAGCAATCTTTATTGGGATTTTATTCATAGCGCTATACCAGCATTAGAGTCCTGTTAAAGGAAAAATATTTGCAAATTTCAACCCCATGCGTTTAGCAACTCTGCCGCCTAAGCTTTCTGGAATATACATTACTGTATAATTCAAATTTCGCTGTTATAGCAAGCTATCCGATTTATGAAAACCCAAGATTTCGATTTTTATCTACCTTCTCACTTAATTGCACAACATCCAGCCCAAGAACGTACCGCCAGCCGCATGCTATATCTGGATGGATCTAACGGAAATCTAACCGATAAAATGTTTTTAGACTTCCCAGATGCCTGCAATGCTGGCGACTTGCTGATATTTAACGACACGCGAGTAATCAAAGCCCGCTTGTTCGGCCACAAACATAGTGGCGGTAATGTTGAAGTATTAATTGAACGTGTGATTAACCAGCACGTAGCCTACGCGCATGTGCGTGCATCACGTTCACCCAAGATTGGCAGCCGCATGCGCTTGAGTGACGCATTTGATGTTGAAGTGACTGCGCGCCATGATGATTTATTTGAATTGCAATTTTTGAGTGATGTATCGGTATTTGACTTGCTGGAACAGCATGGTGCTTTACCGCTACCACCATATATCACACATACAGCAACTTACGATGATGAAGAACGCTACCAGACTGTTTTTGCCAAGAATTTAGGCGCTGTTGCAGCACCGACCGCTGGACTGCATTTCAATGAGGCTTTACTGGAACAGTTGAAGAAAAAAAGAGTCAACATCGCCTATGTCACTTTGCACGTTGGCGCTGGGACATTTCAGCCAGTACGTGTTGATAATATTGCAGAACATAAAATGCACAGTGAACTTTTCAGTATTCCTCAGTCTACTGTAGATAGCATTAATGAAACGCGATTGCATGGCGGCAGAGTTACGGCGATCGGCACTACGGCACTACGGGCACTGGAAAGTGCAGCGCAGCACAGTGAACTGAAAGCCGGTGATGGTGATACGGATATTTTTATTACCCCAGGCTATCAATTCAAAGTGGTAGATCGTTTATTTACCAACTTTCATTTGCCAAAAAGCACGCTGCTCATGCTAGTGTCTGCCTTTGCCGGAATTGATAACATCAAGAAAGCTTATGCCCATGCAATTGAAAAAGAGTATCGATTCTTTAGCTATGGCGATGCCATGCTAATAGAAAAACAATAACCAGACCCTTAGATAATAAATAGAGAAATCCAACTATGCGTGTTTCAAACTTACTACTTTCTATTGTTTTATTAGCTACAGCACAGCTTACACAGGCAGAAATCCTGCCTGAAGCACAAGTCGGCATTAAAATTCCACTAACTAAAAAACCAACCACACGTCCGATGACGGTGGCACACATCCCGCTATTTAAACGCTACTATATTGCAGATGGCGGACTGGCACCAATGGGTGGTGAGGGTGAGGTACCTTACTCAAAATCTGAAATTCACGCTTACGATGAAGAAGGAAAATACCTGCATTCATCACGCCCGGGCTACGATAACCGCTCCCTGTATTACAACCCTAATACCGCAAAACTGGAAATAGTGACCTACAACATTTCAAGTGACGTAGGTTTCTCACCAAACTCAGGCATTTTCTCGATTGACCTGACAGAGAATGGTGATTTAAAGAACACTTCAGCTGATATATTCGGCTTCAACCCTGCATTTGGCGATTCAGCCACAATGCCAAGCTACAACCCGGAAACCAACCAATATTACGCAAAACAGGAGCGTGGTAATAAAGTATGGGTCGTTGAAACCAAATCTCGCGAAAAAATCAGTGAAATCACGCTAGACCTGAAAGCAGCAGGTGCAGAGCATCACGATGTGAGTGATCACTTCATTGGCTTCAGTGGTGTTAAAGGACAAGAACTGGTGTTACTGGATGTAGACCACAAAGCAGTGCTGATTTTTGATCTGAATGGTAAATATGTTGGCAGAAGCGAATTGCCTAAAGACATGAAATTACGCTCACAAAACCACTTCAACGGTACCGGCTATACCAATGACATGTTATTTGTCTACCATGAACCAGAAGGTGAATTTGGTACTTATTACGGATTTAAAGTTTTAAAGAACAACTAGAACAATCAATATAGATAACAAAAAACCGCCTCAAAGTGAACTGACCCCCAATAGTTGGACGGTTAGTTTTGGTTTTAAGGGAAGGACTGAATTCGGTATTGCACTGGGCTCAGTCCTTTTAATTTTTGTTTAATCCTTACGTGATTATAGTAGTGAATGTATTCTTTAAGCTCCTT
>DATCVB010000059.1:0-21374 GCA_036567185.1 Methylotenera sp.
TGGTACCTGGAGTTTTATACCGCAGATTAAATTGCCAATTTTTGAGGCTGGCAGGCTAACTGCTAACCTGGAAGCTACAAAAGTACAGCGTGAAATTAATGTGGCTCAGTATGAAAAGGCTATTCAAACGGCTTTTCGTGAAGTGGCAGATGCTTTTGCAGAAAAATCCACCTTAACTGAGCGTCTTGATGCCAGGCGTAAACTGGTTGAGGCGACTAAAGCCAGCTTTACTTTGTCTGAAGCGCGCTATAAGGGTGGTATTGATAGCTACCTCGGTTTGCTGGATTCGCAGCGCGCGCTTTATCTGGCGCAGCTTGAGTTGATCGAAATTCGACTGATTGAGTCGGCAAACCGTGTTGCACTTTACAAGGTGCTTGGTGGTGGATGGCATTCAGCAGATAAAAAATAATAGAAGCAAGGTGATTTTAAATTGATAATCACTGACAGTGCTGTGATTAGTGAGATAGCATCACTTTGGTTCTATTTGTAATACTTAAAGACCATTCCGCCCTTAGTTTTACCAGTGTTTCCAGCACATATTTACTTGTGCCCAATTCTTTAATTATTGTCGGTCTTGGTGATGTGTTGAGTAGGATACTAAGTATGCACAGATCTATTTTTGAATTTACATCTTCAAAGCGCCAGTAACGATGAGTGTTGACTGCTTTGAAAAATGTTGTAGGTTTTGCTGGGTTGTTGGCAGCAGTATCTACATAGAATAGATGTTGTTCTGCATCATATGTCTCATCAATCGATATTTTTGCAGTGCATGCGGTTAAAAGTCGGTTAGCAATCTCAATTTGCTGCGGTTCGAAATTGCTGTTCTGCAAAGAGCCCAGCATGCATATCTGAATATAAGCGTTGGATAATGATATGGGCTCTTGATCAGAATAAGATTGTATCTTTGCCTTCAGCAGAGAAAGCTGTTCTGCGACTTTAAATATACTTGAAACTTTTGACCATAAATCGGCTGGCTCATTATGGTGAGTGTAATGTTGCCATTTGACTATTTGTGTGGCATTTTTTAATGCACGGGAAAGTACAATGTGCTGTAGACCTTTATTGTAATGTATGTAGTTCTTGCTTAATTCGTAATAAGTTAAGAACAACTGATGGTGATATAAAAAAGTCACATCTGAAATGCGCGCTTTGAGATTCTCATCAATATGTTCTGTGTGCATGAAATGTTGTGTAATTCTTTCGACAATGCTGTGTGTTTTTTCGTCGATAGAAAACAATGTTTCCTGATGCTGCATATCTCGGATCACATTGTTTTTAAAATTACTGCTTAATTTTATTGTAGTGAGTTCTATCGCGGAAACGTCATCAATTTTGCATAAGTCAGCCATCCAGGCTAAAGATAGTGGGGTTGTTGCTTTTAGCTTGTGGCTAAAAATTTTATGCAAAATATTCATGGTTTAGTTTGGTGCCGAGTGCTGTTTAATTTGTAACGCAATTAATATGCCATTGCTCATCAGTGTTCTGTTGAATTTAGCTAAATTAGCCTAGCTTTGTTAGTAAGCTGTAATGCTCGGCATGGTAAAATGCTAATAATTAAATTTATGGTTAAGCTCTATTCAATATGACTGTTCGCACACGTTTTGCCCCTAGCCCAACTGGTTTTCTTCACATCGGCGGTGCCCGTACTGCATTGTTTTCATGGGCTTTTGCTAAAAAGCACGGTGGAAAATTTATCCTGCGCATTGAAGATACCGATGTTGCGCGCAGCACACCTGAAGCGGTGCAGGCAATATTGGACGGCATGAACTGGCTGGGACTTGATTACGACGAAGGTCCTTTTTACCAGATGCAGCGTATGGATCGCTACAAAGAAGTGATTGGTAAAATGCTGCAAGATGGTTCTGCTTACTACTGTTACTCTACAAAAGAAGAGTTGGAAGCGCTGCGCGAAAGCCAGATGCAGCAGGGCTTAAAACCGCGTTATGATGGCCGCTGGCGTCCTGAGGAAGGTAAAGTACTTTCTGAGCCGCCTTCAGATATCCCGCCGGTTATTCGCTTTAAAAATCCTAAAGACGGACATGTTGTCTGGAATGACCTGGTAAAAGGTGAAATCAGTATCGCAAACCAAGAGTTGGATGACCTGATTATCGCGCGGGCAGATGGTACGCCTACCTATAATTTCTGTGTGGTGGTTGATGACTGGGAAATGGGGATCACGCAGGTGATCAGGGGTGATGACCACGTCAATAATACGCCGCGTCAGATCAATATGCTCAAAGCGCTAGGTGCAACTATTCCGCAATATGCACATTTGTCCATGATTTTAGGTGATGATGGTCAAAAGCTGTCCAAGCGTCATGGCGCTGTGAGTGTGATGCAATATCATGAAGATGGCTATCTGCCTGAAGCGGTGCTTAACTATTTAGCGCGCCTGGGCTGGAGTCACGGCGATGAAGAGATATTCAGTATGCAGCAGTTCTGCGAGTGGTTTGATCTCGATCACATCACGCCTTCAGCAGCGCAATTCAACACTGAAAAGCTCAAATGGCTGAACGCGCACTATATTAAATTGGCAGATAAAGATTATCTGGTGAAAGATATCACCGCGCGTCTGGCTCAGCTCAATGTTGCAGTGACTGCTGCGCCGGATTTATCTGCCGTGATTGATTTATATAAAGAGCGTGCAAGCACGCTGAATGAGTTGGCAGAGAGTATCGTTTATTTTTACCATAAGCCAGTCATTGATAAGGCTGCCGCTGAAAAGCATCTGGTCGCGGATATTAAACCTGCTCTGGAAAAACTATCCGATTTGTTGCGCTCGGTAGAATGGAATGCAGAGGCGATTCACCATGCCATTAACGAGGTGGTTACACAGTTTCAGCTGAAGTTTCCTAAAGTGGCAATGCCGTTACGCGTTCTGCTGACGGGTATTGCGCAATCACCGAGCATTGACCAGGTCATGGTTTTATTAAGTCGGGATGAAGTGCTGGCTAGAATTAACGAATTTAAATAGAGAGTACTGCGCGAATATTTTTTATCCTTAGCCCCCTTGTTTTTTTCATGCAGATCTTCATATATGAGTTATGTGCTTTAGCGCACATATTTCAGCGGGATGGTTCTTTATAGTTTGTCTTACAGGAGCTGGCTTGCGGTTATAGCAGAATAACGATTTTGTTAATCTTTCTGCAGCAATGGAACCGGTACTTTGAGTTTTGTGCAAAAGTCTTGAATAGTTAATTTGAGTAAAAAGAGAACGATTTGCGTTGTTCTTACTCTGAACGAGAGTAGTATTGCAATGTAGAAAAAGTAAGTGTATTAAATTAGCTGTTTTAACGTAAGAAATTTTATTTAACTCCAAACAATAGGAGACACCATGAATCAAAAAGGGCAAATGTTACAAGACCCATTCCTTAACGCTTTACGTAAAGAACATGTCGCTGTATCAATTTATCTAGTTAATGGCATCAAGTTGCAAGGTCAAGTTGACTCATTTGATCAGTATGTAATTCTGCTCAAAAATACTGTGACCCAAATGGTTTACAAGCATGCTATTTCCACAATCGTACCTGCACGTGCAGTAAGTATCGGCTTGCCGGAAGGTGATAATTAAGCATTGAAAGATTTGTTTGAAAGACCAAGTGGCGGCGAGTCCGCCATTCTGGTAAGTGTAGATTTCGGTGAAAGTGACTACCTTGAAAGCCTTGAAGAGCTTCGTCAGCTAAGTTTGAGTGCAGGCTTGGCGGTGCTGGGTACTATTGAAGGTAAGCGTTCAGCGCCAGATGCCAAGCTTTTTATCGGTAGCGGTAAGGCTGATGAGTTGCTGCAGATGATGCGTGCGACTGAATCCAATATTGCAGTGTTTAACCACGACCTTACACCTTCGCAACAGCGGAATCTGGAACGTTTTCTGCAGGCGCGTGTGGTAGATAGAACCGGTTTGATACTGGATATTTTCAGCCAGCGTGCACAAACGCATGAAGGTAAATTGCAGGTTGAGCTGGCTCAGCTAGAGCATTTATCAACCCGGTTGGTTCGAGGATGGACTCACCTTGAACGTCAAAAAGGCGGTATCGGTGTGCGTGGCGGCCCTGGTGAAACTCAACTGGAGTTAGACCGTCGTATGTTGCGCGTGCGTGTGAAACAGCTGCGAGAGAAGCTGGTCAAGCTTAAAGCGCAGCGCGGTATGCAGCGCCGTGCACGCAAGCGCTCAAATGTCATGACGGTATCTCTGGTTGGTTACACCAACGCCGGCAAGTCCACTATCTTCAATCGTCTTACCAAGGCAAATATCTATGCCGCAGACCAGCTATTTGCAACGCTGGATACGACCACGCACAAGATTTTTATTGAGGGCTGTGGGCAAGTGGTGATCTCTGACACGGTAGGATTTATCAAACATTTACCGCATGCGCTGGTTGAGGCGTTTGGTGCAACGCTTGAAGAAGCTGTGCAGGCAGATTTGCTGCTGCATATCGTAGATACTGCGAGCACTAACCGTGACGAGCAGATTGCACAGGTAAATAAAGTATTGCAGGAAATCGGTGCAGCAAACGTGCCGCAGATTCTGGTGCATAATCAAATCGATCGCGTAGGTTTGGAGCCTGCATTGGCACGTGATGAATGTGGTAGAATTTCATCTTTGCACGTGTCCGCCAAAACAGGAGAGGGAATGGATCTGCTGAGATTAGCGATGGCAGAACATTATCAGTATTTACAAAAACTAAGCACGGAAGAAAGTGCTTACGCATAAGTTAGTTAAATTAATGCTTTAACAGTAATTTCTCAGTTTGATGATAATTAACAAATGTTTTTCTGGAGTAATGAATGATTAAATTTCCTGGTTGGAGAGCACAAAATAATGAAGGTCCACCAGACCTTGATGAGGTAATGCGCGACTTAAGTCGCAAAATCAATACCTTATTCGGTAAGGGTGGTGGCAATCAGTCAAATCCGCAATCCAGCCGTCCACAGCCAGCAAGCGTTAATTTGCCTTTGCTTCCAATATTCGGTCTGGTTGGTCTGATCTGGTTGGCGACAGGCTTTTATATTGTTGATCAAGGTTCGCTTGGTGTGGTGCAGCGTTTCGGTAAGGTTCAGGATGAAGTGACTTCACCTGGCCCACGCTGGCATTTGCCGTATCCGATCGAGAGTGTTCAAGTTGTGAATATGGAACAGGTGCGCAGGCTTGAGGTCGGTTATAGAAGCAGTGCCGAAGGTAGTGGTGGCAAAACCAGATTACCAAAAGAGTCTTTAATGCTGACAGAAGATGAAAACATTATCGATTTGCAATTTGCGGTGCAATATAACCTTAACAATGCAAAAGATTACTTATTCAATAACCGTTCCACTGATGATGCAGTCATGTCAGCTGCGGAAACTGCAATTCGTGAAGTGGTCGGCAAGAACAAGCTGGATGATTTGTTACAAAAAGGCCTTGCCGATACTTCTGAGCGTATGCAGATTATTTTAGATAGTTATAAAACCGGCGTAAAAATTATCAGCGTGTCTCTGCAAAGTGCACAGCCGCCTGAGCAGGTGCAAGAAGCGTTTGAAGACGTTAACCGCGCTAATCAGGATAATCAGCGCCAGATCAATGAAGGTCAGGCTTACGCTAACGATGTGATTCCAAAAGCACGTGGTACTGCTTCACGCTTGCTGGCTGAAGCAGCCGGTTATAAGTTGAAAGTCGAAAGTGAAGCGATAGGTAATGCCAGCCGCTTTGACCAGATTCTTGCCCAATATAATAAGGCGCCTGAAGTAACGCGCCAGCGTTTGTATCTGGATGCGCAAGAGCAGATCATGTCTAGCGTAAGTAAAGTGATTGTTGACCAGAAGTCTGGTAACAGCTTACTGTATTTGCCGCTGGATAAGTTAATTAACGCATCCGGTAATGACGCTGTTCAACAGTCACAGTCCATGCAGTCTTTAAATCCACAGCCTGATGCTGCGCTACCGGCGAGCCAACCTGCAGCAGGTGATCGCTCACGTGAAGCGCTCCGCAGTCGTGACAGAGAAAGCAGATAAGGAATAATAATGAAAAATGCAAAAAATATTCTTATTATCGTTATTGTTGGCTTGGTATTACTATCACTGTCAGCATTTACAGTTAACCAGACGCAATACGTTCTAGTACAGCGTTTGGGTGAGATTGTTGCGGTTAAAAAAGAGCCTGGTCTTTATTTCAAAGTACCATTTGTTGATAACCTGAAGTATTTTGATAATCGTATCCTGACACTGGACTGGGAGCAGCCAGCCAAGTTTATCACCAGTGAAAATAAATACATGATGGTCGATTCTTTCGTGAAGTGGCGTATTGTCGACCCGAAAAAGTATTACGTTTCAATCAAAGAGGGCGGTGAAGTTGCTGCTGAAGATAGATTGTCAAAAGTAGTCAATGCCGGCTTGCGTAGCGAGTTTGGTATTCGTACTGTACATGACGTGATTGCCGGTGAGCGTGGCGTGATTATGGATAATCTGCGCAAAAAAGCTGACTTGGAAGCGCGTCAGATGGGTATCGAAGTTGTCGATGTGCGTTTGAAACGTGTTGATTATTCAGAGGAAATCAGTAAGTCAGTATTTGACCGTATGATTGCCGAGCGTAAGCGTCTTGCTAATCAATTGCGTTCCGAGGGTTCTGCCGCTTCAGAAAAAATTCGCGCCGATGCTGATAAGCAACGCGAAGTGATCATTGCTGAAGCCTATCGTGAAGCTCAGAAAACAAAAGGTGAGGGCGACGCGAAAGCATCTGAAATCTACAGTCAGTCATATAGCCGCAACCCTGAATTCTATGCTTTCTATCGTAGCCAGGAAGCTTACAAAAATAGCTTCAAGAGCAAAAGCGACGTAATGGTGCTGGATCCGAACTCAGACTTCTTTAAATACATGCGCAGTCCTAAAAAGTAGTCACAGGTAATGCAGGTGAATAATACATTGTTAGCTGCGTTGGGTTTGATGCTGGTAATAGAGGGTATTTTGCCTTTGCTCATGCCACAAGCCTGGCGCGATACTTTCAAGCGTATGGTTGAACTTAAAGATGGTCAGTTACGTTTTGTGGGGCTGGCGTCAATAGTCGGCGGTTTGATATTAATTTTATTAAGTAAGTAATAATTCCAGGTAATAGCTCTGATTATCAATTTTTAAGTATTGATTATCAGACTTACTTGCAAAAAGTGATGATTAAAAATGCGTAATTGGTTACTGCCAGAATATATAGAAGACGTTTTGCCCGCAGAGGCTGCACGTATTGAAACGCTGCGCCGCAGCTTGCTTGATCTGTTCAAGGTGCATGGCTATCAATATGTAATTCCGCCGATGCTGGAATACATGGAGTCACTGATTACCGGTGTCGGCCACGATCTTGATCTGGCAACGTTTAAGGTAGTGGATCAGTTAACGGGACGCTTAATGGGTGTTCGCGCTGACATGACGCCGCAGGCTGCCCGTATCGATGCGCATTTGCTCAATCATCAGGGTATTACACGCTTGTGTTATGCCGGCAGTGTTTTGCGAACTAAGCCTGACGGCTTGGCGCAAACGCGCGAGCCCTTGCAATTGGGTGCGGAGTTGTACGGTCATGCCGGCATTGCCAGTGATATAGAAATTCAGCGTTTATTGATTAAAGCCTTGCATGCTATCGGCATTGAGCAGGTGCATCTAGATTTTAGCCACGTCAATGTATTCGGCAGTTTGATAGAATCCAGCCAGATCAATCCACAACTTGAACAAGAGTTATACGCAGCCTTGAAAAGCAAAGATCAGTCTGCAGTAGCTGCATTGACTATGGGGCTTGATAACACCACACGCGAAGCTTTACTTCACCTCACCGAACTGAATGGCGATAAAACCATACTTGCCAAGGCTGCTAAATTGCTGCCATCCACGCCGGCAATTCAACAGGCTTTGGACAATCTGGCGCAAGTAGCGGATGGCTTGCAGGATCTAGGCGTTAGTGTAAGTTTTGATTTAAGCGAGCTACGTGGATACCACTATCATAGCGGCATTGTATTTGCCGCTTATGCACAAGGCTATAAAGGACCATTAGCACTGGGTGGCCGTTATGATGAGGTCGGTCAGGCCTTTGGTCGCGCGCGTCCAGCGACTGGTTTCAGCCTTGATTTGCGCGGTGTAGTGACTGCGTTGTCGCCGGCACAATCAGAACCTGCGATTTTTGCACCGGCTCAAAATGACACTACGCTGACTGCCAAAATAGACGCACTGCGTGCAGAAGGCCATGTAGTCATACAGGAGCTTCCTGGCATTGAATCTGATTTTGCTGAATTGAATTGCAATAAAAAACTTGAGCATTACAATTCCGGTTGGCATGTTGTGGATATTGCAAAATCTTAAAATATAATAAGTAATGCTTTAATAACAGCATTGCTAACCATTTGAATATTAACATTTAATTAAAAAGTCAACGTTATGGCAAATAAAGCAGCAAAGAATGTAGTCGTCATCGGTACCCAGTGGGGCGATGAGGGTAAGGGTAAAATTGTAGATTGGCTGACAGACCATGCGCAAGGCGTGGTTCGTTTCCAGGGCGGTCATAATGCTGGGCATACCTTAGTGGTAGGTCAGGGTGATGCGCAGCGTGTTTACAAACTTAACCTTGTACCGTCAGGTATTGTGCGTGCTGGCGTTAACTGCTATATCGGTAATGGTGTGGTGCTGGATGCAGGCCACTTGCTGGGCGAGATTGCGGCACTTGAAAAAGACGGTCTGGAAGTTAAAAATCGCTTAAAAGTTAGCCCGGGCTGCCCGCTGATTTTGAGTCATCATGTCGCCGTAGATGTGGCGCGTGAAGCTAAGCGCAGTGCCGATAAAAAAATCGGTACAACCGGCAAGGGTATTGGCCCGACTTACGAAGATAAAGTAGCGCGCCGTGCGTTACGTGTGTATGACTTATTTTACCCAGAGCGCTTCGCTGACAAACTGCGTGAAGTGATGGATTATCATAACTTTGTATTGACTAACTATCTTGGTGCAAAAGCGGTTGATTTTAATCAGCAGTATGATGCAAGCATGCAGCATGCGATTGCATTAAAGCCGATGATTGCCGATGTATCTGCTGAGATTTATGCAGCGAATGCCAGAGGTGAAAATCTCCTGTTTGAAGGTGCACAAGGCACCTTGCTCGATATTGACCATGGTACTTACCCGTATGTGACCTCAAGCAACTGTATCGCTGGTCAGGCATCTGCCGGTACCGGGGTCGGTGCCAATATGCTGCATTATGTGCTGGGCATTACTAAAGCCTATACGACGCGTGTCGGCGGTGGTCCTTTCCCGAGTGAACTGGATATTGAGACTGCAGGTGCACCTGGTTATCAGATGTCTAACAAAGGCCAGGAAATCGGCACGGTTACCAAGCGCAAACGTCGCTGCGGCTGGTTTGACGCTGCTGCATTACGCCGTTCAGCTATGATCAACGGCTTAACTGGTATGTGTATTACCAAGTTAGATGTGTTGGATGGTATTGAAACACTCAATATTTGTGTTGGCTATGAGCTGGATGGTAAAAAAATAGATTTGTTACCAGTGGGTGCAGATGACGTTGAGGGTTGTAAGCCGATTTATGAATCTATGCCAGGCTGGACTGAAAGCACTTTCGGCGTGAAAACTTGGGATGGCTTACCTAAAAATGCACAGAACTACCTTAAGCGTTTAGAAGCTGTTTGTGGCGTGCCTATTGCCATTGTTTCTACTGGCCCAGAGCGTGACGAAACTATTGTGATTGAGCACCCTTTTGCTGTATAGCTAATTTTTAGCGCTTGAATGTATATGTGCATTCAAGCGCTAAATCTATCAGTAAGTTTATTGCCAGCAGCCATGCTGGTGTCGGTATGAAAGTTGGTAATTGAATGAATCAACGCCTAGCATGGGCCATTACTGGCTCTGGCCATTATCTGCGTGAGTCACTAGCAATATTGCAAACATTGGAAGATGTTGACGTTTTTTTAAGCAAAGCTGCAGCAGAAATTATTCAGCAATACGGATTTCAGGAACAGCTAATCAATACTGGTCATCGCGTTTATCAGGATAAAACTGCGAGCAGCGTACCAGTTGAGTTGTTCTATCACGGAAAATATCATACGCTGGTCATTGCGCCAGCCACATCCAATACGATTGCCAAAATGGCTTACGGATTTTCCGATAGTCTGGTCACTAATCTTTACGCGCAAGCGGGAAAAACACGTGTGCACAGTATCGTATTTGCCTGTGACACTGCCCCTGAACTTGAGTCTGAAGCACCGCGGGAAAATATGGTCAAGGTTTATCCGCGTGGCATTGATCTGGATAATGTCAGTAAGCTCAAAACTTTTGAAGTGACTACTGTGGTTGCAAATATGCATGATCTGACTCAGGCTATTCAGGATAGGTTGAAAACGCTGGCCTAGGTTTTAATCCATGACCCAAAACCTTCTTTTTTTAACTGGTAAGCTCGCAGAAAAAAGCCTGAACAAGGTTTTGAGTGAGGTGCAGGACAATCCTAAAACACCGCCATTTAAATATCGCGTAGAACAGATAGGTGTATCAGTTGCAGCGTTGATGACGCCAGATTTAATTGCACGCAGAGTTAAACAAACAGGCGATGCAGATAAAGTGATTGTGCCGGGCTTGTGTCAGGGTGATTTAACAAAACTCGAAGTGCAGTATGGTATACCGGTTGAGCGCGGCCCTGAAGATCTGAAAGATTTACCGCAATATTTCGGCCATGCCGGCGTGGAACCTGACTTAAGCCGCTATAGCGTACAGATTTTTTCCGAGATTGTGGATGCCCCGTATCTGAGTGTAGAGGGTATCGTTAAAAAGGCACAGCAGTTCCAGCAACAGGGTGCAAATGTCATTGATTTGGGCTGCCTGCCCGGAGTACCATTTCCGCATTTGGCTGATACGGTCAAAGCATTAAAACAGTTAGATTTCAAAGTCAGTGTTGATTCACTGAATACTGATGATCTGCTCACAGCCGGTCGTGCCGGCGCTGACTATTTACTAAGTCTTACCGAAAAAACTTTGTGGATTGCTGACGAAGTGGCCTCTACACCAGTGTTGATTCCTGCCAAGCCGCATAGTTTAGCTTCACTGTATCGTGCGATTGATCTCTGCATAAAAAACGGTAAGCCCTTTATCGCCGATGCCATTCTGGACCCGATACATTTTGGCCTGACTGACTCAATCGTACGTTATCAAAAACTGCGTAAAAAATACCCTGATATTCAGATTATGATGGGGATAGGTAATTTAACCGAGCTGACAGATGCAGATACCACAGGTATTAATGCCTTGTTATTCGGCATGATCAGTGAACTTGATGTTAACGCGGTGTTGGCTACTTCAGTAAGTCCGCATGCAGTGAATGCGATTGCTGAGGCGGATGTCGCCAGACGTATGATGTTTGCTGCAAAGCAGGATAGCAGATTGCCGCGTGGCTATAGCAATGATTTATTAGGCTTGCATGACAGACGGCCATTTACCTATAGCGAAGACGAAATCAGGGAAATTGCAGCCCAGATTAAAGATCCTAGCTTCCGTATTCAGGTCAGTGAAAGCGGAATGCATATTTATAATCGTGATGGTTTGTTCGAGCACACTGACCCATTTGCACTATACCCGCATCTTAAAGTGGATGATGATGCTTCTCATGCGTTCTATCTTGGGGTTGAGTTGGCGCGTGCGCAGATCGCATGGCAACTGAAGAAACGCTATGTCCAGGATCAGGAACTGGACTGGGGGGCTGCGAGCGAGGCGCAGAATAAAATTGCCAAGACAGCCCATCGTGAAGCTTCGCTAAAAGAAAAGCGTAATAAAAACAGGTAAGTATATGATTTACGAAACGATAGTAACCACCGTAAACGCTCAAGGTGACGCACACACAACACCATTTGGTGTGCGCATGCAGGATGGGCTGGTGATTATCTCACCATATAAGCCTTCTGCCACGTTAGAGAATATCCTGGCTACAGGGTATGCAGTGCTGAGCCTGACGGACGATGTGCGTGTGTTCGCTGGCGCATTGACCGGGCGCAAGGCATGGAGCCTGACTGCTACAGAAAAAATAGATGGCTTTAGGTTGGCAGATACTTTGGCGCATAAAGAATTGAAACTGGTGAAAGTTGAAGATGACGAGCTCAGGCCGCAGTTGATTCTGCAAGTGGTTTATGAAGCCCAACACGCATCTTTTCAGGGATTTAACCGTGCACAGGCCGCTGTCATTGAACTGGCAGTACTGGTCAGCAGGTTAAAGAGATTGCCAATGGAGAAAATTCAGCAGGAAATGGATTATTTGCGTATTGCTATAGATAAAACTGCCGGGGAGCGTGAACTGGAGGCGTGGTCATGGCTGGCGGAGGCTGTCAGCAACCATCAGGCTGCCTTAAACAATGAAAATTTAGCTTAAGTACATATGCCGCAACTTTTAATTAGTGTCACATCAGTAAAAGAGGCGCAAATCGCACTGCAATGCGGTGCAGATATTATTGACTTAAAAGACCCTGATCAGGGGGCATTGGGTGCTTTGCCGCTAGCGCTGGTAACAGAAGTAGTTACTTTTGTTAATGCAAAAGGCGAGTCAGAGAGAAAAGTGACCAGTGCTACGATTGGCGATTTAGCTATGGAGCCGGAGCTGTTGCTCAAACATGCTTTGGCTTTATCAAAAACAAAAGTAGATATTATTAAAATCGGTTTTTTCAGAGACTCTAGCAATAAATTTAACGATTATGAGCCTTGTCTGGAAGCGTTGAAATCAGTTGCTGAGTCTGGTGTACGGTTGATTGCAGTATTGTTTGCTGAATATGAATACCCAGCTAGCTTGGTGACTGCTATTAAAAGCGCCGGATTTTATGGCGTGATGTTTGATACAGCGGTTAAAAATGGTGCGACTTTCCTGGATTATTTTTCCATAGATGAAATGAAAGAGATTGCTGATAACGTGCAAGCTCAAGGTTTGTTATTTGGCTTGGCTGGGTCACTTAACTTGCAGCATGTGGCGATGCTTAAAGCAATTGCACCGGATTACATGGGGTTTAGAGGCGGTGTTTGTGTTAACAATCAGCGCAGATCAAAACTGGAGCCGGAAAAAATTAGAGCAATACATAAAGTCATATAGATTTGTTGTAAAAATGCAACAATATTTGGTTGGGCGTAATGTTTATATGGGTTTTCACATTGCGTTTGGTGGTGCGTATGCGTATTATCCAAACGTGGAGTTATCTTTAATCAGGAGTAAATAATGAAGAAAAATATTATTAGTATCGCAGTAGCTGCCTCACTAGGTATGGCTGCATTTGCGGCTAGTGCTGAAGATATGTATCGTGGTGCTTGGTATGCATTACCAGGTGTTAGCTACATGCATACAGATAGCGATTTAGAAGCCAACAACGGTGGTGGTGGCTTCCTTAAATTAGGTAAAGAATTGTCTGAGCATTGGGATATCCAGGCTGGCGTAGGTTATAACCGTGCTAGTGAAGATACAGGTATTCCTGGTGTAGGTGGTCGTTTTAAACAAACTACATTGAGCGCAGATGCGTTATACATGTTTAGTCGTGATAAATTCCGTCCATTCTTATTAGCAGGTTTGGGTGTTGCACGTAATGACGTTGATTACAGCCATGCTGTAGCTGATGTGAGTGACGAGAAAACATCATGGTTAGCAAATGTAGGTTTGGGTGCACAATATTTGTTCAGCGATAACTTTGGTTTACAAGCTGACTTGCGCCATCAATGGACGCGTGCTGATCTGACTACTAACAATGGCGCTTTCGACAAGAATTCAAGCGAGTTGATTGGTAACACAATCTTAAGTCTCGGCGGTATCTTCCGTTTCGGCGCACCAGCTCCAGTAGTTGCTGTTGCTGAGCCAGTGCCTGCTCCAGCGCCTGTAGCAGCACCGGAACCTGCTCCTGCTCCAGCTCCAGTTGTTGCTGAAGAGCCATGTCAGCCAAAATTTGAAACTATTACTTTACAAGCTGAAAAATTATTTGGTTTCGACAAGTTCAAATTGAATGGTGACAGTGTCCCTGAATTGAATGATGTTGTTGCAAAATTGAAAGCACATCCTGAATTTGATGTAGTTGTAGTGACTGGACATACAGACCGTCTTGGTTCAGAGCAGTATAACCAAAAACTTTCAGAAAAACGTGCAGAAGTAATCAAGAATCATTTGGTAAATGATCACGGTATTGAAGCTAGTCGTATCCGCACAGTAGGTAAAGGCGAAATGCAACCTCTAGTTGCTTGTGACGGTGTTAAAGGTAAAAAAGCATTGATCGAATGCTTATCACCTAACCGCCGCGTAGTGATTTCTGGTGAAAGACAGCACCCAGTTAATGAGTGCAAGTAATACTATCTAATACTTAAATTATTAATTTTAAGTTTTTAGTAAAAAGCCTCGCAATTGCGAGGCTTTTTTATTGGTAGAATGGGCATCATGAATTTAAAACACTTAAATCAATCACTAACCGTTGTAGATCTCATTATCGAGGCGCGTTGGTTGGCAACAGTTGTTAAAGATGCGCCACTTCTAGAGCACTATTCGGTAATTGTACAGAATGACACCATCGTTGATCTGCTACCGACAGCGTTGGCGAGAAACCAATATACAAGTACAGATATAGTCAGCCTGGATGAGCATATCCTTATTCCTGGTTTGATTAATTTACATACGCATGCTGCGATGAATTTAATGCGTGGTATTGCCGATGACCTGCCGTTAATGCAGTGGCTCAATGAACATATTTGGCCTGCAGAGCGTGCTGTTGTTTCAAATGATTATGTTAAAGATGCTTCATTGCATGCCTGTGCTGAGATGTTAAGTGGTGGGACTACTTGCTTTAATGATATGTATTTTTTCCCACAGGCTACTGCTACGGCCATTAATCAGTCAGGAATGCGTGCAAATTTAGGTTTGTTTGTATCAGAGTTTGCAAACTGTTATGCGAATGATGCTGACGACTATCTGCAAAAAGGCTTTGAAGCACATGATAGCTGGCGTGGCAATGCCATGATTTCATCATCTATCGCACCACATGCGCCGTATACGGTATCAAATCGTACCTTTGAAAAAATTATTACCTACGCAGAACAATTAAGTATAGGTATTCATACGCATCTGCACGAAACGCGGGATGAGATCAGCCAGAGTGAAACGCAATACGGGGTAAGGCCAATACACAGATTGGCAGCACTCGGTTTGCTCGGCCCCAATTTTACGGCTGCACATGGCGTACATTTATTGCCAAGTGAGATTGATATGTTAAGCGAGCATGGCAGCCATATTGCACATTGTCCAAGTTCCAATTTGAAGTTGGGTAGCGGTATTGCTCCTATATCTTTGATGCTGAAAAATAATGTTAATGTCGGTATCGGTACCGATGGCGCTGCCAGTAATAATCGGCTGGATATGTTCACAGAGATGCGATTAGCTGCATTGTTAGCTAAAGGTGGCTGTGAAGACCCAACTGTAGTGCCTGCGTATCAGGCGTTAGAAATGGCAACGATTAACGCGGCGAAAGCCTTAGGGCTGGATGATAAAGTCGGGTCGATTGAAATCGGGAAAAAAGCTGATGTTGTAGCGGTAAAGTTAAGTGATATTGTTATATCGCCATGTTACGACCCAGTTTCACATCTGGTTTATACTTGTGGTCGTGAGCATGTAACCCATACTTGGGTTGCTGGGAAACTATGCTACAGCAATGGCCTCTATGCCAATATAGAGCCGATGGAATTAAAGGAAATTATTCAAAAATGGCAACCGAAACTAAAACAGTACAAACAATAAATGCCGACGAAATTGAATTGAAGAAATTCGGTGAGCTGGCGCACAAGTGGTGGGATAGAAATAGTGAATTCAAACCCTTGCATGAGATTAATCCATTACGATTGGATTATATCGATAGTTTGGTTGACTTAAAAAATAAGCGAGTGCTTGATGTCGGCTGTGGCGGCGGTATTTTATCAGAGTCTATGTATTTTAAAGGCGCTGATGTTACAGGTATCGACTTGGGTGAAAAAGCGCTCAATGTTGCTAAACTGCATCAGTATGAAAGTGGTTCTAAAGTTGATTATCGCTTAGTGTCTGTGGAGCAGTTAGCCAGCGAGCAGCCAGCCAGTTTCGATGTGGTAACCTGTATGGAGATGCTGGAGCATGTACCTGACCCGGAAGCCATAGTGGCGGCCTGTGCCAGGCTTGTAAAGCCAGGTGGTGCAGTATTTTTTTCCACTATCAATAGATCACCTAAAGCCTATTTGTTTGCAGTGATAGGTGCAGAGTATGTGCTGAATATGCTGCCTAAAGGCACGCATGATTATGCCAAGTTCATTAAACCATCCGAGCTATCAAGTTGGGCTAGACATGCCGGTCTAGACATATCTGGCTTACGTGGTATGAGTTATAACCCCATCACACAGCACTACTCTCTGGGTGATGATGTTTCTGTGAATTACCTCATACACACTCAATTAAGTAAATAACACTGGTTCATAAATGATTTTATTTGATTTAGACGGTACCCTTGTTGATACCGCACATGATCTGGCTTATGCACTCAACTTGCAGCGAGAGCTGCATGGTATGGCTGAGTTAGCGTTGGATGTGATTCGTCCATATGCTTCGCATGGCTCCAGAGGTTTGTTATCTGTAGGGTTTGATTTATCTCCCGAGCATGAAAGTTATGAAGCAATGCGTGAAGAGTATCTGGCGCTCTATGATCAGGTGCTCACACGCAAACCCATTCTGTTTGAAGGTGTTGCTGAGCTGCTGGCTACACTGGATGAGATGACCGCACCTTGGGGCGTTGTGACCAATAAGCCACGCCGCTTTACTCAGCCCTTATTAGAGAATATTGGCTTACTGGAGCGCGCTGCCTGTGTAGTGAGCGGCGATGATGCACCACGCCCTAAGCCGTACCCTGACACTTTGTTTCTTGCCTGTGAGCAGGCTGGTGTTGATCCTCAGCGTTGCTGGTATGTCGGTGATGCCGAGCGTGATATTCAGGCAGGTAAAGCTGCCGGCATGCAGACCGTAGTTGCCATGTATGGCTATCTGGGTGCTGAAGATCGTCCGCAAGAGTGGGGCGCAGATATATTTGTGAATGCACCTTTGGAATTACTCGAGCTCATCAATGGCTGATATTCATGATGATGAATCATCAGATGCTGCATTAACGCCGCCGACGTTGCGTGAAGCAACAGGTTATTGGCTCAAGCTTGGTTTTTTAAGTTTTGGCGGGCCAGCCGGGCAAATTGCGATGATGCATCATGATCTGGTTGATAAAAAACGCTGGATATCCGATAAGCGCTTTCTGCACGCTTTAAATTACTGCATGATATTACCCGGCCCTGAAGCGCAGCAATTGGCAACCTACATCGGCTGGTTGATGCACCGTACATGGGGTGGCCTGATTGCGGGTGGTTTATTTGTGCTGCCATCGCTGCTGATTCTGATTGCATTAAGCTGGATTTATATGCGCTTTGGCGATCTGCCACAAGTGGCCGCCATGCTTGCCGGGGTGAAGCCTGCAGTGGTGGCAATAGTATTGTTTGCAGCTTACAGAATTGGCTCTCGTGTACTTAAAAATAAGCTGCTCTGGTGCATTGCCTTGCTGGCTTTTATTGCAATTACGCTTCTACTTCTACCTTTTCCTTTTGTGATTATCGCAGCGGCTGTAATTGGTTCTTTGGCACATCATTACTTTCCAAACCAATTGAAAGTCATGAAAGCACATGCATCCAGTCATAAGAAGCATAGTAAAGCTATTATTGACGATGATACGCCGGCACCACTACATGCAAAATTCAGCCTGAAGACAATGCTAAAGTGGCTGTTTATCGGCATTGCAATTTGGGGTGTGGCGATTGGTTTGTTAACTTTGATGTATGGGTGGCAGGCAGTGCTAACGCAAATGGGCTGGTTTTTCACCAAGGCTGCTTTGCTCACATTTGGCGGTGCCTATGCGGTACTGCCTTATTTGTATCAGGGCGCAGTAGAGCATTATCACTGGTTAACACCGCACCAGATGATAGATGGTCTGGCGCTCGGAGAAACAACGCCCGGCCCATTGATCATGGTGGTGGCTTTTGTTGGTTTTGTAGGTGGCTGGTCGCAGGCGGTATTGGGTAACGATAGCTTGTTTTTATCTGGGGCGGTGGCGGCGTCAATTGTGACGTTTTTTACGTTCCTGCCGTCATTCCTGTTTATATTTATCGGTGCGCCACTGATTGAATCTACACAAAATAACCTGAGGTTATCTGCACCACTCACCGGTATAACTGCGGCAGTGGTCGGGGTGATCGTGAGTTTGGCGCTATTTTTTGCGCAGCATGTTTTCTTCCCTGATGCCTCATACAATACGCTGGATATAACAGCTGTAGGGCTGGCTATTTTAGCTTTATGGCTGCTGGTGAAAAAAAACCTGAGTATTATTAAGCTGGTAGCTTTGTGTGCTGTGTTTGGCTTGGTGCGCTATTACCTGTTGCTCGTTTAATCAGCTGTAGATAATTTAGACGCTGCGTCGCTCGAGCATGGCTTGTGCCAGCGTGCCAGTATCTACATACTCGATCTCACCACCCATAGGCATGCCACGTGCAATGCGGCTGACTTTGATGCCACGCGCACGCAGCAACTCGCTGATGTAATGCGCGGTTGCGTCGCCTTCAACGGTGTAATTGGTGGCCAGTATTACTTCCTGCACCACGCCGTCCTGTGCACGCTTCAGCAGTTTGTCTAAATGAATTTCTTTAGGGCCTACGCCGTCGA
This sequence comes from Methylotenera sp., assembly GCA_036567185.1. GTDB lineage: Bacteria > Pseudomonadota > Gammaproteobacteria > Burkholderiales > Methylophilaceae > Methylotenera. Next base: position 18,713 of record DATCVB010000059.1, read on the forward strand.
GAGGGGATAGCCTTCCCATCAGCACAAAATACATGCCAGAGTAAGCGCGCGTGCTTTCAAGCATCATGAGGTCGGTAGGCATTTCTACGACGCAAAGTACGGTGCTATCGCGCTGTGCAGATTCACACAGCGGGCATATCGGCTGTTCGCTGAACGTATTGCACAGCTTGCAATGATCAACTACCTGTAAGGCGTTATCCAGCGCCAGTGCTAAGCTGCTTGCACCTTTCCTGTCACGCTGCAACAGGTAGTAAGCCATACGTTGCGCAGATTTTGGGCCGACACCGGGCAGGCAGCGCAGGCTTTCAATTAACTGCTCAAGTGCAGGCGGGTTCTTCATCGTTTCTAATTCTGATTGCTTTTAATCAATGTGCAATTAGAATGGCATTTTCATACCAGCAGGCATGAAACTCGACAGGCGCGCTGAAGAAGTTGCCTCTGCTTTTGCAGTTGCGTCTTTTAAGGCAATCACTAACAGATCTTCCAGAGTTTCTTTATCATCCATCACGCTGTCATCCAGAGTCACGCGTTTTACTTCATTTTTACAGCTCATCAGTACTTTCACCAGGCCGTTGGCTGCAACACCTTCAACCTCAATGTTGGCCAGTTCTTCCTGTGCCTTTTGCATATTTGCCTGCATTTGCTGGGCTTGCTTCATTAAATTGCCCATGCCGCCTTTCATCATATGTATCTCCTTTAATAATATTTATGTTTAAGAATTTTAATTTCTTATCCGTTTAGGACAAAATTTGAATTCTTATATGGGTTTGATTGAGTTAGGAATGATCGTAGCGCCAAAATCATTAATAAGTGCCTGCACAAAACCATCTTCCTCGATGGCAGTTTCTGCATTGGCTTGTGCCTGCGCTTTTTCTTGAGAAATCTGCTTGGCCGGTGTGTTACCGGTGCCGCCGATGCTAAATTGCAGTTTGATCTTTTTGCCAAAGTGCTGGGTAATGGCAGTGCCTAGCTTCTCCTGATAGTTCGGTGATACTAAGTGCTTTTGTGCTTCGGGTACACTCAGTGAAATGCTGTTTTCATCATAAGTGACCAGTTCGCAGTGTTTTGCCAGCTCGCGCGCGAGGCCAAGCTTTAATTCATCAACCAGACCGCGCCAGTTGCCGTTGAAGTTACTGCTGCTTTGTTCGTTACTGAATTCGGATGGCGTTTTTGTCTCAGTCTGAACTTGTACATCCGCAGGCATTTGCTGACTAACGTTTTCAACTGGTGCCGCTGATTTTTCAGCTGTCGGTGTAGTTGCTGCTGATCTGACTACTGGACTGACTGCCGGTCTTTCAGTCTTGCTGTCTTGAGCGGGGCGCTGTGCTGCAGGCGCTGCTTGTGCTGTTTTGTTGGCACTAGCAGCTGTAGTGTTAGCTTCGTTTGGTGTGAATGCCAGCATGCGCAGCAGGCTCATGGTAAAGCCGGCATATTCGTCAGGTGCCAGGCCAATGTCGCGACGGCCTAATAAAGCAATCTGATAGTAAAGCTGCAAGGTTTCAGGCGAGATTTTCTGCGCGAGTGATAGCAACACCTCGCGTTCTGGCAAGTCGTCTGCCACACTTTCAGGTACGGTCTGCGCAATGGCTATCTGATGCAGTAGCTGTGCAAAATCATTTAGCGCAGCTTCAAATGAAATGCTGCGCTCTTCCATCAGCTTGGCTTGGTTGATAATGCTGCTGCCATCGTTGGTAAGTAGAGCTTCTAACAGCTGGTACAGATAACTTTGATCAATCGCTCCGAGCATGGCGCGTACTTCAGCTTCATTCACGGTCTGGCCGCCATAAGCAATTGCCTGATCGGTCAATGATAGTGCATCGCGCATACTGCCGGCTGCTGCACGTGAAATCAGATGCAGCGCAGTTGGTTCAAACTGGATGTTTTCCTGACCGAGAATGTTCTGCAAATGACCGATGATTGAAGTGCCAGCCATCTGGCGCAGGTTGAATTGCAGGCAGCGCGATAATACCGTCACCGGTACTTTTTGCGGATCAGTAGTCGCAAGAATGAATTTAACATGTGCAGGCGGCTCTTCCAGAGTCTTCAGCATCGCGTTAAAAGCACTTTTGGATAACATATGTACTTCGTCGATGATGTACACCTTGAAGCGCCCGGCAGTCGGTGCGTATTGTGCATTATCAAGCAAGTCACGCATGGCATCCACTTGCGTGTTACTTGCAGCATCAACCTCGATCAGGTCAACAAAACGGCCTTTATCAATTTCTGTGCAAGCATTGCAGATGCCACAAGGTTTGGCAGTAATGCCAGTTTCACAGTTGAGTGACTTTGCCAGAATACGCGCAAGCGTGGTTTTGCCAACGCCGCGTGTCCCGGTAAACAGGTAAGCGTGGTGCAAACGATTCTGTTCGAGGGCATTGGTGAGCGCGCGCACTACATGGTCTTGTCCGACAAGTGTTTCAAAGGATTTTGGGCGCCATTTACGCGCTAGAACTTGATATGACATAGCCTAAACTTTAGCTGAAAAACATGTTTTCGTCTGTAAGTTTGGAGGATTTTTTGTGATATTTATTTTCAAAATGTAATCTACAAAAAAGAGGTGGCGAGCCTTTACCCCGGCACTTGCTCAATAGTTGTGGCTGCTTGCTTCCGCACCTGACCAGATTGGCTACTTCACAATGCGGGGGGGCCCGCCGGACGTAAT
>DATCVB010000060.1:0-32761 GCA_036567185.1 Methylotenera sp.
TACGGTGAAACGCGGTAACCTCCATCTGCAGCAAGACCAAATAGGCTGGCATTGACGTGGCTCGCGTTGCCAGCGGGTAGGTTGCTCGAGCGCATGAGTAATCATGCGCCTAGATGAATGACTGTTACGCGCAGCAATGCGTGACAAAACCCGGCTTATCGGCCAGCTTCAATTCTTTGGCGTGTGAATAATGCGGTTTACCGCATATATTCCACGGACAAGCCAGTAACTGGCTTACTTGCCGCTTTAGCGGCTTAGTAAATAGGGGAAGCCCTTCGCATTTAACTTACCAGTTTACTGGTTTAGTTAAATGGTGATGACCTTTACGGTTATTACGGGCTTTGTATCAATACGCTCCTGATTTTGTTGACTCCACGGACAAGCCATTAACTGACTTACGGTTACTGTGAATCGCTGTTAAATGGCATTATTTTTTTCTTTCAATTTCTCTCGTGTCTACAATTCAATCGCTTTCAACATCATTCTCATATTCCACATTCACATAATATGCTATGTGCTTAATTTATAACGATTTTATATTTATCACGAAAATTCGCTAAGTCATTGACATATAAAGAAAAAATACTAAAAAAGGGCTTGCATTGCGCTTTTTTTTTATCTATAGTGCACATTAGTGGGGAAAAGTGGGTTTTTGTGGGGAATTGTCCTTCAAGTCATCCAGAGTAAATAGTTCATCACTGTTTAATAACTACTAAGGGTTGTTGGTTGGGTGTGAAAGTGCAGTTAGGCAATTCCCCCGTTTTGATATGTGTGTGATGGTAGCTGTTTTTGAGTAAGGCGCCTGATGTTTGGTGCGTAAATCTTAAAAAAGGAAAATAACTGGCTTATGTTTCGCGGTGCAACATCATTGAGTTTGGATGCCAAGAGCAGAATCGCTGTGCCGACAAAGCACAGGGAATCATTGCAGCTTGAGTGCGCCGGTAACTTGGTGCTGACTGCGCATCCGCATCGTTGCCTGTTGTTGTATCCGCAGCCTGCTTGGGAGCCGATCCAATCCAAATTGATGGCGCTGTCATCGTTTGACAAGCAATCAAGTGCCTTGCAGCGTTTGCTGGTGGGTTTTGCTGAAGATGTTAGTTTAGATAGCGCCGGTCGCGTGCTGGTTTCACCGGCTTTGCGTGATTTTGCCGGTTTGGGTAAAGAGATCATGCTGGTAGGTCAGGGTAGCCATTTTGAGTTGTGGAGCATGGAAGCCTGGCGAGCTCAGTTGGAACAAGTAATGCAGGGTGATGGGTTTACCATGCCTGCGGAATTAGAGGGATTTTCGCTGTGACTAAGGGCGTGAAAAGCGCGCCCACCAAAGCATCATTGTCTCTAAAAAAAGTGTCTTCAAAAAAAGCGTCTTCCGGAACAGCGGGTTTGGATGGCGCAAGTGAATTAGAAAAGTACCCCTTAGAAGTGTCAGCATCAAATTCAAATTTAGTTTCAGAGTCAGCAAGCCCGCACATTACCGTGTTGCTGGATGAAGCCGTGCACGCTCTGGCTGTTAAGCCTGACGGCATTTACGTCGATGGCACTTTCGGCCGTGGCGGTCATTCCAAAAAAATCTTATCGCAATTGGGGCCTCAAGGGTGCCTGATTGCTTTTGATCGCGATCTGACTGCGATCGAGTCCGGTAAAACAATCAACGATTCACGATTCAGCATCATACATAGTCACTTTGCCTCTATGCAGGTCAGGCTGGCTGATATCGGTGTGACGGCGGTAGACGGCATTTTGCTGGATCTGGGTATTTCATCGCCGCAGATTGATGATGCGGAGCGCGGTTTTAGTTTCAGGTACGATGCGCCGCTGGATATGCGCATGGATCAAAGCAGTGGGCAAACGGCGGCAGATTTTCTTGCCAACACAACAGAGCAGCAATTAGCGGAGGTTATAAAAAATTATGGTGAAGAACGGTTTGCTAAGTCGATTGCAAGGGCGATTGTTAAGGAGCGCAATGACGGGCGCGCCATCACCACTACTGGGCAGCTTGCCCAGGTCGTGGCAAACACAGTCACGCGGTTTGAGCCAGGGCAGAACCCAGCAACGCGCACATTTCAGGCTTTACGGATTTTCGTCAATCAGGAGCTTGAGGAATTATCGTTAACCCTGCCGCAGTGCATGGCTTTGTTGAGGCCTCAAGGCAGGCTGGCTGTGATCAGCTTTCATTCGCTGGAAGACCGTATTGTGAAGCAGTTTATCCGCGGTCAGGAAAATCGCGATGATCTGCCGTCCAACTTTCCGGTACGTGCCGCTGATTTGCCGCAACCTAAATTAATCAGTGTTGGTAAGGCAGTTAAGCCAAGTGCAAAAGAAGTGAAAGTTAATCCGCGTTCGCGCAGTGCAGTGTTGCGCGTGGCAGAAAGGACGTCAGTACTATGACGCGCCTGAACTTTATTCTGTTTTTTGCGCTGATGTTCTCGTCCCTGGGCTTGGTCAATGCGCAGCATAAGGCGCGCAAGCTCTATATAGAGCTTGAGCAGCTTAATCAGGCAGAAAAACAATATAACCAGGAATATGGTCAATGGCAGCTGGAGCAGAGTACTTGGGCAATGCATTCACGCATTGAGCAGATTGCTGCGCAGCAGTTGCAGATGCAGGTGCCTGACGCAAAAAGAATTCAGACTGTGAATCTTAAACCGCTGATAGCGGTGCAGCAGCCTGCAGTGCAAAGTGGAGTGGCTAAATAATGGCTATACCATTAGCACCGGTCATCGTGAAATTACCAGCATGGCGCCGCCGCTTGTTGCTGGTGTGCGTGCTACTGGGTTTTGTCGCCCTGCTAGGCCGCAGTTTGTATTTGCAAAGCTTTCATAAACGTTTTCTGCAAGAGAAAGGCGATGCGCGCTATAACCGTACTTTGGTGCTGCCGTCCCAGCGCGGAAAAATTACCGATAGATATGGCGAGTTACTGGCAATCAGTTCGCCGGTAGAGTCAGTGTGGGCAAACCCTTCTGATGTAAAAATTAATGCGAATCAGACTAAAAAAATTGCCGGTTTACTAGGTTTGAAAACCGACGTAGTCAACAAGAAGCTTGCCAAAAGTGAGCGTGAATTTGTGTATCTGAAACGCCGTGTGTCGCCAGAGCTGGCTGCTGAAGTCATGAAGCTGGGTGTGCCAGGTGTTTATTTACAGCGTGAATACAAGCGCTATTACCCTGCAGGCGAAGTAACTGCTCACTTGGTGGGCTTTACCGGCATTGATGATCAGGGTCAGGAAGGCTTTGAGCTCACCATGAACAAAACACTTTCCGGTAAGAGTGGTAGCCGCAAAGTGATTAAAGACAGAGCCGGCCATATTATTGAGGATCTGGAAGCCGTTAAAGTGCCGCAAGATGGGCACGATGTTGTGCTTTCTATTGATCGCAGAATTCAATATCTGGCACATCGCGAGTTGGCAAAAGCAGTAGATAAATATAAAGCAAAAGCTGGCGCAGCGATTGTGCTCGATGCGAAAACCGGTGAAGTGCTGGCGATGGCCAATGTACCGACTTATAACCCGAATAACCCGGTGAATATTCAGGGTAAATCACGTAATCGTGCCATTACCGATGTATTTGAGCCAGGTTCTACCATGAAAACGGTGACGGCTGCCGCGGCGCTGGAATCAGGTAAATATCAGCCTGATACAAAAATTCAGACCGCTCCCGGCTATATGACTATTGCCTCGGCCACGATTCATGATGCCCATCCGCACGGTGTGTTGACAGTCGCTGAAGTGATACAGAAGTCCTCTAATGTGGGCGCCGCAAAAATGGCTTTATCGCTTGATCGCCAGTACCTGTGGGGGGTGTTTAACCTGATTGGCTTCGGCACAAAAACCCGCATTGGCTTCCCCGGCGAAGCCTCCGGCAGGTTGCGTGATTACAAAACCTGGCGCCCGATCGAGCAGGCAACCATGTCTTACGGGCATGGTATCAGCGTCACGCTACTGCAACTGGCACGGTCTTATACCGTGTTTGCCAATGATGGCGAATTAAAACCCGTGTCGCTACTTAAGCTAAAAGATATCCCTGTAGGTACGCAGGTATTTTCAGCGAATACTGCTCACTATGTAAAAGATATGCTGGAGATGGTTGTATTACCGGGCGGCACCGCGCTTAAAGCGCAGGTGGCAGGCTACAGAGTAGCTGGTAAAACCGGTACCACGCATAAGCTTTCTCCAGCTGGAGGCTATGAAAAAGATAAATATGTGGGTTCGTTTGTGGGTATGGCGCCTGCGTCAAATCCGCGCCTGATTATGGCGGTGATGATAGACGACCCAAGCAGCGGCGAATACTACGGCGGTACCGTGGCTGCACCGGTGTTCAGTGCAGTAATGGCAGATGCGCTGCGCATGCTGGCGGTTCCGCAGGATGCGCCTAACGATAATGTCGTGATTCAGAACGATGTTGTAGAAGTGCAGGAGAGTATATGACTTTGCTCTCAACATTAAATATGACATTCAGTACTATTACGGCAGATAGCCGCAAAGTGCAGGCTGGCGCATTGTTCCTGGCTTATCCTGGCGTGCATAGCGACGGCCGCAATTATATTGCACAGGCTATTCAGGCCGGGGCTACGGCAGTCGCCTGGGAAAGTAAGGACTTTGCATGGAACCCGGCATGGCAGGTAGCGAATATCGGCGTAGCAGGTTTGAAGGATCAGGTCAGTGAAATTGCGGCGGAATTTTATGGTCAGCCCTCACAAAAATTGAGCATGATCGGCGTGACCGGCACTAACGGCAAAACTTCTGTAAGCCAGTGGATCGCACAGGCGTTGACTGTTATAGGTCAGAAAGCCGCAGTCATCGGTACTATAGGTAATGGTTTTGTCGATGCCCAGAATGCAGCCAGCAACACAACGCCGGATGCCATTTTGCTGCAAGGCATGTTAGCTGACTTTGCAACACAGGGTGCTAAAGCGGTAGCGATGGAAGTTTCATCACATGGGCTGCATCAAGGTCGAGTGAATAGTGTGAAATTTGACGTGGCGGTGCTGACAAATTTAAGTCGTGACCATCTGGACTATCACGAAACCATGGAAGAGTATGCGGCGGCCAAAGAGCTTCTGTTCACATGGCCAGGTTTAGGCATGTCAGTCATCAATGCTGATGATGCATTCGGTCAGCGTATTGCCGGCAAACTCAAGGCACAAAACAAATTGCTGCTGACTTACGGTGTAAATCAGGGTGATGTGCGTGCAACCGATCTGCAGTTGCATCAGCACGGTTTAACAATGCAGGTCACTACGCCAGACGGTGCTGCGGTAGTAAATGCGCCGGTACTTGGCCGCTTTAATGCTTATAACGTGCTCGCAGTGCTGACTACCTTATTGGCATTAAAAGTGAGCTTGCCGAATGCAGCCGCTGCCATTGCAAAAATTAAACCGGTAGCTGGCCGTATGCAGCAATTCGGCGGTGATGATAAACCTCTGGTTGTGGTGGATTACGCACATACGCCGGATGCGCTGGAAAAAGTACTGGCTACTTTACGTGAACAGGTGCAAGGTAAGCTGATCTGCGTATTTGGCTGCGGTGGTGACCGAGATGCCGGTAAACGCCCATTGATGGGATGCGTTGCGGCCAAGCTGGCTGATAGCGTGATTGTGACGTCTGATAATCCACGCAGTGAAGACCCTGCCAGCATTATTGCGCAGGTAGTGAGTGGAATAGATAGCGCATATCTGGCTGAACCAGATCGAGCTACTGCCATTAAGCAAGCAGTGCAATCCGCACACAGCGGTGACATTGTGCTGGTGGCTGGTAAAGGGCACGAAGATTATCAGGAGATTGCGGGTGCAAGAACCCCATTCAGTGACGCAGAGGTGGCTATGGCTGCGCTTAATAGTTATGAAGCTAAAAATGCATCGATGATGCAATTATCAGAAGCGGCTAGTGCGCTCAATGCAAAACTCATTGGTGCTGATGTGACGTTTGATAGCGTAGGCAGCGATAGCCGCAATATTAAAGCCGGGCAATTATTTGTAGCGATTAAAGGCGAAAATTTTGACGGCAATACCTTCGCCGCCGAAGCGATTAACAAAGGTGCGGCTGCTGTGCTGGTGTCAGATGCAGCAACAACCGCAAACCCTGCGCTAGTGGTGCCTGACACACGTTTGGCACTGGGTGAGCTGGCAAAATATTGGCGCAGCAAATTTAGCGCACCACTAATTGGTGTGACTGGCAGCAACGGTAAAACTACTACCAAGGAAATGCTCACGGCAATTCTGGCGGCAGCGACCGGCGATGTCAGCAAAGTGCATGCCACGTACGGCAACCTGAATAACGATATCGGCCTGCCGCTGACTTTGCTCAAGATTAAACCGCGGCATCAATATGTGGTGGCTGAAATGGGGATGAATCATATGGGTGAAATCGACTACCTCACGCATATTGCCAAGCCGAATGTAGCCGTAATCAATAACGCCAATACCGCGCATATCGGGGAGCTGGGTTCACGTGAAAACATTGCACGAGCTAAGGGTGAGATATTTGCCGGTTTACAGGATGGCGGAGTTGCGGTCATCAATGCTGATAATGATTTTGCAGATTACTGGCAAACACTGAATACAGACAGAAAAGTAGTGACATTTGGTTTGCATGCGCAAGCGGATGTGACTGCCAGTTATGTGGAACAAGCGGGTGTGAGTCAAGTGAACCTGACAACACCAAATGGACAGGTCAGTTTTGAGCTGAAAGTGGAAGGTGTGCACAACATCAGTAATGCGCTGGCAGCAAGTGCCACAGCTTATGCGCTGGGAATTAGCAATACGGATATTGCAGCCGGTCTGCAAAACTTCGGCGGCGTTTATGGTCGTTTGGAACGCAAAGCCGCTGTAAATGGCGCAGTGCTGATTGATGATACTTACAACGCAAACCCGGATTCGATGAAAGCCGCGATTGATGTATTGGCAAAACAGGCCGGTGAAAAATTGCTGGTGCTCGGTGATATGGGTGAACTGGGCGCGGATGCGAAAAAAATGCACGCAGAAATCGGCGCTTATGCCAAGTCCGCAGGACTTGCCAAGCTATATTGCCTGGGTGAAACAAGCATGGAAATGGTTACAGCGTTTGGTACAGGTGCGCAGCACTTTGAATCACCGGAGGCAGTTGCAGCGGCAGTACTGCCGCAACTCAATAATAACAGCACAGTATTGGTAAAAGGCTCACGTTTCATGCGTATGGAACGCGTAGTCAGTTTGCTGGTAGCGAAACAGCAATAGGGCATAAAGGGAGAAAATTATGTTACTGGAATTGGCACAATGGTTAGCACATGATATCCGCGGATTTAATGTATTCAACTACATTACGTTGCGTGCCGTGCTGGCGACGCTTACGTCCCTCACGATTTCATTTGTAATGGGGCCAGCGCTGATTCGTAAGCTGACTTACTACAAAGTTGGTCAATCTGTGCGTGATGACGGTCCGCAAACACATCTGATAAAAGCTGGCACGCCTACCATGGGCGGTGCGCTGATTCTGATTTCAATCGCAATTTCTACATTGCTGTGGGCAGATTTGAGCAACAGGTTCGTGTGGGTAGTGCTGTTCACTACATTGGGCTTTGGCATTATCGGCTGGGTGGATGACTGGCGCAAAGTGGTACACCGCAATCCAAAAGGCCTCTCTGCCAAAGAGAAATATTTCTGGCAGTCTGTCGTGGGCGTGAGTGTGGCAATTTTTCTGCAGCAGACTGCAACTCTGCCTGCAGAAACTACTTTGCTAATTCCGTTCTTCAAAAGTCTGGTCATTCCGATGAGCGGCCTGGCATTCATTGTGCTGACTTATCTGGTGGTAGTAGGCAGCAGTAATGCGGTCAATCTGACTGATGGTCTGGATGGATTGGCGATTCTGCCAACGGTGATGGTAGCAGGTGCCTTGGCGATATTTGCTTATGTGACCGGTCACTTCTACTTTGCCAAGTATCTGTCTATTCCTTATGTGCCAGGTGCGGGTGAGCTCATGGTGTTCTGCGCGGCAATGGTTGGGGCAGGTCTAGGCTTTTTATGGTTTAACGCATACCCGGCAGAAGTGTTCATGGGTGACGTTGGTGCGCTGGCATTGGGTGCGGCACTAGGTATCGTAGCCGTAATCGTGCGTCAGGAAATCATTCTATTCATCATGGGCGGCGTGTTTGTGGTGGAGACATTCTCAGTGGCGATACAGGTGCTCTATTTCAAATACACCAAAAGCAAAACCGGTACCGGTAAACGCATTTTCCTGATGGCGCCATTGCACCATCATTATGAACAAAAAGGCTGGAAAGAGACGCAAGTGGTAGTTCGCTTCTGGATTATCAGCATGATGCTGGTGCTGATCGGCTTAGCCAGCTTGAAGATTAGATAAGTAAAGATTTTAAACATGACAATCGCGTTAAAAGACAAACAAGTATTAGTGCTAGGACTGGGTGATACCGGCCTATCAGCATTGCGCTGGCTTCACGCCCAAGGCGCACGCTTGTCTGTTGCCGATACACGCGATAATCCACCGGGCGTAGAAGCACTAAAAGTAGAACTGCCGCAAGTAAAACTGTATACCGGTGCATTTAAAGCAGCCATATTCGATGGAGTTGATCTCGTGGTAGCAAGCCCGGGTGTAGCGCTCAGCGAGCCTGAAATTCAGGCGGCTATTCAACGCGGTGTTCCCGTTGTCGGTGATGTTGAGCTGTTTGCACAATGTCGCCCGGCTGCTGCCAAGGTGATTGCCATTACCGGCGCTAACGGCAAAACCACGGTGACGACTTTAGTCGGTGAAATGTGCAAAACAGCAGGCTTAAAAACTATTGTAGCTGGCAACATCGGCTTACCGGTGCTGGATGCTTTAGGCATGGAAACGCCGGATGTGTATGTGCTTGAGCTTTCAAGCTTTCAACTGGAAACTACCAGCAATTTAGTGGTGGATGCGGCAACCATGCTGAATTTGTCTGAAGACCACATGGATAGATACGCCAGCATGCAGGATTATGCCATTGCCAAAGCACGTATTTTCTACAATGCAAAATTACAGGTGCTGAACCGTGACGATGCCTGGAGCATGCTGATGGCGCGTGCCAAACTGCCGCAAGTAACGTTTGGCCTGGACGCCGGTGAAGATGAGCATAGTTATGGCTTAAGAACTGTAGACGGCGAAACCTGGTTAAGCTGCGGTGAGCATGACCTGATGAATGTACGTGACCTCAAAATCAGCGGCCTGCACAATGCCGCCAATGCTCTGGCAGCGATAGCGTTGTGCCGCGGTATCGGCATTGATTATGCGCCTATCATTCAAACCCTGTATAACTTCAAAGGCTTGCCACACCGCGTGGAATGGGTTGCCAATATTGATGATGTTGATTACTTCGATGATTCTAAAGGCACCAACGTAGGTGCAACCTGTGCAGCGCTTTCCGGCTTGTCGCAAAAAGTGGTGTTGATCGCCGGCGGCGATGGCAAAGGTCAGGACTTCTCGCCATTGAAACAGCCGGTTACTGACAATGCACGCGCCGTAGTATTGATAGGCCGTGACGCGCCACTGATTGAAAAAGAACTGCTGGAAACAGGGGTGGCTCTATATCACGCGGTAGATTTACCTGAAGCTGTAAACATCGCCAGAAAACTCGCGCAGGCAGAAGATGCAGTGCTGCTGTCACCGGCATGCGCCAGTTTTGATATGTTCAAAAACTATGTGCATCGTGCGGAAGTATTTGTAAATGCAGTTAAACGACTGGAGCAATCATCATGATGGTGACGATGCTCAACCGTGATCGTATCAACGCACCTAACTATGATCAGAGTCTGCTATGGGTCACCATGATTTTGCTGGGTATTGGGCTGGTAATGGTTTACTCAGCGTCAATTGCGATTGCCGAGGCCGATAAGGCCGTAGGTAATAACAGCAGCTACTATCTGGTGCGCCAGGCTATATTTCTGGTGGTAAGTTTAAGTGCTGCATTCGTCGCATTTAACATCCCGGTCGCCTGGTGGCAAAAGATGGCACCTTACTTGTTTTTAGTGGGTCTGGCCTTGCTGGTGCTGGTGCTGATCCCCGGTGTTGGCCGTGTGGTTGGCGGCAGTCGCCGCTGGCTGTCATTGTTTGTGATTAACCTGCAGCCATCAGAATTTATGAAGCTGTTTGCCGCCATGTACGTGGCCGACTACACCGTGCGCAAGGCGGCCGTGATGGATAGCTTTAAAAAAGGCTTCCTGCCGATGCTATTCGTTATGCTGCTGGTAGGTGGTTTGCTGCTGGCAGAGCCGGACTTCGGGGCTTTTGCCGTCATTGCAGCGATCTCGATCTCTATCCTGTGGCTGGGCGGTATCAATGGTCGTATTTTTGGCGGTTTGATCGTGCTGCTCGTGATCGGCTTCATATTCCTGATCTGGAGCTCACCATATCGTCTTGAGCGCGTGATCGGTTTTATGGATCCATGGGCTGACCCTTATGGCAAAGGCTACCAGCTATCTCACGCGCTGATTGCGTTTGGCCGCGGTGAATGGTTGGGCGTAGGTTTAGGTGCCAGTGTAGAGAAGCTGCTGTATTTGCCGGAGGCACATACTGACTTTCTGTTAGCAGTGATTGCAGAAGAGCTTGGGTTTGCAGGTGTGGTCACGGTAGTTGGCTTGTTTACCTGGATTGTATTGCGCGCTTTTGGCATGGCGAAAGAAGCCATTGAGAATGAGCGCTATTTTGCAGCTTTATTAGCGCAGGGCTTGGGTGTGTGGATCGGCGTGCAGGGCATTATCAATATGGGCGTGAATATGGGTTTACTGCCAACCAAAGGCCTGACGCTGCCTTTGCTGTCATTCGGCGGCAGCGGCATTCTGGCGAATTGTATTGCGATGGCAATTTTATTGCGCATTGACTTTGAGAATAGGCGTTTGCAGAAAGGTTTGCCGGTATGAGTAAGCCAATCACAAAAACCCTGATGGTAATGGCGGGTGGTACCGGTGGTCATGTCTATCCGGCAATGGCGGTAGCTGATCATCTAAAAGCCAGCGGCTGGAATATCGTCTGGTTATGTACTGAAGGCGGCATGGAAAACAAATTGATTGAAGGCAAAGGCTACAGCAAGGCCATGATCCAGATGCAGGGCGTGCGCGGCAAAGGTTTAGCTGGCTGGCTACTGCTGCCGGTGAAACTGGTTAAAGCATTCAGCCAAAGCAAAAGTGCGATCAAGCAGCACCAGCCTGATGTCGTGCTCGGTATGGGCGGCTTCGCGGCATTTCCCGGTGGCTTCATGGCAAAACTGCTGGGCAAGCCGCTGGTGATCCATGAGCAGAATTCCGTGGCGGGCTTGACCAATAAAGTACTGGCAAAACTGGCTGATCATGTATTGGCAGCATTTCCAGCGGCGTTTGGTAATGCGGCAATTCTGGTAGGCAACCCGGTGCGGGCTGATATTGCACATTTGCCAGCACCTGAAGCGCGTTTTGCCGGCCGTGAGGGCGCGTTACGTTTGTTAGTGGTTGGTGGCAGTCTGGGTGCGCATGCCTTGAATGAAGTGATACCGCTGGCGTTGGCAAAAATGCCTTTAGAGCAGCGTCCTCAGGTTGTGCACCAGAGCGGCGTTAAACATATTGACGTGCTGAAAAATAACTATGAGAAAGCCGGTGTAGCAGTCGATGCGCGTGCGTTCATTGATGACATGGCGGCGATGTATGCATGGGCAGATTTTGTAATCTGCCGTTCAGGTGCGCTGACTGTGGCTGAAGTTTCAGCGGTAGGTTTGGGTGCGCTGATGGTGCCGTTTCCATTCGCGGTGGATGACCACCAGACTACGAATGCAGCCTATCTTGCAGACGCTGGTGCAGCCATTTTGGTACAGCAGAAAGAATTGAGTGTAGAAAAATTGGTAGAAATATTGAGTGAGCTTAACCGTGAACAGTGTTTGGACATGGCAAAAAGAGCACGCGCATTGGGCAAGCCTGAAGCAACCGCCAATGTAGCCACAATTTGCAAGGAGGTAGCGCTATGAAACATAAAGTGAAAAACGTGCATTTTGTTGGTATTGGCGGCTCCGGCATGAGCGGCATTGCGGAAGTGCTGATCAATCTGGACTTTAGTGTATCAGGATCAGATCTGGCATCTAACGGTACAACTAAACGCCTGGCGGCTTTCGGTGCAACGATTTATCAAGGCCATGCAGAAGAAAATGTAAAAGATGCAGATGTGGTCGTCGTATCTTCAGCCGTGAATGAAGAAAACCCTGAAGTGAAAGCGGCACGCGCTAAAAAAATACCGGTGGTGCCACGCGCACTGATGCTGGCTGAGCTAATGCGTTTCAGACAGGGGATTGCGGTAGCCGGTACGCACGGCAAAACCACAACCACCAGTTTGATAGCGAGCATTCTGGCTGAGGCAGGCATGGATCCGACGTTTGTGATCGGCGGTAAGCTCGAAGCTGCAAATGCCAATGCAAAATTAGGTACCGGTGAATATATCGTGGCAGAAGCAGATGAATCCGATGCTTCATTCCTGCATCTGACACCAGTGATGGCCGTGGTGACCAATATTGACCAGGACCACATGGATACCTATGAACATAGCTTTGAAAAACTCAAAAGCGCGTTTGTGGAATTCCTGCAGCAGTTGCCGTTCTGGGGCATGGCGGTGGTGTGCATTGATGATGCGCATATCCGTGAAATTCTGCCACGTGTGACGAAGCCGGTAATGACCTATGGCTTGAGTGAAGATGCAAAAGTGCGTGCCAAGAACGTACGTGCTGATGATGGCAAGATGCATTTTACCGTGCAGATTATTAACGGCGTGACCACTGAATTCGATGTGACTTTGAACCTGCCAGGTAATCACTATGTATTGAACGCCTTGGCGGCCATTGCCATAGCCAATGAATTGAATGTGCCGGATACCGCCATCATTAAAGCTCTGAAAGAGTTCAAAGGTGTGGGTAGGCGCTTTGAGCGTTATGGCGAAATTGCTGCAAAAGCCGGTGGTAGCTTTACCCTGATTGATGACTACGGCCATCACCCGGTAGAGATGCAGGCCGTGATTGCTGCGGCACGTGGCGCGTTTCCGAACCGCCGTCTGGTCATGGCATTCCAGCCGCATCGTTACACGCGTACCCGTGACTGCTTTGAAGATTTCGTAAAAGTGCTGTCAGGCGCAGATGTAGTGCTGCTGACTGAAGTGTATTCCGCTGGCGAGGCGCCGATTGTTGCGGCTGACACGCGCTCACTGATACGCGCGATTCGCGTGGCAGGGAAGGTAGAGCCGATGTTTGTGGAAACCACCGATGAATTGCCGCAAGCAATATTCGATGTGGCACATGACGGTGATGTAGTCATTGTGATGGGCGCTGGCTCTATCGGACAAGTCGCCGCTAAAACAAAGGATTTGGCAAAATAATGACGCAGCTTGACGGCAAATTACTGTTGAACGAACCTTTGGCCCGCTACACCAGCTGGCGTGTGGGTGGTCGTGCCGATCAGTTTTTTATTCCAGCTGGCCTGGATGATTTGCGTACATTTTTACAAAGTCTGCATGCTAGCGAACCGATAACTTTTATTGGTCTGGGTTCTAATCTGCTGGTGCGCGATGGCGGTGTGCGCGGTACGGTGGTGCTCATGCATAACGTGCTAACAGCGTTGCGCATGGAGGGTGATCTGGTATATGCCGAGTCCGGTGTCACCTGTGCAAAGCTGGCTAAATTCTGCGCTAAAGAAGCCAAGCAGGGTGCTGAGTTTTTTGCCGGGATCCCCGGTACCGTAGGCGGCGCACTGGCGATGAATGCAGGCTGCTACGGCAGTGAAACTTGGAATGTAGTGAAACGTGTGACGACAATCAATAGACGCGGTGAGCTGAATACTCGTGATGCAGCTGAGTTCGTACCGACTTATCGCCACATTGCCATGCCGGTAGCGGATGAATGGTTTGTGGCGGCGTGGCTGGAGTTGGCGCAAGGTGACGCGCATGAGGCAACACAAAAGATTAAAGCGTTGCTGGCGAAAAGACTGGCTTCACAGCCGTTAAATCTGCCAAGTGCCGGTTCAACGTTCAGAAACCCGGAAGGGGATTATGCAGCCCGGTTGATCGAGGCAAGCGGCTTGAAAGGTTACATTATTGGCGGTGCGCAGGTATCTGAAAAGCACGCCAATTTTATCGTGAATATCGGTGGTGCGACGGCATTGGATATTGAATTGTTGATTAAACACATGCGCGACACCGTACTGGAAAAACAGGGCGTCGCGTTGCAGCAGGAAGTGAAAGTACTAGGTGAGCTCAAGGCAAGCGAGTTAGAGAAAAGTGAATTAGAGGTCAGGAAATGATGCGTAATTTTGGCAGAGTAGCAGTGTTATTGGGCGGTAAATCAGGTGAGCGTGAAGTGTCGCTTAAAAGCGGATCGGCTGTATTGGCTGCGCTGCAAAGGCAAGGCGTGGACGCACATGCTTTTGATCCGGCTGAGCGTCCGCTGCATGATCTGGAAGCATTTGATATGGCGATGATTTCCCTGCACGGGCGCTTTGGTGAAGATGGTGCAATGCAGGGCGCACTGGAATTACTCGGCATTCCTTACACCGGCAGTGGCGTGATGGCTTCAGCAATCGGTATGGATAAATGGCGAACCAAAATGATCTGGTCAGCAGCCGGTGTGAGTACGCCAGCTTTTGAACTGGTAACAGCGGATTCAGACTTCGCTGCAATTGAAAAAAGATTAGGTTTGCCATTGTTTGTAAAACCGGCCAATGAAGGCTCCAGTATTGGCATCAGTAAGGTTAAAACATCCGGCGGGTTAAAAGCGGCTTATGAGCTGGCAGCCAAGTCAGACCCGCTGGTGATTGCCGAGCAGTTTGTGGGCGGCGGTGAATATACGGTAGGCATTCTCGGTGATAAAGCGCTGCCGATCGTGCGCATCGTGCCGAAAAATGAATTCTATGATTTTGAGGCTAAATACCTGCGTGACGATACTGAGTATTTGTGTCCGTGCGGATTAAGTGCAGAAAAAGAAGCCCAGATCCAGCAGCAGGCATTGCAGGCCTTTAATGCCATCGGCTGCCAAGGCTGGGGTCGCGTGGATTTTTTGATGGATGAAGCTGGTAAACATTACTTTTTAGAAGTAAATACCAGTCCCGGTATGACTGACCATAGCCTGGTGCCAATGGCGGCAAAAGCAGCCGGCATCAGTTTTGATGAACTTGTGATTAAAGTGCTGGAGCTTGCGCATGTGGCATAAGCCCACATTACTGAATTGGATTGCCAATCTGCTGTTCGCGTTGAGCGTGGTGGTGATGCTGTATGCAGTGCTATATGTGGTAGTGCATTTGCCGATTTTTCCATTACGCGAAGTGAATGTGGATGGACAACTGAATCATGTGAGTCGTGAACAGGTGCAGTTGATCGTAGCGAAACATCTGAAAGGTAACTTTTTTACGCTGGATCTGATCAAGGCGCGTGATGCATTTGAAAAGCTGCCTTGGGCGCGTAAGGTCAGTGTGCGCCGCCGCTGGCCGGATAAGCTTGAAGTCATGATAGAAGAGCATCAAGCATTGGCACGCTGGAGCAATGCGGCTCTGGTGAATAGGCAAGGGGAATTGTTTCATGCCGCATCAGGCAGTGACCTGCCGGTGTTTTATGGACCAAATGACGGTGTGATAGAAGTGGCTTCGCAATACGATGCATTTAATAAAGTGTTGAAAACAGCAAATTTGCAGATTGCAACGCTGACACTGACACCGAGGCGTGCCTGGCAGATTACAACCAATAATGGCATCGTGGTGGAGCTGGGGCGTGTCGACATGCAGCCGCGTCTGGAAAAATTTGCAAACGTTTATAGCAGCACGATTGCTGGCTTGAATAAGAAAATTACCTATGCAGATTTACGTTACCCCAATGGCTTTGCGATACGCAGGCCGACTGAGAACATAAAAGCGCCGGAAGTAAAGCCGGAGGGTTTAGCACTGAATGAAGTGAAACCTGAAATCAAACAGGTTAGTGATAAACAGTTAAACGATACAGGCAACAAGCAAATAAGAACCGTGATTTAACGCACGGAAGGGATGAACAATGAGCAGAATCAAAGAAGATAAGAATTTAATCGTGGGGCTGGATATCGGCACCTCGAAAATTGTCGCCATCGTGGCAGAGCTACAGCCGGAAGGTACGCTGAAAGTGATCGGCCTTGGTCAGCATATTTCACGCGGCCTCAAAAAAGGCGTGGTGGTCAATATCGAATCCACCATGCAATCCATACAGCGCGCGCTGGAAGAAGCCGAGTTGATGGCGGATTGCAAAATCAACAATGTGTATACCGGTATTGCCGGCAGTCATATCAAGAGCCTTAACTCACATGGCATGGTGAAGATCAAGGATGCGGAAGTATCTCAGATGGATGTAGACCGCGTGGTTGAAACCGCACGGGCAATCGCACTGCCGGCAGATCAGCAGATTCTGCATATCCTGACACAGGAATTCATTATCGATGGTCAGGAAGATGTGCGTGAACCATTGGGCATGAGCGGCATGAAGCTGGAAGTGAAAGTGCATATCGTGACCGGCGCAGTTGCAGCAGCACAGAATATTGTGAAATGCATCAAACGTTGCGGCATCGAGGTGAGCGACCTGATTCTGCAGCCGCTGGCATCGAGCCTTGCGGTACTGACCGAAGATGAAAAAGAGCTGGGCGTGTGTCTGGTCGATATCGGCGGCGGTACAACGGATATTGCAGTATTTAAGCAGGGCGCGATTCGCCACACTGCTGTGGTGCCGATTGCCGGTGACCAGATGACGAATGATGTGGCAGTGGCATTCCGCACACCAACGCAGGCCGCTGAAGAAATCAAGATCAAGCACGGTTGTGCATTGCGTCAACTGGCTGATCCACGCGAGATTGTAGAAGTGCCGGGCGTTGATGGCCGTGATCCACGTCAGTTATCAGTGCAGACATTGGCTGAAGTATTGGAGCCGCGCGTAGTCGAACTGTATGAGCTGGTGCTCAATGAATTACGCCGCAGCGGTATGGAAGAAATGATCGCATCAGGCATCGTCATCACTGGCGGCTCAGCCATGATGCGCGGCATGGTGGAGCTGGGTGAAGAAATATTCCATATGCCGGTACGTTTAGGCATGCCGCGTTATGTTGGCGGTTTATCAGAGGTTGTAAGTAACCCGCGTTATGCAACAGGCGTAGGCTTGGTGCTGATGGGTAAGCAGCAGCTGGAACGCCACTTGAATGGTCAGATGGAGTCAAGTTCATTCGGCAGAATTATGGAAAAAATGAAGAGTTGGTTTCAAGGTAATTTTTAGTAGTTAGCAAGTGTAAGTCAGTAAAAAAGTAGTTCAGGCAGATGTAAATAAAGTTAAAAAGAGGAGGCATTAAAATGTTTGAGATTATGGAAAAAAATTCACAGGAAGCTGTGATTAAAGTCATTGGTGTAGGCGGTTGCGGCGGCAATGCGGTTGCACATATGATCGAAAAAAGCGTCGGTGGCGTAGAGTTTATCTGCGCTAACACTGACATGCAGGCGCTGAAAAAGAGCCAGGCTAAAACGGTATTGCAGATTGGTGAAGCATTGACCCGCGGTTTGGGTGCCGGCGCTAAGCCAGAAGTGGGCCGTGAAGCTGCTTTGGAAGACCGTGATGCAATCGCTGAGCTGATCGATGGCGCTGATATGCTGTTCATCACTGCGGGCATGGGTGGTGGTACCGGTACTGGTGCAGCGCCTATCATTGCGCAGATCGCAAAAGAGATGGGTATTCTGACTGTAGCGGTAGTGACCAAACCTTTCGCTTTTGAAGGAAAACGCACTAAAGTGGCTTCTGATGGTCTAGATGAATTATCCAAGTATGTAGATTCACTGATCGTGATTCCAAACGAAAAACTGATGGAAGTATTGGGCGAAGATGTACCGTTCCTGGAAGCCTTCCGTGCCGCTAACGATGTATTGCACAATGCGGTATCAGGCATCGCCGAGATCATCAACTGCGCAGGTACTGTGAACGTCGACTTTGCTGACGTACGCACTGTAATGAGTGAGATGGGTATGGCAATGATGGGTTCTGCCATGGCATCAGGTCCAGAGCGTGCACGCATCGCTGCTGAACAGGCTGTCGCCAGCCCATTGCTGGAAGACGTCAACCTTGCGAACGCACGCGGCGTTCTGGTTAATATCACGACTTCAAGTTCTTTCAAAATGAAAGAGTACTACGACGTAATGAATACAATTAAAGCCTTTACCGCAGAAGACGCAACTGTGATTGTAGGTAACGTATTTGATGAAAGCATGGGTGATGGCTTACGTGTAACGATGGTGGCAACAGGCTTGACCGGCACACAGCGCCGTCAGCAAAAACCTGAGTTACGTGTGATGCCGCAGCAGGTGGTTCGTGATGGTACGACTAATCAGCCAGTGTTTGTTGGCGGTGCTGCAATTATCGAGGATGATGCACCTGCAGTATTCGGTACCAATAGCCGCCGTGCACAGGTTGAAGCGATGAAAATGTCAGGTGTAGAGGAATACGATATTCCTGCATTTTTACGCAAACAGGCTGACTAAATATCGCGCTTAAAGCAAACTTGCCAGCAGATGGTAACGGCATAGCTAAAGCGTGCTTAAGCTAAATATGTTATTATTTGCTTGATTATTAAGATAAAAAGCTAACATGCAGAACAAAAGTTCTGCGTGAGTGGAGTTGTCAACGAAAGTTTTGGCTTGGTTCGGAGGCGTTATCTTTAAAGCAGGGCAAGGCAGTTTGCAAGACCGATAAAAGGGCTTGGCCTCTAAAAGGTTTATTAGGGATATTGATATAGGCATGTTAAAGCAACGCACATTAAAAAAGACAATCAGCGCCACAGGCGTTGGCTTGCACAACGGCGAAAAGGTTACTCTTACCCTGCGCCCGGCTGCACCTGACACTGGCATTGTTTTCAAACGGGTGGATCTGCCTCTGCCTAATGAAATCGTGGCGACTCCTGATGCCGTGCATGACACAAGAATGTGCTCGGCATTGGAAGCCAATGGCGCGCGCGTTGCAACTGTTGAACATATCATGTCGGCACTGGCCGGCTTAGGTATAGATAATGTTTATATCGATGTCGATGCTTCTGAAATTCCTATTATGGATGGAAGCTCAGGCCCTTTTGTATTTCTATTACAGGAAGCAGGCATTGTGGAACAGCCTGCTCCTAAGAAGTTCATACGCGTTAAAAAAACTGTAGAAGTGGTTGAAGGCGATAAGTGGGTACGTTTTGAACCGTATCATGGTTTTAAAATAGATTTTACGATCGCATTTGATCACCCGGTGTTCGAGCAGTCCGGTAATAACGTCAAAATAGATTTTGCTGCAGATTCGTATATCAAGGAAATCAGCCGTGCACGCACGTTTGGCTTCATGCATGAGGTTGAGTATCTGCGCTCACATGGTCTGGCGCGTGGCGGTAGTCTTGAAAATGCAATTGTGCTCGATGAATATCGCGTGCTGAACACTGATGGCCTGCGCTACGACGACGAGTTTGTAAAACATAAAGTACTGGATGCCATTGGCGACCTGTATATGCTGGGGCACCCGATATTAGGCGCGTTTTATGCCTACAAATCCGGCCATGCATTAAATAACCAGCTGTTACGTGCCTTGTTGCAAGATGACTCTGCATGGGAATACACTACATTTGAGCAGTTGCAGGATGCGCCAGAAGCGTTCCAGCCACAAGCTAAGCACTTGGTGCCGGAACCGGTTTTCTGATTGAAGGTCTGATTTGGATAGACCAAAAGTTAGTGGCAAGTGAATGAGTTCGTAAGCAAATTGTAATATCTAGAAAGGGGCGAGAAAAGTGTTAATGATGCGCCTGACATTTGTTTTACTGGTGATTGCCGCAATGGTGTTGCTAGGCCTGTATTTGCTATACGACGACAAAAAATATCTGCAATATTTCAAAAAGCTAATTAAATATTCACTATATCTTGCAATGGTAGCAGCCGTGCTGTTTTTATTACGGCGTATATTCTATGTTTAGGCTCACTATCAATATCATGCGCAAATATTCACCAAGCTATACAGGTTTGGTATTGCTGTGCTGCGCATTGTTTTCAACACCAGTGCTGGCAATATCCGACCAGGCATTATTCCAGCATGCGCGCGAATCTTACAATGTCAAGAATGAAACGGCCTTGGCCGAAGATCTGGCTGAGCTTAATCAACAGCAGTATCTGCTGGCTCCCTATGCAGATTACTGGCTGATGCTGTTAAGACTGGATGCGGCCGAAAATGATGAGGTGCAGAATTTCCTCACCAAATACGGAAACTACCCTTTTGCCGAGCGCCTGCGTGGTGAATGGCTCAAAAAGCTGGGTAAGCAGCAGGACTGGCAAGTATTTTTTGAGCAATATTCCAACTATAAACGTGAAGATACGGCTGTGCAGTGTTATGCCTTGTTTGGTAAAAACATCGCTGAAGGTCCAGGAGCGGATATTGCCGGCCAGACTAAAAAACTGTGGATGACCACGGCAGATTTGCCCTCTAGCTGCAATCCTTTGTTTGATGCCATGCAGAAAGCTGGTGCACTTACATCCGATGACCTCTGGGACAGGTTCAGGCTGGCACTGCAAAATGGAAAACTGCCTTTAGCTAAAGGTATTGCTGGACGTATTGCGGATTTTGATGAAAAAGATCTCAAGCTGCTCGATATAGCCAACCAAACGCCTAAAACATTACTGGATGATAAAGCCGCAGTTGTAAAATCTGGAAGCAAAAAAACTGTGGCTAAAATCAGTGTGTCGTTTAAAACACGTTCAGGGATAGAGACTAACCTGTTTGCGCTAGATCGGCTGGCACGCAGTAACGTGAAGGAAGCGGTCGAGGTATTGGAGCAGTTGCAAAATAAACTTACCGCTAATGACCGTGCTTTCGCGTGGAGCCGCGTTGCTTACCATGCAGCACGCGCGCACAACCCGCAAGCGCTTGAGTATTATGCCTTGGCAAAAAATACCAGTCTGGATAAAGAACAGCTCGCATGGAAAGTACGCGCCGCATTGCGTGAGCAGAATTGGGATATTGTAGATGCAATAATCCCCTTGATGCCACTTGAGCAGCAGCAGGAAGGTGCATGGCGCTACTGGAAAGGCCGCGCCTTGAATGAAAAGGGATTAACAGTAGAAGCCAATAAGATTCTGGGGCCGTTATCTACAGAGCGTCATTATTATGGCTGGCTTGCCGCAGAAGATGTTGAGAGCACTATCGGCAATGTAGATCAGGAATATAAGGTTTCAGACATTGAAGTTACTGCAATTGCCAGCCAGCCGGCAATCAAGCGTTCACTGGAGCTGCAGAAGCTGGGTATGCGCTGGGAAGCGAAGGCTGAATGGGTTTGGGCTACACGCAATTTTGATGATAAACAATTACTGGCGGCGGCGGCATACGCACTGCGCCAGGAGTGGTATGACATTGCGATTGCAACAGCAGATAATACCAAACAGCTGCATGATTTTAATTTGCGCTATCCAACGCCTTATCGTAACTTGTTTCGTGCCGCAGCAGAGAATGAAGGCGTGGATGAAGCCTGGATTTATGGTCTGGCGCGTCAGGAAAGCCGCTTTATGCATCATGCAAAATCCGGAGTTGGTGCGGCAGGGCTCATGCAAATCATGCCAGCCACTGCGAAATGGGTAGCGAAACGCATTGGCATGAATGACTATAATAATGAGTTGATACATGATTTAACTACTAACGTCAGTATTGGTACTCACTACATTCGCTATACATTTGAGCTTATGAACGGACAGTCGGTGATGGCGACCGCTGCTTATAATGCCGGACCAAGCCGCGCTAAGCGCTGGCAGGCAAAGGAGCCTATGGAAGCCGCAATTTATATCGAGTCAATTCCGTTTGCTGAAACAAGAAGTTATGTACAAAAGGTGATGGCTAATGCGCAGATGTATGTACCTAGATTAGGACGATCTGCACTAAGCTTGAAGTCTCGCTTAGGCGTTATCCCGGGCACAAATAAGCCGGTACATACAATGGCTGAGCCGGATGAAGAATAAGTATGCTTTATAGCAAGGCATAAGTAATAAATTTGAGGAAATTTAAAGGTTTAACATGCAATCAAGAAAAATATGTGTATTAGGTGGTTCAGGTTTTGTAGGCAGTAGTGTTGTAGCTAAATTAGATCAGGCCGGTTATGCAGTCACAGTGCTCACGCGCAGGCGCGATTCAGCCAAGCATTTGTCCTTGCTGCCTAATGTCACTGTGGTCGAGTGCAATATAATGGATGATCAGGCGCTGGCTGTTGCGTTAAGCGGTGCTGATGCGGTGGTTAACCTGATTGGTATTCTGCATCAGAGTGGTCGAGTCAGCTTTGATGCGATGCATCATGAGCTGCCGGCACGTCTTGCAAAAATCTGTGATGCATCAGGTATTAAACGTATTGTACAGATGAGTAGCCTGCAAGCCGATAGCCATGCGCCAAGTGAATATCTGAGATCGAAAGCTGCTGGCGAGGCTGCTTTGCTGGCATTTGCGCAAAAACTGAATATCACTATATTCCGGCCATCTATCATATTTGGTCGTGGCGATAGTTTTATTAATCTGTTTGCTACATTAATCAAGTTTCTGCCAGTAGTATTATTGGCAAAGCCGAATGCTAAATTTCAGCCAGTTTGGGTGGAGGATGTAGCAAGCTGCTTCGCTGCGAGCATTCTAAATACGCAGACCTATGGTCAGGTCTATGAACTGGCCGGCCCCAAGATCTATAGTTTCCGTGAGTTGGTGCAGCAGGTTATGACTACACTCGGGGTTAAGCGTCCGATTATCGGTTTGTCTGACAGGTTGTCATATACGCAGGCTTTTATGATGGAATTGCTGCCTGTTAAGCTGATGTCACGCGACAATGTACGCTCAATGGAAGTGGATAGCATAAGCCAACAGCCATTCCCGGCAATTTTTGACGTCGTACCGGCAAGCCTGGAGGCGGTAATTCCGGAGTATCTGGTGGATTCTACACTGCGCGGTAAATACGATAGCTTTAGAAGCGTTGCTGCGAGATAACTTTGGCACAAGCGATGCAGACCTATATTGTTGGTGGCGCAGTTCGTGATGAGCTGCTGGGGTTTGCGGTAAAAGATAAAGACTATGTAGTCGTTGGTAGCACGCCGGAGGAGATGCTAGCCGCTGGCTTTAAACCGGTAGGTAAGGACTTTCCGGTTTTTTTACATCCTGAAACGCGTGATGAATACGCATTGGCACGTACTGAGCGTAAAACTGCCAAAGGTTACAAAGGCTTTGCCATATATGCATCGCCGGAAGTTACGCTGGAACAGGATCTGGCACGGCGTGATCTGACGATTAACGCGATTGCAAGAGCCGATGACGGCCAATTGGTTGACCCATTTAACGGTATTGCCGATATTAATTCTAAAATATTGCGTCACGTTAGTGATGCATTCGCCGAAGACCCGGTAAGAATACTGCGTGTTGCACGCTTTTCGGCGCGACTGATGGATTTTAATCTGGCGCCGGAAACTTTGCAGTTGATGCGGCAGATGGTAGAAGCCGGCGAAGTCGATGCGCTGGTAGCCGAACGTGTCTGGCAAGAATTAGCCAAGGGTTTGATGGAGCAAAAGCCATCGCGCATGTTTGAAGTACTGCGTGCCTGCGGCGCGTTACAGAAGATACTGCCCGAGCTTGATAGGCTCTGGGGTATCCCGCAACCCGAACTGCATCATCCGGAAATAGATACCGGCGTGCATATCATGATGGTAATTGACTATGCTGCTAGCCAGAATTTCAGTTTGCCGATTCGTTTTGCAGCGCTGATGCATGATCTAGGCAAAGGCACAACGCCGCGCGAGTTGTTGCCTAAGCACATTGGGCATGAACAGCGTAGTGCCAATTTATTAAAAGAGGTGTGTAAACGTCTGCGGGTCCCGAATAATTGCAAGGAATTGGGCGTGATGACTGCCAGATTTCATGGCAAGCTGCATCAGGCACCGCAGATGCGCCCAGGCACTTTGCTTGAGTTCTTGATTGAGCTTGATGCTATTCGTCAGCCGGAAAGATTTATGGATTTTCTGAAAGCCTGTGAGGCTGATTCACGTGGCAGGACCGGCTATGCCGATTGTGAGACCCCGGCGGCCGAGTTAATGGTTAAAGTATTGCAAGCAGCGGCTGCAGTAGATGCGGGTGCCGTAGCCATAGCCTGTACTGAACCGGAGCAAATTAAGGAGAAAGTATTTGAGGCGAGGCTGGAAGCGGTTAAAGACTGTTTGCTAGTGAATTCAAATACCAAGTGAATGCTGAATGAAGTATTTGGCGATAAATCCAACCAGGCCGAAAGTCAGGCCCAGAAATAAAATAAAAGTACCAAATTTCCCTACTTTGCATTGCCATGCCAGATGCCCGACAATGAATACCATGAGCAGCATAAGGCCGCCTACACCATAGGTCATGCCGAGTTCGGCGATCTGGGCTTCTGTAAAACCGAAAATTGTACCTTGCAAAACTTTCTCCTGATCAGTCGGCAACTAGGGTTTAGGGGGCTAAGTTAATTCAATATTATAGCCAAGTTTTCAACAGCTATAGCTAATCTTAAAAATAACGTCATACCGGCGAGACCGTAAAGGTCTTCACCGTGGAATATATGTGCGATAGCACATTATTCACACTCGAAAGGCCGGTATGCAGTCAAAATTGCAGTCACGAATGGTTATTAATTGTGAAAAAGCTAGTATTCACAAGTCCTAGATTCCGGCCTCTGCACCACAAGCACTCCGATTTGCTAAGCGCTGAAGCGCTTGCAAAGTCGTATGCCGGAATGACGAAATCGATAAGCTTTTAGGTAGAAATACTTCGTGTAAAGGTCTCTATGTTATTTAAAGTTTAGTTAAAGCAGGTTAGACAACTGCTGTACAACAAATTCAGTCGGTTTACGTTTAAATCCACTTTTGGCGTATTGTTGCCAGCGTCCGATAACATAGCAAATAATCAGGTTGGCCTGCGCTTCTGCGTTGCCGGGTCTGCCTGACTGCGTCTCTGCAATGCGCAAGCTTTGTTTAAGTGTGACTTCAATACGGTCATAGAGTTGGTTGATGCGCAGCTGTAATTTTTCATCTTCATTTACTAGTGCATCGCCGATCAGCACGCGTGTCATACCAGGGTTTTTTTCTGCAAATAGCAGCAGCATGGTAATAGTGCGATGCACCTGACGTAAACCCTCGGTTTCTTCGCTGCTGATTTTGTTAATCAAACCAAAGATAGTTTCTTCGATGAATGCGATCAGGCCTTCAAACATCTGTGCCTTGTTGGCAAAGTGACGGTAAAGTGCTGCCTCAGAGACTTCCAGCTTGGCTGCCAATGCTGCTGTAGTGATTTTTTCACGTTTAGGAGCTTCCAGCATTTTGGCCAGTGTTTGTAAGATTTGCTGTTTGCGTTCGCCTGCCATGTGATTATCCTTGTTTGTAGTAGCGGTAATATTATATCTTAATGTGAGTGAGTGCTAACACTGATGACACGCGATAATCCACATAATTGGGTTTATGCAGTTTCTTGCTAACCCACACGGTCTTCATGCCTAATCTCTTTGCAGTTTTTAATGCCTCTAAATTGTCTTCCAGCATAATGCAGTCACTGGCTTTGGCTTTGATGGTTTTGAGTAATTGCTGAAAGCCGCGCACGGATGGCTTGGCGTGGAACTTTGTGGATTCAACGCTGAATATCAGCTCAAAGACGTCCTCAATATCCATGATGTCCAGTACGCGTAAAGCGTAGCTACGCGGTGCATTAGTGAACACCAGTTTGCGTCCCTCAAGGTTATTCAGGGTATGGCGCAAGCGTTTCACCTGAATCACCATGTCATGCAGGTTCGCGAGTTGATGCGTTTCTTCAAGGAAGTGGTAGGGGTCTGTATTGTGATGGCGTACCAGGCCTTTTAGCGTAGCGCCATAGACCCGCCAGTAATGCTTGCGCAGGTTATGCGCTGCATTTTCATCCAGATCAAGATGATCCATGATGTACTGCGTCATGGTTTGGTTCATGACAGGGAAAATGTGTGCCGAGGCGTTATGCAGCGTATCGTCCAGGTCAAAGATCCAGATTTTTTTCAATCAATAGCCTCGGCGGTGTGGTTGAAAGATGCTAATTATTTTGCCTTAATCAGCGTGCCAACCCCTTCATCGGTCAGTACTTCCAGCAGCAGGGCATGCTCTACGCGCCCGTCGATAATATGCACCGCTTTTACACCGCTTCTTGCAGCATCAAGCGCCGAACTGATTTTTGGCAGCATGCCGCCTGAGAGTGTACCGTCTGCTACCATGTCATCAATCTGTCTGGGTGTCAGGCCTGTCAGCAGTTCACCGTTTTTATCTAGTACGCCCGGCGTGTTGGTCAGTAGAATCAGTTTTTCTGCGTTGAGGATTTCAGCCAGCTTTCCAGCGACTACATCGGCATTTATGTTGTAAGTTTCGCCATCTTTGCCGACGCCGATAGGCGCTACTACCGGAATGAAATCGCCGGTATCCAGAAAGTTGATAATGCTCGGGTCAATTGCGCTGATTTCACCAACCTGGCCGATATCGATAAATTTGGTTGGATCGTCCTTGTCTTCCATCATCAATTTGTGTGCATGGATGAAATTGCCATCCTGTCCGGTCAAGCCAACTGCTTTGCCGCCGTGACGATTGATCAGGTTTACAATCTCTTTGTTTACCTGGCCGCCCAGCACCATCTCAACTACGTCCATGGTTTCTTCATCAGTGACGCGCATGCCTTGAATAAACTCACCTTTCTTACCGAGTTTATCCAGCATTTCATTAATCTGCGGGCCGCCGCCATGCACTACAACCGGGTTCATGCCTACCAGCTTCAGTAGCACTACATCTTTGGCAAAACATTCTTTTAAGTGCTCATCGGTCATAGCGTTACCGCCGTATTTGATCACGATGGTTTTATCAAAAAAGCGTTTGATATAAGGCAGCGCTTCAGCAAGTGTCTTGGCTTTTTGGGTAGCAGTGGTTTGGTTGAGCATAGGGGTTCCGTAGAGTAGATGTTGCAATATTTTTATGCGATATTGTAACCAAAAACCGGCAGGTTTTTTTGAAAAGATTTTTGTTAAAAAATATTCAATGCCAGAGTGGTTCTAGCGCCTTACAGGCGCTTGATGAATACTTTGGATTTACGCTGGAAGTTGTAGAACTTTTTCTTTTCTGCCGGCAGTTTATCTACGTTCTGTTCAGTAAAGCCGCGTTCCAGAAACCAGTGTTCAGTATGTGTGGTTAAACAGAACAGGGTGTTGAAACCAAGTTGTCGTGCCAGATCTTCGCAAAAATGAAATAACTTGTCGCCACGACCGCCACCACGATATTGCGGATCAACCGCTAGGCAGGCAAATTCTGCCGTTTTTTCCTGATTAAACGGATATAAAGCCGCGCAGCCGATCACACGATTGTCGTGCTCCATGACCTGAAAATAATTGATCTCCATCTCAATGCGCTCACGTCCGCGTTTAACGAGTACGCCTTCCGCCTCCAGCGGCTCGATTAATTGCAGAATAGCACCTACATCATCGATATCGGCTTGGCGCATGGTCTCCAGACCCAGTTCGGTTACCATGGTGCCGATACCTTCGTGCGTGAACAGTTCCTGAATAATCGCGCCGTCAATGTGACGACTTATCAGGTGTGTGCGTGCAACGCCATGTTCGCAGGCGCGAACGGCAGCTGGCAGGTAGTAAACAATATCTTCCGAGGTGTTGATTGCGTCTTCATTGTCTGTCACGTGCAGCAGCAGGTTTTTAGCTTTTTTCGCAGTCATTTCGCGCAGCAGTTCACCGCGCAGATTGTGTACACCTTCGGAATCCATCAGGAAAATCAGCTTGTCTGCATCGAGCGCTATTGCGGTACTGACGGCAACATCTTCTAGTGAAAGGTTGAATGCTTCGCCGGTCGGTGAGTAGCCAAGCGGTGATAGCAGCACCAGTTCGCCGTCATCCAGCCGTTTTTGAATCGCAGCGGCATTGACTTTGCGTACCTCGCCAGTGTGCTGCAGGTCGACACCATCTCTGACGCCTAAAGGTTTTGCTGTCACAAAGTTGCCGCTGGCAACACGGATGTCGCTGCCAGCCATGGGCGAGTTAATCAGGCCCATGGATAACTGCGCCTCGATATCTACACGGATTGCGCCGTTCGCTTCTTTTACTGCTTCCATCGCTTCGTCATCAGTCACGCGCAAACCATTGGCCAGTTTGGTTTCCAGTTTGGCGCGCCGCAGACGTTCTTCAATCTGCGGGCGGGCGCCATGTACCAGTACCAGCCTGACCTCGAGGCTGGCAAGTAAATTAAGATCATGCGAAAGTGTGATGAATTGTTTTTCATTAACGACTTCGCCGCCAAAGGCAATTACAAAAGTGCGGCCGCCGAATGCATGAATGTAAGGCGCGACCGAACGGAACCAGCTTACAAATTCCTGCGGCTTTTTGACGCTGAAAGGCGCTGAATTGCTGGCGCTTGCCGACTCGGTCAACGCGTAAAGATAAGCTGGTGTGCAGTCGAGCGCAGTGCAGATTTTACGCAGAAGTGTCTCGCTGACACCTTGCGCGCCGCGCTCGATGCGCGACAAGTTTCCGCTGTCTGCGCCGGTGGCGCTGGCAAGCTCCTGTAAGGTGATATTCAGCAGTTTGCGCCGCTTGCGTATGGATAAACCGAGTGGCATGGTGTTAAATTTTGTAAATAAAACATAAATATATTTTAAATATGTTTTATTCGCAATAATTTTATGTATTTAAGCTGGTTTTTTGTAATTAAAAATCACCCCACAACGCCTGCATGACAGAAATAGCGGTTAAAGCTGCGGTTTCTGTGCGCAAAATACGTGGGCCCAAAACAATGGATTGAAAATGCTGGGAGCTTGCCAGATCAATTTCAGCCTGGCTCAAACCACCTTCAGCACCGATCAGCAACTCAATCGTTGCAGCAGGTTTTTCTATCTCTGTCAGGCGCTTGGCGCCAACCGGGTTAAGTAAAATGCGTAATGTATTATCGTAAGGATTCTGGCTCAGCCAGTTTTCCAGAGAAAGTGGTGGCAATACTTTGGGTACAAAAGCGCGCCCGGATTGTTCGCAGGCGGATATTGCGACATTCTGCCAGTGCTCAATGCGTTTTTCGGCGCGGTCTTGTGTGAGCTTTACCACGCTGCGCTGGCTGTTGATGGGCTGAATCTTTTTTACCCCGAGCTCAACCGCTTTCTGTATGGTGAAATCCATGCGGTCACCGCTGGAGATGCCTTGCAGCAAAGTGATGTCGAGCGGGGGCTCATTATTGATCGCATTCGCGCCAGTGATGGTTGCCGTCACCATATTTTTTTTAACTGAAGTCAGCGTGCAGTCGTAATCAAATCCATCGCCATTGAATATGATGGCGTTGTCGCCAACATTCAGGCGCAGTGCGCGTGTGGCATGTGCCGCCGCGCTCTCTGACAGCTGTATGTCGGCATTCAGTGCAAGCGGTGAGTCAGTAAAAAAGCGTAGGTTGGCCATAAGTTAAGGCGACTCCAAAAGATCAAAAAAACGAAAACAAAAGTGATAATATCAGTGTCAATATTGTCGTGCACATTACTGTGCTGTTGCTGCATTATGAAAGTATAACGAAATAAGGAAGAAAAGATGGCCAGCTTGAATCCCCCCGTATGTAATTTTGGACAGCCTGCTGCAGATTTTGATCTGCTCGGTGTTGATGGTAAACGCTACACGCTTGCTAATAGCGTAGGCGAGAATGGCTTGCTGGTGATGTTTATCTGCAATCATTGCCCATATGTTAAAACCATTAAAACGCGGCTGGTGGCAGATTGCCGCGAGTTGCTGAAATACGGTATTAATACGATTGCTATCCAGAGTAACGATACCAAAAACTATCCGGAAGACTCTTATGAGCGAATGCAGGAGGAAGCAAAGCAATTCGATTTTTCTTTTCCCTATGTGCTGGATGAAACACAAGAAGTAGCAAAAGCTTATGGCGCAGTTTGCACGCCGGATTTCTTCGGCTATAACAAAAATCTTGAATTGCAGTATCGCGGCCGCTTTGATGCGGCTGGCAGAGGTGAGCCGCCGGCTGATAATCCAAGAGACCTGTTTAATGCAATGAGGTTGATTGCAGAAACTGGCAACGGACCAAAAGAGCAGATAGCCAGTATCGGCTGCAGTATTAAGTGGTTCGCTGAGTAATTAATAAAAGGAAATAGTCATGACAGATAAAAAATTGAAGTGGGGTATTTTAGGCGCTGCCCGCGTGAATGAGCGTTTACTGCCAGCCATTATCGAAGCGCCTAATTCGCAACTGGTGGCGATAGCGAGTCGTCGTGACGGTGCAGCAAAAGCAACATTGGAAAAATACGCGCCTCAGGGTTTTGATCTTAACAGTGTGCAATGTTATGACAGCTTACTGGCTTTGATAGAGGACCCGAACGTAGAAGCGATTTATTGCCCGATGGCGAATAATGAGCATGTCACATGGGCGATGCATGCGATCAATTCAGGCAAGCATGTGCTGATCGAAAAGCCGATGGCGCTCACAGTCGAGGATATTGAAGCGATTGAAGCGGCTGCCATTAATAATAACGTCAAAGTGATGGAAGGTTTTATGTACCGCTTCCATCCGCAGCATGCGCGTGTGCAGGAAATCGTTGCTTCAGGCTTGATCGGTGACGTGCTTTCCGTGCGTGCCAGTTACTCGTTTTTAATGCGCCCGGCACGTATGTACCGTATTGCCAATGGCGTTGACTCCGGCGGCGGTGCGATGTGGGACATCGGGCCGTATGCGATCCATTCATTGCGCTGGTGCTTTGGCTTGGGCAATGCGGCACAAAATTACCAACCGCTTGAGCCAGTGTCTGTGGTGGCGCATGCTAAGTTCAATGACGCCGGTGCGGATATCGTAACCAGCGGCGTACTGGATTTTGGTATGGATGCAGAAGGACGTGCGCGTTTCGGTCATTTTGACATCAGCTTTGAGCGTTCACGCAAGTCCGAGTATGAAATTATCGGCACCAAAGGCTGGGTAAAATGCCATGCAGCCTGGGTGTTCCAGAATGATGTGCCGGTTATTTCCTGGGCGCTGGAAGACGGCAAATATGCCGAAGAGCGCTTTGCACCGAGCAATCACTTTAATCTGGAAATCGAACATTTCAGTGATTGTGTGCTGAATGACAAGCAGCCGCACCTGTCATTTGAAGATGCAAAAGCGAATTGCCGTGCAATTGAACTGGCATTGCAGTCGGCATTAACCGGGCAAAAGATTGAGTTTTAATGTGCTGATTGTAGCGAATTCAAGCTGCCAATAGCTAAAAGCTATTCGTGAGTGCGGTTACATACACTGATTATAAAGAGACTTTTCTGATGTTGTACTTGCCGAAAAAGGCTATCTAAGCAATAATTTAGCCTTCAAGGAAAAGCGGTTTAATTTACTGGCTTTTTGAATCGTTCATTTAAGGTTTTATGGGGTTTCGCGCAAACCGTCATCTTTCATAAGTCCTCAAGTTCTAATCATTAGGGAGAAAACAATGGCAACACGTCAAGATTTATGCAATGCCATCCGTGCGTTATCCATGGATGCAGTGCAAAAAGCCAACTCAGGCCACCCAGGTGCGCCTATGGGTATGGCTGAGATTGCAGAAGTATTGTGGAATCACAATATGCGTCACAATCCAACTAATCCAAACTGGGCTGATCGCGACCGCTTTGTGCTTTCTAACGGCCACGGTTCAATGCTGATCTACTCTTTATTGCATCTGACCGGTTACGATTTAAACATGGAAGACATCAAGTCATTCCGTCAATTGCATTCACGCTGTGCTGGTCACCCTGAATACGGCTATGCACCAGGCGTTGAAACAACGACAGGTCCATTAGGTCAAGGTATCACCAACGCGGTTGGTTTTGCGATGGCTGAAAAATTAATGGCTAGCCAGTTCAACAAACCAGGTCACGACATCGTTGACCACTACACATACTGCTTCCTGGGTGATGGCTGTATGATGGAAGGTGTATCACACGAAGCTTGTGCTTTGGCTGGTACATGGGGCTTGGGCAAATTGGTTGCGTTCTGGGATGACAACGGTATTTCTATCGACGGTCATATCGAAGGCTGGTACACAGACGACACAGCTAAACGCTTTGAAGCTTACGGCTGGCACGTTCAATCAGTAGATGGTCACGATTCTGACGCTATTGATGCTGCGATTAAAGCTGCTAAAGCAGTGACAGATAAACCATCATTGATCTGCTGTAAAACAATCATTGGTAAAGGTTCACCAAACAAATCAGGTAGCCATGACTGCCACGGTTCTGCATTAGGCGACGCTGAAGTTGCTGCTACTCGTGCTGCTATCGGCTGGCCACACGCTCCATTTGAAATTCCTGCTGACGTTTACGCTGGCTGGGATCAAAAAGCTAAAGGCGCTAAACTGGAATCAGACTGGAACGCTAAGTTTGATGCTTACGCTAAAGCATTCCCTGCAGAAGCTGCAGAATTCAAACGCCGTATGGCAGGTGACTTGCCAGCTAACTGGAAAGAAGCAACCGATGCATTCATCGCTGCAACTAACGAAAAAGCTGAAGGCGTTGCAACACGTAAAGCGTCACAAAACGCAATTACTGCATTAGCACCAATCTTGCCAGAGTTCCTGGGCGGTTCAGCTGACTTGACAGGTTCTAACCTGACAGCAGCACCAAGCTTCAAACACGTATCTGGTAAAGAGCCAGGTAACTACATCTCTTACGGTGTACGTGAATTCGGTATGTTCGCGATCATGAACGGTATGGCATTGCACGGTGGCTTGTTGCCATTCGGCGGTACATTCCACATGTTC